>CAMTVF010000080.1:0-18477 GCA_947085115.1 uncultured Opitutaceae bacterium | reverse complement strand
CGACCCGGAGATCACCACGTTCGTCAACGCCATGCTCGCCGACGTGGACTGGGCGTGGTTCCGTAATGGCGGCGGGCTCGTGTCGCTCGGCTGGCATGATGAGACAGGATTTTCGCGCTATCGCTGGAACAAGTATTCCGAGCACCTGCTGATGAGTTTCCTCGCGCTGGGCGTGTCGGCACGGCCGGTCGGGGCGGATTACTGGCGGAGTTGGGAGCGCTCGCCACTCGGCCGCTATGGCGACTTTGTCTATTTGCAGGAGCCCCCGCTCTTCGTTCACCAGTTCCCGCAGGGCTACATGGACCTTCGGAACCGGCGCGACGCCTTTGCCGACTATTTTCAGAATTCCCGGCTCGCCACACTGGCCCAGCGGCAGATGAGTTTGGATTTGCGCGACGAGTTTCCCGAATGGAGCGAATCTCTGTGGGGCGTGACCGCCTCGGATTCGGTGACCGGCTACAAGGCGTGGGGCGGGCCGCCGCGCACCCAGCGCTTCAACGCGCTTGATGGCACGATCGTGCCTTGCGCCGCTGCGGGGTCGTTGCCGTTCGCCCCGCGCGAGACACTTGCGGTGCTCCACCATCTGCGCTCAGTTTATGGAGATCAGATATGGAAACGCTATGGTTTTGTCGATGCGTTCAACCCTCACACCGGCTGGGTGAACGAGGACGTGATCGGAATCGATCTCGGCATATCCCTCGTGCAGGCGGAAAACCTGCGCACCGGTCTGGTCCAGCGCCTGTTCATGCAGTCGCCCGAGGCACGACTTGCGCTCGCCAAGGCAGGACTGTTCTCCACGCGGCGCGATCTCAGTCCGGCCGAAGGGGAGCAAGTGCGCGCCTTGGCGGCCCTTGCATGGCGGACCTTGGAAACGACACCGGCCGAATCCGGTCTGCAACTCACTGCCGTTCTTGCCGCGCACCGACTCGGTCTGCTCACCGACGCCGACGCGCTAGGCCGCGCGCGGGCCTCATTCGGCACCGTGATCTCGAGCGGCGCCGATGAGGTCGCCCGCCATGCCGCCGCCCTCGTCGCGACGCGACAGGCGTTCCCGGCGCTTGCTGCGGAGGCGACAAAATGTTTCGATGCGCTGCCGTGGGATTCACTCAAGCCGACCGCCGCGAATCTCGGCGATGCGCATCGGCTCGCCGTCTTTCTCCAGATCGCCCGCGGGGTCTGGCCGGCGCGCGAGTGGACGAGTCTCGCCCGCACGACGCAGGCGCTGGGGCCGGTGCATGTGCTCGCGCCCGCAAACGTCAAGGCAGCGTCATTTCCCGGCCTTTGGCTGGACGAACGCGAGATTCTCACCGGTGCTTCCGCCGCGCAACTGGCATACGCGAGTCTTTTCGAAAATTCCCCGATGCAGCCCGATGCGCTCACGCTTGCCCTGCTGCTCGACAAATTTCCCGGGGAGACGTTGCACCGCCATGGCGCGACCTTTGGCCGTGAGGCGGCGGGCGAGAGCGACGCACAGGCTGCATTGCTCGTCACGGCGGCCAATCTGCTCACGGGCGACAGCGTGCGCGGCTGGTTCCAGCAGGATCCGCTCGTGCGGGCCGGGCGCGCCGCGATCCCGGAGTTCGCCGAGGCGGCGTTCGGAGCCAACACCTCGATGTTTGCCCAACGGGAGCTTGCCGGCCCGAATGCTGTGCCGCCGCAGCGCCGGGCGACCGCAGTCCCCGCCGCGACGCCGCGCGCCCAGTGGGAATGGCACACGGTCGCTGGCCTCGAATTCAAGGACTCCGGTGCCGATGTTTGGCCGGATGACGCCCCGGTGGAGATGCGCTTCGCCTTCACATGGGACGAGCAGGCGCTGCATTTCCATGCCGAGGTGATCGACAGCCCCGCGGGTTTTCGCGTCGCGCCGGAGCGGAACCGCATGGTCGAGATATTCGTCGATCCGGATGCGGACGGCCTCACCTGGCTCGGCTCGCGCGATTACCAGTTCGCCTTCATCCGTTCCTCCCATTTTGGTGCCGAGGCATCGGGAGAATCGCGGGAGTTTTTCAATGCCGCCCCGGCAGAGGTCCAAGTGCGGGCAACCGAACACGGTTACAATGTCGAGGCGTCGATTCCGTGGAGTTCAATCGGCGTGACGCCGCGCGAGGGTCTCGAGATTGGAGTTTCGCCGACCGTCCTCTCCGAGGGCACGCGCGAGTGGGAGGCGACCCTGAAGCTCAATTGGTCCTATTACCACGAGAGCGAGGCGCGGACCCGGCTCGGGGTGCTGCGTCTTCAATGATGTCATGATGATCGCCCGCAACCCACTTCTCCGTCTCGCGCTCACCACTGCATTTGTAGCGGCCAGGTTTGGCCGCGCAGACGGCACCGCACCCACTGGCGGCAAGAGCCGAACCCTTTTGTTCTGGTCCGAACAGACAAAGTCCAACCCTGTGCAACCCTAAACAAGATGAAAACCAAGATCCCCCTGATAATCACGTCGGCTCTGGTGCTGACGTTGGGCCTCCAGGCCCCGCTCCGGGCGCAGTCCGCGCCTGAAAACAACAAGACGAAGGAGGGCGAAGAGCAGGTTTACCAGCTTTCGCCATTCGTTGTGAACACTGACAAGGACCACGGCTACATCGCTGTCGATTCCCTCGCAGGTGGCCGCACGAACACCCCGCTCAAGCTCACGCCCGCGTCGATCTCGTCGCTCACCCGCACGTTCCTCGACGATCTGGGCATCCAAAACATCCGGGAAGCCGTCAAGTGGGCTCCCAACGTGGTGCCGGCGAATCCCGACGCCGGCAAGGGCTTCGGCGGATCGGCGTTTCACGCCTGGTCGTTCAACTACCGCAGCGCCGGCGAAGGCCAGCAGGGCGGTCCCGGGCCGACGCGCAACTACTTCTCCTTCTATCAGGACGGAGACAGCTACAACATCGAGCGCGTCGAGTTTCTGCGCGGTCCGAACGGTCTCATCTTCGGCCTCGGCACTGTCGGCGGCACGCTGAGCACCTATACCAAGGTTCCGCGGCCGGACAAGGACTTCATCACCCCGACCATGGTGGTCGATGGCAACGGCAGCGTGCGGTTTGAAATCGATGTGAACCGGCGTCTTTCCGACAAGCTCACGGCGCGCATCAACGCAGTGAACGACGCCAACAAAGGCTGGCGTGAGGGCGACGACAACGACCTCCAGGCAGTCACCCTCGCGCTGCTCTACAAGCTTTCCGACCAGACCTCCGTCCGCGTCGAGCTCGAAGGCGCCCGCAAGGAGAAGACGCTCATCTCGTCCTCGATCAACGACAAGGTGTCCGGCTGGGATGGCACCACTTCCTCGGCGACCTGGGGTGCGGCGCCCGTCGGCGCCGCCCGCACGGAGCGCATGCAAAATGCCGGCGCGTGGGGAGACTGGCTGAACCCGTTCTGGGTTTATACCCCGAGCCTCGGCGCCAACTCCCTCATGGCTTGGGCCGGCGGCTGGGCGTCCACCACGTCCCAGACCGAGACATGGGGCGCGCTGCCGTATCAACCCCGTGCCGGCTGGTATCCCTCGCAGATCAAGCTGCCCTGGCACGCGACCTTCGCCTCGACCGCCAAGATTCCCGTCATGCCGAGCCGCGACTGGACCTACGGCCACGGTATCTCGGAAATCAACTACAAGAACCTAACCGCATTCCTCGACCACAAGTTTAACGACCAGCTTGACGCGTCGGTGTCTTTCTACCGCTACTACGACGATCAGGTCGCGAAGGATTACGAAGGCACGGGCGGCGCAGCCATCGATATCAACAGGCAGCTCCCAACCGGCGCGACCAACCCGAACTTCGGCAAGGCCTTCGCCGACTTCTTCCTCAGCAAGCAGACGCAGAAGCGCGCCGTCACCGAGGCCCGCGCCCAGATGAATTATCAATTCGAGTCCACCCTCTTCGGCGCGCCGTGGAAGCAGCGCCTGAGCGCCTCCACCGCCTCGAAGGAAGTCAAGATCTCCGCCCGGCAATACCTCGGGCAGGTCGGCAACGCCACCAGCATCACCAATCCGGCTGACTGGGTGCAAAACATGATCTGGGGCCGCATCTACCTTGACCAGCCGAACCAGTTTCTGAACCCGCCCGAAGTCGCGCCCAACGGCCGCCAGATCTCCTACATGCCAAAGGCCGACGGCTACTGGTTCGACTTCGACGACACCTTCAAGCTCAAGGATCTCGCCGTCGTTTCGCACACCCTGCTCTTCGACGACACCCTCAGCATCCTTGCCGGCGCCCGTCGCGACAGCTACGACGAGCACATCCGCGAACTCCGGCGCGGCCCGAACCTCACGGACAAGATATCTGACGAAAGCCAGAGCGGCACCACCTACTCCGCCGGCGCCATCTACTATTTCAAGTGGCTCGGCCTCTTCGCGAACTACTCGCAGAACATCCAGCCGCCCAACCCCGGCTCCCAGCCGCTGCTGGGCGGTTCGCGGCCCAGCCCCGAGGAAGGCAAGGGCCTCGACTACGGCATCCGGGTCTCCACCGGCGACGGCAAATACTACGCCGTCCTCAGCCGCTACGACACCACCTCGGAAGGCCACCTCGTCGAAAACCCGGTCGGTCTGCGCGGCATCTGGCAGAGATACAATATCGCCAGAGGCGTCGCATCCGATTCAGGCAACGGCAGCCTGGCCTACTCCGACATCACGTCGCGCGACGTGACCGGCTACGAGTTCGAAGTCACCGCCAACCCGTTCAACGGTCTCCGTCTTCAGGCCAGCTACGCCAAGCCCGAGGCAGTCGTGGTCGATTTCTATCCCGGAGCCCGGGCGCACATGGCCGCCAATCTCGCGACGTGGAACGCCACCGTTAACAACACGGCGCTGCCGGTTTCGGCCCGCGACGCCCTCCGCGCCGAAATCGCGGGCGTCCAAAGCGCGCTCGACAACGCCAAACCCGGCGTGATCCAAAGCGGCTCCACGAAATACACCGCCAGCCTCTTCGCCCACTACACCTTCACTGGCGACGCCCTCAAGGGCTTCTCCGTGGGAGGCGGCGTCGCCAAAACAGGAAAGAAATACGCCGGTATCTTCGACAACAAGCCCGCCTATGCCGACGCGACCACCTCGACCTCCGCCGTGCTCGCCTATGAGACGAAGTTCGGCCGGGTCCCGGCCCGCTTCGCGCTCAACATCGACAATGTGCTTGGCGCCGATGATCCGGTCGTCACCGGCTATCACTGGGGTTATCGTGACCAGGCTGGCGGCTTGGTCGCCGATCAGTTCTACCTGCCCGCGCCGCGCACCTTCCGGTTCTCGGCCCGGTTCACGTTCTGATTCCTGCGGCGTGCGTTCTGCCGGTCGGCAGAACGTCCGCCCCGTTTCGGACTCGTCATCCCGCTTTGCGGGATGACGCTCCGTTCGTCATTCTCGCCCGCTCCCTGTTTCTCGCCGCCGCGGGTCAATCCCGCACGCAACCACCGTCATGGGCTCCTTCACTTCGCACGCGATCTCCCTTCCATCCGCCGACGGTTTCGGACTCCTCGATCTCAAGTCCGCCAGCGGCCTCCGCGTCCAGTTGCTGCCCTCAGGCGCGCTGTTCGCCCTCAGGCATCGCGAGACTCTTATCAATCAGCTCCTGCCCGGACCCGCCGAGGACGGGCTGTTCCGCCTGCTCGTGCGCTGGAAGGATTCCGCCGGTTCCCCGCGTGGCTGGGCGCCGTTGGCCGGCCCGTCGCTGGAGTTCTCCCACGATGGATGCGCGACGTGGCGCACCGCGCCGTTTCCCGGCCTCGAATGCGTGACGACGCTCGCGGTGCATCCGCAGCTCGCCGCCTGGGCCTGGCGCGTTGAATTTCGCAACACCGCCGCCGCCACGCTCGCGCTTGACGTGCTCCACGCCCAAGACCTCGGACTCGCGGACGAAGCCGCCGTGCGCAACAACGAGGCCTACGTTTCCCAATATCTCGATCTCCTGCCCGCGCCCGATGCCGTGTTCGGGCACGCCATTCTCGCCCGCCAGAACCAGTCGATGGCGGGCGGGCGCCACCCGTGGGCCGCGTTTGCCTGCGCCGAGGGCGCGGCCGGTTTTTGCACCGACGGCTGGCAGTTTTTCGGCGTCGATCACCGCCTCACCGGCGAGCCCGCCGCCGTGCGCGAGCCCGCGCTGCCCTCGCGCCGCCTCCAATACGAGTTTGCCCTCGCAGGACTGCAAAGCCGGGCGGTCGCACTCGCCCCCGGCGCGACCGCGCGTGTGAATTTCATCGCCCGTTTCGTTGATGATCACCCCGCTGCCTCAGGCCCGGATGACGTCGCACTGCTGCGCGAATTGCTTCCGCTCGACTGGGCGGCGGTCCACGCATCGCGTCCCGCGTCGTTGGCAATGGCCGCCTCCGTGTTCACAGCCGCACCCTGGCTTTCCGGCGCGTCGCCGACGGAGGAGGAGCTCACGGAGTGGTTTCCCGGCGATCATCGCCATGTGGAACGTGACGCCGCGCACCGCACGCTCTCCTTTTTCCACGGCCGGCACACGCACGTCGTCACGCGTGGGAAGGAGGCGCTCGTCGCGCGCCCGCACGGGCACATTCTCCGCAGCGGCGATTCGAGTTGGTTCGACGACCGGCAGTTCGGCCTCACGTGCTACGCCGCAGGCATCTTCGCCGCGCAGGCCTATCTCGGGAACTCCAGCCTCGCGCGGCTGCTCTCGGTTGTGCGCAATCCGCTCAACGTCGCGCGCGCGAGCGGCCAGCGCGTGTTCGTGCGTCGCGGCGCGAATTGGCATCAGCTTGGCGTGCCGAGCGTGTTCGCGATGGACCCCGGCTCGGTCCGGTGGATTTACCGGTGCGAAGACACCACAATCGAGGCGCGCGTGTGGTGCTCGGCTGTATCGTCGTGTTCCTTCCTTATCCTGCGGGTGCTCGCCGGCCCGCCGCAGGAGTTTCTCATCACGCACCAGCTCGCGTTGGGCGCAAACGAGTTTGATTCGGCCGGCCAGCTCGAAGTCCGGGAAGAACAGGGATGGATGGCTGCGCTGCCCGGCGAGGAGGGTTTCACGGCGAAACTTCTGTCTGGCATGTGCTTTGCGATCGCAATTGACGATCCCGCCAATGCGGCCGGGCTGGGTGGAGCGGACCTGCTCCACGATGGCGCCGCAGGCCAAGGCGGACCGTATGCGGTGATCCGCACGGGGCCGGTCGCACAGTGCGGCGTGATCATGCTGGGAACGACCGAGGGCGAGGGCGCCCTCGCAGCCGGCGTGACTGCGGCGCGCAGGGAATTTGCCGGCAGCCGACCGGCCGCCAGTCCTCCGCCGCCCCCCGTGCGTCTGCTTGGCAGTCACGACGCGGGGGTCGCGCGCGTCGATGAAGTGCTCCCGTGGTTCACGCACAATGCTTCCATCCATTTTTCCGCGCCGCACGGCCTCGAGCAATACGGTGGCGCCGCGTGGGGCGTGCGCGACGTCTGCCAGGGTTCCGTGGAATGGCTGCTGGCCGCGGGCGAGTTCGCCACGGTGCGCCGCATCCTCGCCACGGTTTTTGCCCAGCAATACGCGGAAGGCGAGTCGGGCAGCATCGCCGGAGGCTGGCCCCAGTGGTTCATGTTCGAGCCGTTCCGCTTCATCCAGCAGGCGCACAGCCACGGCGACGTGTGCTTCTGGCCGGTGAAGGCGCTGTGCGACTACGTCGAGGCGGGCAATGACTTCGCGTTTCTTTCGGAAAAGATCGGTTACACCGACCCGCATTCCTTCAAGGCGGGCGGCCCGGTGGAAGCGCTCTGGGCGCACTGCGACCGGGTCGTCGCACTGTGCGAATTGCGTTTCCTCCCCGGCTCCGCCCTCGTCAACTACGGCGATGGCGACTGGGACGACACGCTCCAGCCAGCCGACCCGGCGATGCGCACGCGCATGATCAGTGCCTGGACCGTCGGGCTGGCGTTCCATGCATTCCGCCAACTGGCGGACATCAGCCGGCGCGCTGGCGAGGAGTCCCGCGCAGGGCGCCTCGATGCGATGCTCGTGCGGATGCGCGCCGACTTCGCCGCGCACTTGATGCCGGCCGGCATCGTCGCGGGATTCCTCGCATCCGAGGCGGACGGCACCGCCCGGCCGCTGCTGCACCCGCAGGACCGCGTGACAGGCATCCGCCACCGCCTCCTGCCGATGACGCGCGCAGTGCTCGCCGAGCTCTTCACTCCTGCGGAGGCGGTGCGACACATGGCGATCGTCGAGCGCGAGTTGAAGTTCACCGACGGCGTGCGCCTGATGAGTGAACCCGCAGCCTACCACGGCGGGATCGAAAAACTCTTCAAGCGCGCCGACACCGCCGCGAACGTCGGCCGCGAAATCGGCCTGCAATACGTCCACGCCCATCTGCGCTACGCCGAGACGATGGCAAAGATCGGCGATGGGGAGAAACTCTGGGAGGCGCTGCAGGTGGTGAACCCTGTCGCGCTGGCCGCCGTCGTTCCCCGCGCCGCACCGCGCCAGAGCAACGTCTATTTCTCCAGCTCCGACGCGGACTTCGCCGACCGCGTTGAGGCTGCGGCGCGCTGGCCCGAGCTGCGCGCGGGCACCGTGAAGGTGCGCGGCGGCTGGCGGCTGTATTCGAGCGGCCCGGGGATGTTCCTGCGCATAGTCCGCGCCTGCCTGCTCGGCGTGCGTGAGTCGTTCGGCGGGGTGGTGTTCGACCCCGTCCTGCCCCGCAGCCTCGACGGGTTGGTGGCCTCGACTCATCTCTGCGGGTGCCGCGTCGAGATTCGTTACCGCGTGCGCCACGGCGGCCCCCCGGAGATTCGCGTCAACGATGTCGTGCTCCTTCCCATCGGGCGCGAGGCAAACCCCTATCGGCCGGGCGGCCTGCGGGTCGATGCCACGCTGCTTGCCGGGCTTCTCGGGCCGACTGACAATCACATCGAAATCGACCTGTGACCGCAGCGCAGCGGCTGCGGGAACACTCGCCGCGCAGAAGCATTTTCCCAACCTGAAACCGAAGCGACCACACCCCACACCGATGACCCGACACGAACATCACACGACCGCCCCGGCCGACAGGATTCCGGCGTCGCAGAAGATCGCCTACGGCATGGGCGCGGTCGTCACGATCGTCGCGGTCAACTCCGTGGTGCAACTGACGAGCCTCGTCTATGTCGTCGGGCTGGGCATCAGCGCGATCTGGATCGGCTACGCCCAGGCGCTGCCGCGGCTGTGGGATGCGTTCATCGATCCGTTCCTAGGCAACATGTCCGACAATTCCCGTTCGCGCTTCGGCCGGCGGATTCCCTTCCTCGTCGTCGGCGGCGTCCTGATCGGGGTCGCGTTCTCGCTGCTGTGGACGGTGCCGCGGGACTGGAGCCAGACGGCGATGTTCGCCTACTTCGTGGTGGTCTCGATGTTTTTCTACACCGTCGTCCCCATCTTCTCGATTCCCCACGGTGCGCTGGGGCTCGAGATGACCGAGGATTATCACGAGAAAACCAGCCTGTTCGCCTATGCGAGCTTCATCGGCAACGTGGGCGCGTTCTCGCTGCCGTGGGTCTATTACCTCGCCAACCGCCCGATCTTCGGCGGCGACACGGTGGCGGGCATCAAGTGGGTGTGCCTCGGCATGAGCGTGATCCTCACCGGCGCGGCCCTCTGGTGTGCGTTCGTCTGCAAGGAGGGGAAGCTGAAACAGATCAAGTCCCAGAAGAAAATCCCCATCATGGAAAGCTTCAGGACAACCTACCGCAACCCGACTTTCATCAAGCTCGTCGTGGCGTTCGTCCTTCTCATCGTCGGCTTTCAACTGGTCATGGGGTTCAGCAACTACATCACCATATTCTACCTTTTCGGCGGCGATACGGACCGGGCCTCGACCCTCATGGCCCTGAACGGAACGCTCTGGGCGGTGGTTGGGATAGCCGGTGTCTTTCCGATGACCTGGTTGTCCAAGCGCTACGGCAAGCGCTTCACGGTCCTTCTGTCCTTCTTCGTCATCATCGGCGGCAACCTGTTGAAAATCGTCTGCTACAACCGTGATTACCCCTGGCTGACCTTCATCCCCACGATCTGCCTCTCGCTGGGCATGGTGTTCTGCTTCTCGCTCGTGAACTCGATGATCGCAGACATCTGCGACGAGGACGAGGTTGCGACCGGAGTCCGCCGGGAGGGGATCTACTTCGCCGTCTATAACTGGTGGTGGAAGGTCGCCGTCTCGATCGCCTCCGTCCTCAGCGGCTATCTGCTGCGGCTGACGGGCTTCGTGGAGGCGATGGCGACGCAGACCGAGTCCACGCTTTTCTGGATCCGGTTCTGGGAAATCGGCCTGCCGCCGATCCTCTGCGCCATCAGCGCCGTGCTGCTTTTCAAATACCCGCTGACCGAGCAGCGCGCCTACGAAGTCAAGGCCCTGCTCGCAGCGCGCAAGGCGTCCCTGCCGCTCGCTGGCACCACCTGAACCCGGGGTTTTCTGGTTTTGTTTCCCGACCTGCGTTCCATCCCCCCTTTAACCATGACGCCCCCGATCCAGCACACCCTTCGACTCCACCTCTGGGCCTTGCTCGGCATTCTGCTGACCAGCAGCATGCTCGCGCACCCCGGTGCCGCGGCCCCGCAGCCGGGCGTGCTTGACGACTTCGAGACACTTGAGGGCTGGCAGGCCTTCTCATCCGAGGGCGCGCATGCGAATCTCGCGAGCGTCGAAGGCGAACACGGCCGGGCGCTGATGATGGAATTCGATCTGAGCGCGAACTACGGCCACGTCATCGCGCGCAAGGACTTCGCCCTCGATCTGCCGGACAACTACCAGTTCACCTTCGACCTGCGCGCCGAATCGCCGGTCAACAACTTCGAGGTCAAACTCATCGACGCCGACGACAACGTCTGGTGGCTCAAGCGGCTCGCCGTCACATTCCCGACGGAGTGGACATCCCAGCACCTCCGTCGCCGCCATTTCACCTTCGCCTGGGGGCCGTCGCAAAACCCGAGATTCGCCGCGTCAAGGAGATCGAGTTCGTCGTCTCTTCCGGCACGGGTGGCCGCGGCCGCATTCTCATCGACAATCTGCGCTTCGAGCCGATCGACGATGCCGTGGCGCGAAACGCCCGCGCGACCGTCACGACGTCCGCTGCGTTGGACAGCAGCACACCCGGGCCGGCACCGAAACCCGAAGCGGGTGGCACGATCATCACCGACTGGACGATCCCCGCGCCGGGCCCCGGCGTCTGGATGGCGGTCGATTTCGGTTATCTGCGCGAACTCGGCGGCCTTGTGCTCGATTGGGAGCCCGGCGCCCACGCCACCGCCTACGACGTGCTTCTCTCCTCGGACGGAGAAAAATGGCGGACGGCCGCCTCGGTCGCGCGCGGCAACGGCGGACGCGACCACCTCTACCTTCCGGAGCAGCAGGGCCGCTGGCTGAAACTCGTGGTCCGGGCCGCCGCCGCAGAATGCCCCGGCTTGCTGCTGCTGGCGCGACTCGAGGTCAAGGGCCCCGAGGTTGGCACCAGCGAAAACACCTTCTTCCAAGCCGTCGCCCGCGACCAGCCGCGCGGGATGTATCCAAAATATCTGGTGCCGGAACAGAGCTACTGGACCATCGTGGGCAGCCCCGGCGACGTGAGCGAGGCCCTCGTCAACGAAGCCGGAGCCATCGAAGTCGATCAGGGCTCCTTCACCATCGAGCCATTTCTGTTCGTGGACGGGAAACTCGTGACTTGGGGCGACGTGAGCCTTCACCAGTCGCTCGAGAAAGGCTATCTTCCAATTCCCTCGGTCGAATGGAAACACGGTGACCTTGCGTTGACGACCACGGCCTTTGCGGCGGGGCCGGCGGGGCCGGACAGCCAGTTGCTTGCGACCTACCGGGTCGTGAACTCCGGTGCGCCCATCAAGGGGAGGCTGTTCCTGGCCATCCGGCCGTTTCAGGTGAATCCGCCATGGCAAAGCCTCTTTCGTCCCGCCGGCTGGTCCCGCATCGACCACATCCATTTACAGGACGGTGTCGTGCGCGTGAACGACCGCACGATCGTCCCGCTCGACGCTCCTGCCGGCTTCGGCGCAACGCCCTTCGATGCCGGTGAGATTACCGAGCACCTGCAACGCGGCCAGTTGCCCGCGGACCAAACCGTTGAGGACGCCCTCGGCTTCGCATCCGCCGCTCTCGGCTACGACTTCGATCTCGGGACCAGCGCCGCGCAGGAGTTCCGGCTCGCCGTGCCCTTCCACGGCTGGAGCGGCTCGCCCCGGCCGAACCTGCCGCGCGACGAAGCCAAGCGCTACGTCGGCGAGGCGCATGACGCGACCCGCCGCACATGGGAGTCCATGCTCGACCGCTTCCAGGTGAAACTGCCGCCCGCCGCGCAACCCGTCATCGACACCATCAAATCCAATCTCGCCTACATCTTCATCAACCAGGACGGCCCGCGGATCCAGCCCGGCTCGCGCAACTACCAGCGCTCGTGGATTCGCGACGGTTCGCTCACCTCCACCGCCCTGCTCGAGCTCGGGCTCAAGGAGGAGGTGCGCGACTTCGCGGACTGGTATGCGCAATTCCAGTTCCCCAGCGGCAAGATCCCCTGCGTCGTGGACGCCCTCGGCGGCGATCCGACCGACGAACACGACAGCCACGGGCAGATGATCTACCTGATCATGCAGGTTTACCATTTCACCCGCGACGCGGCATGGCTGCGCACGAAATGGGACACGGTTGAAAAGACCGTCCGCTTCATCCAAAGCCTGCGCGCCCAGCGCAAAACCGAGCCCTACCGCACCGGCACGCCGGAGCAGCGCGCGTTCTACGGCCTCGTGCCCGAGTCGATCAGCCACGAGGGCTACAGCGCCAAGCCGATGCATTCCTACTGGGACAATTTCTTCGTCCTGCGCGGACTCAAGGACGCGGTGACCATCGCCGGCATCCTCGGCGAGACGGCGGCTCAGGCGGAGTTCGCGGCCGAGCGCGACGACTGCGCGAAGGATCTCTACGCCTCGATCGCGCTCGCGATGCAGAACACGAAGGTGGACTACATCCCCGGTTGCGCGGAGCTGGGTGATTTCGACGCGACCTCTACCACCATCGCGCTCAACCCGGTCAACGAGCTTGGCCGCCTGCCCGAGCCCGCGCTCACGCGCACCTTCGACCTCTACTGGGAGCGCTTCGTCGCCCGCCGCGACGGCAAGATGGGGTGGCTCGACTTCACGCCTTACGAGAACCGCGTGATCGGTTCGTTCGTCCTGCTCGGCCAGAAAGATCGCGCCATCGCGGCCCTGGACTACTTCATGGCGCAGCGCCGTCCCGCCGGCTGGAACCACTGGGCCGAAGTCGTCTTCCGCGACCCTCTCATGCCGCGCATGATCGGCGACATGCCGCACACTTGGTGCGGATCGGATTTCATCCGCTCCGTGCGCACGATGTTCGTTTACGAGCGCGAGCAGGACGAGTCCCTTGTGCTTGCCGCCGGCGTGGCCGACGAGTGGGTCGCGCATTCCGCCGGTGTCGAAGTGCGCGGCCTGCCGACCTATTATGGCAACATCGACTGCACGATCAAGAGCACCGCCACCGCTGACGGCGGACGCGAAGTCGTCGTGACGGTCGGCGGCGACGTCACGGTTCCGCCCGGCGGCATCGTTTTGAAGTCGCCTCTGTCGCGGCCGGTGAAGTCCGTCTCCGGCGACGGCGCGCTGGCGGTGAACGATGCCGGTGAAATCAAAATCGACAGGTTGCCGGCCAGGCTGACAATCGCCTATTGATTGTGCCGCCCCCGGAGCGGAGCCGCTGGCCGTCTCCGGCGGCGAAGGTCGCCAGCCACTCCCCAACATGAACTTCCGTCGCGCCGTTTTCCTTCTCCTGCCGGTTTTCTCCCTCGCCGTCGGAGTCCGCGCCGCATTGCCGCCTTCCGCTCCAGTCGAGGAGCGCGTGCGCGACTTGCTCGGCCGCATGACGCTGGAGGAGAAGGTCGGCCAGTTGGTCCAGTATTCGGCGCGCGGCGAGATGACCGGGCCGGCCTCTTCCGCGCAACTCGTCCCGGCCATCAAAGCCGGCGGGGTCGGCAGCGTTCTGAATGTCGTCGGCGCGGCCGAGACCCGCAAGTGGCAGAAGCTCGCGGTCGAATCCTCGCGGCTGCGCATCCCGTTGCTCTTCGCCCTCGATGTCATCCACGGCTACCGCACGATCTTCCCCATTCCTCTCGGCACGGCGGCCTCCTGGGATCTGGCCGCCATCGAGCGCGCCGAACGCGTCGCCGCCATCGAGGCGGCATCGGGCGGCATCCACTGGACCTTCGCGCCGATGGTGGACATCGCGCGCGATCCGCGCTGGGGCCGCATCGCCGAGGGTGCGGGCGAGGATCCCTTCCTCGCCTCCGCCATCGCCCGCGCGCGCGTGCGCGGCTTCCAGACCGACCGGCTCGGCGCCGCCGGCACGATCCTCGCTTGCGCCAAGCATTTCGCCGCCTACGGCGCCGCCCAGGCCGGTCGCGACTACTTCACGACCGACGTCACCGAACGCATCCTGCGCGAAGTTTACCTGCCGCCGTTCCGCGCCGCCGTGGACGCCGGGGTCGCGACCTTCATGTCGGGCTTCAACGACATCGACGGCACTCCTGCTTCGGCCAGCGCCTTCCTGATGGACCGCGTTCTCCGCGGCGAGTGGGGCTTCCGCGGCTTTGTCGTCTCCGACTGGCAAAGCATCTACGAATTGATAGCCCACGGCAGCGTCGCCGACCTGCGCGAGGCGTCCCGCCAGTCCTTCCTCGCCGGGCTCGACGTGGACATGGAAAGCCAGGGCTACGAAAAGCATCTGGCGGAGATGGTCCGCTCCGGCGCCGTGCCCATGGCCCGGCTCGACGCAGCAGTCGGCACCGTGCTGGCCGCGAAGTTCCGGCTCGGGCTCTTCGATGACCCCTACCGTTACTGCGACGAGACCTAGGAGAAGGTCCTGCATCTTTCGCCCGCCCACCTCGAGATCGCGCGCGACCTCGTCCGACGCTCGGTGGTGCTGTTGAAAAACAACGGCGCGCTCCCACTGGTCCCTGACGGACTCACCGTCGCCCTCGTCGGACCGCTCGCCGACAATCCCGACGACCAGCTCGGCTGCTGGCGCGGCCTTGGCAAGAAGGAGGAGGCCGTCAGCCTGCGCGCCGCGCTCGCCGGGGTATTTCCCGAAGACCGGCTGCGTTACGCCGAGGGCTGCCTGACGACCGGCGACGACACGTCCGGCTTCGCCGCCGCCCGCGAAGCCGCCGCCGGCGCCGATGTCATCATCGCCGCGCTCGGCGAGTCCGCGGCGCAGAGCGGCGAATCCACCAGCCGCACCTCGCTCGATCTCTCCGGCCCGCAATTGGCGCTGCTCAGCGAATTGCGCGCCACCGGCAGGCCGATCGTCCTCGTGCTCATGGCCGGCCGGCCGCTTCTGCTCGAGACGGTCGAGCCGCTCGTGGACGCCATTTTGGTCGGCTGGCACCCCGGCACGATGGGTGGCCCCGGCCTCGTCGATGTCCTCACCGGCGCCCGCAACCCCGCCGGCAAACTGCCCGTGACGTGGCCGCGCTCCGTCGGCCAGATTCCCCTGTTCTATGCGCACAAAAACTCCGGCCGACCCGCGCCGTTGCGCGAGGGTGATCCGTATTTTTCGCGCTACATCGACTCGTCCAACACCCCGCACTTCCCCTTCGGCTTCGGGTTGAGCTACACGACGTTTGCCTGCGATGATCTGCGCCTCAGCGCGCCGGCGCTGCGCGAGGGCGGCGCGCCGCTGACCGTGACGGTGCGCGTGCGCAACACCGGCGCCCGCACCGGCGAGGAGGTCGTGCAACTCTACGTGCGCGACCGCGTCGGCTCCGTCACGCGGCCCGTCCGCGAATTGAAAGGTTTTCAAAAAATCGAGCTCGCACCCGGCGAGTCGCGCGATGTCACGTTCCAGCTTGCGTCCGCCGACCTCGCCTTCTGGCGCGCGGACATGACCTTCGGCGCCGAGCCGGGCGCGTTCGACGTCTTCGTCGGCTCCGATTCCACGGCCACTCTCACGACTCCCTTTGCGCTCGAGTTGGCGCAGTAGCCCGATCCGCCAACCAGTTGCCTCGCCAACCCGCCCCCTCGGAATGTCCGCCGAAATCCCCGCTTATCGCCGCGCCAGTCTGCCCGTTGAACAACGCATCGCCGATCTGCTCGGCCGCATGACGCTCGGGGAGAAGATCGACCAGCTCCACCAGTGCGGCGTCGGCGATGCCAATCCCAACAACCTCGCCGCGCGCGCCGACGAGTTCCGGCCCACCTACGGCTCGTTCATCGCCTCACAATTGCCCATCCGCCAGGCCCTGCAGCGCCGCTGCGTCGAGGAATCGCGCCTCGGCATCCCGGCGATCTTCGGCTGCGACGTCATCCACGGCTACCGGGCGATCTACCCCATCCCGCTTGCGCAGGCGTGCGCGTGGGATCCCGGACTCGTGCGCCGCGCCTGCCGGATGGCGGCGAAAACCGCCCGCGCCAACGGCGTGGATTGGACCTTCGCCCCGATGGTGGATCACTGCATTGATCCGCGCTGGGGCCGGGTGGCCGAGACCTTCGGCGAATCCCCCCATGCCGCGAGCATTTACGCCTCCGCCTCCGTGGAGGGTTATCAGGGGCCGCGCCCGGGCGCGCCCGGCACCGTTGCCGCCTGCCTCAAGCATTACGCCGGCTACGGCGCGTCTGAGGGCGGTCGCGACTACGGCGCAGCCGACGTGTCCCCGCAGCGGCTGTGGGAAAATCACCTGCCGCCTTTTGCGGCGGGCGTGCGCGCCGGCGCGCTCAGCGTCATGAGCGCGTTCAACGACCTCAACTGTGTGCCCGCTTCCGCCAACCGGCACACGCTCACGGAAATCCTGCGGGAGCGCTGGGGATTCCAAGGGCTCGTGGTCTCCGACTGGAACGCGGTGTTGCAGCTCATCCGACAGGGTTTTGCAGCCGACGAGGCGGAGGCGGCGCGCAAGGCGATCACCGCCGGTGTCGACCTGAACATGGCCGACGGTCTCTACCGCAAGCACCTGCCCGCTCTTCTCGCGAGCGGCGCCGTGCCGCTCGCCGTGCTAGACGAGGCCGTGCGCCGCGTGCTGCGGGTGAAGTTCGCGCTCGGCCTGTTCGAGCATCCCTTTGTGGAGCCATCGGCGCTGACAGACTCGCCGCCAACCACCGCACAGCTCGAACTGGCGCATGAATTCGCCGCGCGCTCGATCGTCCTGCTCAAGAACGACGGCGGCGTGCTGCCTCTCGCCGCCAGGTTGAAGAGCGTCGCGCTCGTCGGCCCGCTGGCCCGCGAGCAGGCGGCGCTGCTCGGATCGTGGGCGCAGCACGGCCGCGCCGAGGAGGTGACGAGCATCGGGGAGGCACTGCGCGCGAGCCTGCCAATGGGTGTGACCCTGACGGTGACGCCGGGCTGCGCGATCGAGGGCGGCGGACGCGAGGGTTTCGCCGAGGCCGTGGCGAACGTGAGCTCCGCGGATGTCACCGTGCTTTGTCTCGGGGAACAATGGTCGATGAGCGGCGAAAACGCGTCGCGCTCCACCCTGCGGCTCCCGGGCCTGCAGGAGGAACTCGCGCACGCCGTGGCCGCGACCGGGAAGCCCGTGGTGCTGGTCATCGTGTCGGGACGCCCGGTGGAATTGCACGCGATCGAGCCCCGGATGAGTGCCATCGTGGCCGGCTGGCAGTTGGGCAACCGCGCCGGCCCCGCGCTCGCCGACATCCTGCTCGGCCGCGAGAATCCCTCGGGCCGCCTCGCAATCACCTGGCCCCGCACGACGGGGCAGATCCCCGTTTACCACCACGAGCGCCCGCGCGCACGCCCCGGCGAGGAGGGTGCCTATCAGGACATCGACACCGCGCCGCTCTACGAATTCGGGCACGGACTCAGCTACACGACGTTTGCCTACGGCCCGATCCGCCTGAGCTCGATGAACGTGAAAGCGGGGGAGACGCTCGTGGCCGAGGTCACCGTCACCAACACCGGTGAGCGCGACGGCCGCGAGGCGGTGCTCTGGTTCATCCGCGACCCGGCGGCCAGCGTCACCCGTCCGTTGAAGGAATTGAAGCACTTTGAGTCCGCGTTCATTCCTGCCGGCAAGAGCCGCGTGTATCGCTGGAAAATCGTGCCGGAGCGCGACCTCTCCTTTCCCGACGCCGACGGCCGGTCGTTGCTGGAGGCGGGCGAAATCCTGCTCTTTGCGGGCCCGCATTCTGCCGGCCGGCAGAGCGCGCGATTCGAAGTGCGGGCCTGACCGGCCAAGTCACTGCTCTGCACCAACAAATACAAGCAAACACCCAAAACTACAGCGTGAGCGAAGCGGCTTCAAGGGCCGCAGAAAAATCGGGCAGTTTTTTGCGCCGACCATAGGCTTGAAAACGGCGCACGGCTGCGGGCGAAAGTTTTACTGTCTTGCGCAGCTTGTCCACAGGCTTGCGACCGGCGCCGGCCCGCGCCCCCCCATGGGTGTGAACAGCCCGGGAAACGTCGAAGTAGTCGAGCACATCCTCGCCGGCGTCAAAGCGGGCTTCGAGATTGGAAGCAGTGGTGGCGGACTTAACCGTGGATTTTTTTGAAGGGATTTTTTTCATT
>CAMTVF010000079.1:0-24806 GCA_947085115.1 uncultured Opitutaceae bacterium | reverse complement strand
TTGACCCAGCGGGCGGCCTCGGCCTCGGCGTTGCCGCCGATCTCGCCAATCATGATGATGCCCCAGGTCTCGGGGTCGTCGTTGAACAGCTTGATGACGTCGAGGTGCGACGTGCCGTTGACGGGGTCGCCGCCAATGCCGACGCAGGTCGTTTGGCCGATGCCCTTGACAGTCAATTGCCAGACGGCCTCGTAGGTGAGAGTGCCGGAGCGCGAGACGACCCCGACGTGCCCCTTTTTGTGAATGTAACCCGGCGCGATGCCGATGCGGCAGCCGCCGGCGGAGTCCTTGCCCGTGCCGGGCGTGACGATGCCGGGGCAGTTGGGCCCGATGAGGCGGGTCTTGCTGCCTAGCATGGAGCGCTTGACCTGGATCATGTCGCGAACCGGAATGCCTTCGGTGATCGCAACGCAAAGGTCGAGACCGGCATCGACGCTTTCGAGAATCGCATCGGCCGCGAACGGCGGTGGAACAAACACTGCAGAAGCAGTGGCGCCGGTCGCGGCAATGGCGTCGACCACGGTGTTGAAGATCGGCACGCGGTGTGCCCCATGCTCGAAGAACTGGCCGCCCTTGCCGGGCGTGACGCCGGCAACGATTTGCGTGCCGTAGTCGAGAGACAGTTTGGTGTGACGACCGCCGAACTCGCCGGTGATGCCCTGGACGAGGACCTTGGTCTTTTCGGTAACAATAATAGCCATTGGGAGAAGAAGTATAGGGAGAAGAAGTATTGAGTAGCGGGTAGCGAGTAGTGGGTAGGAAGAATCAGTAGCGAGCAACAGGTAGTGGGTAGCGAGCAGAGGAGAGTGAGGTCATCGGGATTGGGGTTGGAAGATGCTCTCTACTCGATGCTCGCTACGGTGGCGCTCACGCCACGAGCCTCACGATCTTTTGCGCGGCATCGGCCATGGAGTCAGCGGACTCGATGGCGAGGCCGGACTCGGCAAGCGTCTGCTTGCCGGCGGCGACGTTGTTGCCCTCGAGGCGGACGACGAGGGGGATCTTGAGGCCGAGCTCGCGGGCGGCGGCGACCACGCCGGTGGCGATCGTGTTGCAGTCCATGATCCCGCCAAAAATATTGACCATGATCCCCTTGACGTTGGGGTCGGTGAGAATGATGCGAAAGGCCGCTTGCACCTGGTCTTTGGATGCGCCGCCGCCGACGTCGAGGAAGTTGGCGGGGTTGCCGCCGAAGTGCTTGATGATGTCCATCGTGCTCATGGCGAGACCGGCGCCGTTGACGAGGCACGCGATGTTGCCGTCGAGCGCGATGTAGCTGAGCGAATATTTCGAGGCTTCGATTTCCTTGGGGTCCTCTTCGTTGAGATCGCGCAGTTCGACGATTTCCGGATGGCGGAAGAGGGCGTTGTCGTCGAAAGAGACCTTGGCGTCGAGCGCCAGCACCTGTCCGTCAGTCGTGGTGATGAGCGGATTGACCTCGACCATGGAGGCGTCGGTTGCCCAAGCCATCTTGTAGAGATTGGTGATGAGTTTGACCGCTTGCTTGAAGTGATCGCCGCTCAGTCCGAGTTGAAAGGCGAGCTGGCGGGCCTGATAGCCTTGGAGGCCGACGGCGGGATCGACGAGGATCTTGAAGATCTTCTCGGGTGTCTCGTGCGCGACCTTTTCAATTTCAACGCCCCCTTCGGTGGAAGCGACGATCACGGGGAACGAGGTGTTCCGGTCGAGCAGGATGGCGAGGTAGTATTCCTTCGCGATATCGGCGGCCTTGGTGAAATAGACCGTCTGCACCTTGCGGCCGGCGGGACCGGTCTGGGCTGTCACCAGCGTGTTGCCATACATCTTGTTGGCAAACTCGAGGGCCTCGGCCTTGGTCTTGGCAAATTTCACACCGCCTTTGAAGCCGTCAGTAAAGGTTCCTTTGCCCCGGCCACCGGCGTGGATCTGCGATTTGACGACGAATGGTCCGTGGTCCAACGCGGACAGAGCGGAATCAAATTCGGCGGGAGAGCGGGCGGCCATGCCCTTGGGCACAGCGACGCCGTATTTCTCAAACAAGGTTTTGGCCTGATACTCGTGAATGTTCATAGGAAAGAAACTTTGATTTTTACCCACAATGCTGGGGAAAAGACATCAAAAAGATTCCGCGATGATTGTCAGAGAAGCAGCATTACCTGCGGCACGGATGGGAAAGCCTGCCAATAAGGCAGGATTGCCAATGCCGTTGCGACTCGCAGAATCCCTGCCATGCATTCGCACGAGTTGCTCAAGGAGGTCTTGAAGAAGGTCAGCGCCAAAGAAATATCGGCCGATATGGGACTTTCGCTCTCGCTGATCTACAAGTGGGCCGAGCCGCCCGCCACAGAGACAGGCAGCGGGGCGCAAAATCCCCTCGATCGAATCGAACAATTGCTGACGATCACCAACGATCCGCGGATCGCCCAATGGGTCTGCGAGCGCGCCGGTGGGTTCTTTATTTCCAATCCCAAGCGCAAACCCCACGATTACAGTCTGATACCATCGACGAACAGCATTGTGCAGGAGTTTGCTGACATGTTGGGTGTGATTGCGACCGCTGCGGCGGACAACCAGATCACGCCCGCTGAGGCAAAAGCCATCCGGCGCCGCTGGGAGGACCTAAAGTCGGTCACTGAAGGCTTCGTGCACCATTGTGAGGCGGGCAACTTCGCCGCTCTCAAGAAGGAAGCTGTCGCCCGCGACCAACCCAAGGATTGAGGGGATGTCGCTGTCTTTGAGGCTACGGCAGCCGGTTTCCAGCCGCGGAAGCTGCGGTTGCACATGCCAGCCAGCGTTGGCGGACCGCTTCCTTTTTGCACCCGGAATCGATATTGGTAATCGCGGTCATTTCCTCGGAGACCTCGCTTTGGTCGCACATCGTTTCCGTGGCTTTGGGGTAATCCCAATCCGTGGATCGCGCTGGCGGGTGAGGCGCACAATCGTTGTGCCAGTGCGTTCGAAGTTGGGAAAGGTTTCGGGCAGGTAGAGCCACTTTGACAAGATTGGGTGTGAAGAGAGTTCGGGGAACTGGACTCGGAGGGCGGGGTGATGTTCGCGGCTCGTGCACACCAGCAGACCGCGCCATGGCTCGTCGCTGTCGCAGAAACAAAGCATCATCTTGCCGTCGAGATACACGGCTTTGGCGCCAAACATCGTCCGCAACAAGAAACCGGCCTCAACCTCCAAGGGTTCCCACAGCCACGCGTGCCGGTGGATTTTTTGCATTTTGTCTCGAGGTTCTTTCATCGGGCAGTCTGCCGAAATATCAGCGCAACGTCCCGAGCAACGCCGCGGTTTCGCTGGGCTTGCGCCAACGGGGATTGTGGTCGCCCTCTAACGTCAAGACCGTCCAGCCGCGCTCGCGGGCGCGGGCGGCGAAGGGTGCGAAATCGTCCTCGTCGGCCTGTTTGCCGGCTTCCACGGTGAGAATGTAGGCCGTGGGAATCTCCCGCGCGGCGGGGTTGGTGAGGGAAATTTTGTCGGTCAGGGTCTTGAGCGGATGCGGGACGTCCTTGGGATAGGGACGGTCGGGCTTGACCCACCACGGAACCACAAATCCATCCTGCGCGAGTTTGGTGAGATCGGCATCTCCCGTGCGCAACGTCGCGACGCTGTCCCCATCGTTGGGCACGAATGCATCGAGATAAACGAGTCGTGCAATCCGATCGGGCATCCTGTCGGCCACGCCGGATATCACCATGCCGCCGTAGCTGTGGCCGACGAGAATGATGTTTTGCAGGTCTTCGAAACGGATGAGGTTAACGACGTCCTCAATATGGGTTTCGAGGCCGAGTTCGTCGTCGGCAAGGTGGAAGCGTTCACCGAGTCCGGTCAAGGTTGCGCGACGGACATCGAGGCCCTGAGCGCGCAGCAACGGGTCGATCCTGGCGAATTGCCACGCACCGCCCCACGCCCCGTGGACGAGAAGCATGACGGGTGGCTTGTCTTGCTTGGCCGCTGGGTCGGCCAGAGCGCCGCCGATCAGGAAGCTGAAAAGAAAAAGGAGGCGCAGGGTCATGGTGGGTTGCTCGTTGCGAGTCCCTCTTTGATGCCACCATCAACCCTGCTGTTCCAGAGGCAAATCGCTCAGCTTCAGCTCGGGGTTTTTCTCGGCGAAGTAACGCATCGTCCATTCGTTCGGAAAGAAGACCACCGGTTGGTCAAACTTGTCGGAACCAAAACTGACGCCGGTGGCGACGATGACGCGGGAGGAGTCGAAGCCCTTCGGTCCTTTCATGGTCGGGGGAAGCTCAAGCCACTTCATCAGCGTCCACGGCGTTGGAGTCAGTCGCGATTCAGCGTTGTATTCGCCCTGGAGGCGCCATTGCACGACTTCGAACTGCAGTGGACCGACCGCGGCGAGCAGCGTGGCACCGGCCGGAGCGTTCCTGGCGTTGAACGACTGCACGACGCCTTCCTGCAGGAGTTGCTCGAGACCGGTGCGGTATTTCTTGGCGTCACCGGTGTTGGGATTCGAGATGTAGGAAAAGACTTCCGATGGAAACCGGGGAATCTCGTCGTAGCAAATCGCCCGGTCTGTGGTGAGGGTGTCGCCGATTCCGAAAGAGTCGTGACCGACCAAACCGATGACGTCGCCCGGCCACGCCACGTCGACTGTCTCGCGTTCGCGACCGAAAAGTTTGTGCGACGAGGAAAGCCGGACCTGTTTGCCGGTGCGCTGGTGCGTCACGACCATGTCGCGCTCGAACTTTCCCGAACAAACGCGGAGGAACGCGATACGGTCGCGGTGCTTCGCATCCATGTTGGCTTGGATTTTGAAAATGAAGCCGGAGAATTTCGAGTCTGCCACGGACACTTCGCGAGCGATTGTGGGAGCGGGAGAACCGGGGACAGTGATGGCTACGGACTGGCGCGGGGCGGGGGGCACGGAGTTTTGGAGAAATCCGTTCAAGAGCAGCTCGATGCCGAAATTGTTCACCGCCGAGCCAAAGAAAACCGGGGTTTGCTGGCCGGTCTGCACCGCGGCGAGGTCGAAGGGGTGACCGGCGCCGTCGAGCATCTCGAGCTGTTCCGTGACGTCGCGATAGGTGTCATCGTCGAGCTTGCTGCGCACGGCGGGGTCGTCGAGCGACGTCACGCTGACGGGAGCATGGAATTTGCCACCCGGAACGCGCTCGAACAAGTGGACTTGGCGCGTGCGGCGGTCGAACACGCCTTTGAACGACGGCCCGTTGCCCAAGGGCCAGATGACAGGCGAGGATTGCAGGCCGAGGACGTTTTCGAGCTCATCGAGCAGGTCGAGCGGGTTGCGCGTCGGCCGGTCGCACTTGTTCATGAATGTGAAGATGGGCACGCCGCGACGACGGCAGACCTCGAAAAGTTTGCGTGTTTGCGTTTCGACACCCTTGGCGGCATCGATCACCATCAGCGCGGCGTCGACGGCGGTGAGGACCCGGTAGGTGTCTTCGGAGAAGTCCTTGTGGCCGGGCGTATCAAGCAGGTTGACGGCGCAGCCCCCGAAATCGAATTGGAGAACGGTGGAGCTGATCGAGATCCCGCGCTGTTTTTCGAGCTCCATCCAGTCGGAGGCGGTTGCGCGCTGGTTTTTCCGATCCTTGACGGCGCCGGCGAGATGGATCGCGTTGCCGTAGAGCAGGAACTTCTCGGTCAGCGTCGTCTTGCCCGCATCGGGATGCGAAATAATCGCAAAGGTGCGACGACGGGCGATTTCCTGGATGGGCGACATGGAACGGAGTGAGGAATGCGGACGGGACGGCGAAAGGGAGGAAGGAAAGAGTTAAGCTGCGGAGCAAACGCGGGCGCGGTCGGTGAGGGAAGCCTTTTTTGATTGGGTCGGGGTCGTCTTCGGCGCGAAAATTGGGCCTCAGTTGGGTCAGCAATGTGCCGATATTGAGGCATGGACCCGATTAAAGAAAAGCTGAGGGCCGATCTTCTTGAAGTGCTGAAGGAGCTTTGGCGGACGCTCACCGCATCCCGCCGACCGAAAGGAAAGGCATTTTGTGCTTCTGCGACGGCCCAAACCGGCAATGATGCCGGACTGTGCTACTTTCACTTAAACTAAGACCAAACGCCAAGGGACGTGTGCTCGAGGGACACCCGTGGGTGTTCGCGAATGAGGTGGAAGCATTGCTTCCCGCGGAAAACGACGGGTCCGTGGTGGAATGCCGCGACCGGGCGGGCCGCATGCTCGGCACCGGAATTTACAATTCCCAGTCCCAGATCATCTGGCGCCGCCTGGGCCGGGATCGGGTCGAGTTGAACGAGGCCTATCTGCGCCGCACCATCGACCGGGCACTGGCGAAGCGCTCCGGGGCGGGCGACTTCAAGCGGTTGATCTGGTCCGAGTCGGACGATTTGCCCGGCGTCGTGGTCGACCAATTTGGCGACACCCTCGTCGTCCAACTGCAGACTTTGGCGATGGACCAGTGCAGCGTTTTGCTGGGCGATTTGCTCAAGGAACGCTCCGGTGCCGCCGAGATTATTTTTCGCAACGATTCCAACCTGCGCCGCCTCGAAGGCTTGCCTCCCGGCGTGCATACGCGCTCGGGCAATCCGTGGGAGCCGCGCTGGGCAAAGATCGACGGTTTCGACTATTGGCTCGACCTGCAGCACGGACAGAAGACGGGATTCTACCTCGACCAGCGTTTGCAGCACGCAGCGGTGGCCAAACACGCCGCAGGACGTCGCGTGTTGGACGCGTTTTGCAACCAAGGTGCCTTCGCGTTGCATTGCGCCAAGGCAGGCGCTACTCACGTGCTCGGACTCGATAGCGCCGACGATGCTATTGCGCAGGCTCGCAAAAACGCGGAGATGAACCAACTGAAGGCGACTTTCGAGACGACCAATGTCTTCGATTGGTTCACTGCGCAACGGGACGCGGCGCCGGCATGGGATCTGATAATTCTTGATCCGCCGCCCTTCGCGAAATCAAAGAGTGCCCTCGAGAATGCCCTTCGGGGTTACAAGGAGCTCAATTTGCGGGCGATGAAGGCGCTGGCTCCCGGTGGGCTGCTCGCGACTTACACGTGCTCGCATCACATGCACGATACCGAGTTGCGCACGGTGCTCGCCCAGGCGGCGAACGACGCCAAGCGGCGCGTGCACATTCTGGAATGGTGCCATCAGCCGAGCGATCATCCCGTGCTGGTGACCATGCCGGAGAGTGAATACCTGCGCGGCTATCTTTTGCTGGTCGAATAATCCGACGTCGGTCGCAGCCGCGGCCAACGCCCGGGCGGGGTTGATCGGCGGCAATTGAACACAGCAAGAAAACGGACCCCGCGAAGGGTCCGGCTTTTGCTTGGGTGTGTGCAGTCGCGCAGCGGCCAGGAACCTGCTGTGCGAAGGGTTTAGAGTTTGCCGCCGTAGATCGCGTTCCTGCCGAGCTCTTCCTCGATCCGGAGAAGCTGGTTGTATTTGGCCACGCGATCCGTGCGGCACATCGAGCCGGTCTTGATCTGGCCGGCATTGGTCGCGACGGCGATATCGGCGATCGTGACGTCTTCGGTTTCACCGGAACGATGGGATATGACAGCGGTGTATTTCGCTTCCTTGGCCATCTCGACGGCGTCGAAGGTTTCGGTGAGCGTGCCGATCTGATTCACCTTCACGAGAATCGAATTCGCCGTGCCCGAATCGATGCCGCGCTTGAGGAAATGGGTGTTGGTGACGAACAAATCGTCGCCGACGAGCTGCACGCGGTCGCCGATCGCGTCGGTGAGCTTCTTCCACGTCGTCCAGTCGGACTCCGCGCAACCGTCTTCGATCGAAATGATCGGATACTTCGCCGTGAGCTCGCGGTAGAATTCCACCATCTGATCGCCGGTGAGGGAGCGCCCGTCTGATTTCTTGAACACGTAGCGGTTCTTCTCCTTCAGGTAGAATTCGGACGCGGCGACATCGAGGGCAAGGTGGATGTTCTTGCCGAGCTTGTAGCCGGCTCCCTTGATGGCGGCCGCGATGATGTCGAGTGCGGCCTCGGTGGAAGCCAGCTTCGGGGCGAACCCGCCTTCGTCCCCGACGGCGGTGGCCAGACCCTTGTCCTTGAGAACCTTTTTCAGGGTATGGAAAACCTCCGCTCCCATGCGCAGGGCCTCGCGGAAGGAGTCGGCGCCCGTGGGCATGATCATGAATTCCTGAAAATCAATCGGAGCGTCGGAGTGCGCGCCGCCGTTCATGATGTTCATCATGGGAACCGGCAGCACCTTGGCATTAGGTCCGCCGAGGTAGCGGTAGAGCGGCAGGCCGACTGCCGCCGCCGCCGCATGCGCGGTGGCCATGGAGACACCCAGGATGGCGTTGGCACCAAGTTTCGACTTGGTGGGCGTGCCGTCGAGGTCGATCATGGCGCGATCGACAGAGACCTGATCGGTCGCGTCCATGCCGATGAGCGCCGGGGCGATCTTCGCTTTGACGTTGGCGACGGCTTTGAGCGTGCCCTTGCCGTGGTAGCGCTTTTTGTCGCCGTCGCGCAGTTCGATGGCCTCGTGCTCGCCGGTCGATGCCCCGGAGGGAACGGCGGCGCGGCCGAGCTGGCCGGAGGCGAGGCGAACATCGACCTCGACTGTGGGATTGCCGCGGGAATCAATGATCTCGCGGGCGGTGATGGCGGTGATGGTAGTATTCATCAGAAAGTGTGAAACCGACGATGCCTAAGGCGGAGCCGGCGGCAATCGGAGCGAAGCCCGATCGAGTGTGCCTATGTGTTCGGCGGACGGGAAAAACCGATCCGATGAAGAAACCGTTGGAAGGCGTTTGGCTCCCTGGGGCGGTATTCCTCCGGCAATTGATCGACATGGCCGTGGCGAACGGCGGCGCCGAGTGGCGTGCCCCCGTTATAATTGCGAATGAGCACGGTCGTGCGATTGAGAAACTCGCGCGGGATCTGGTTGAGATGGCCCTCTACCGCTGCCGCGTGCAGCGGGGTGTCGCCAAAATCATTGCGCGAAATCAACAGGTCGATGCTCAGGCACTCGGTGGGAATCTGGTTGAGATACCCTGATTCGGCTGCCGCATGAATGACGGTGTAGCCCACCTTGCTGGCAGCGAGAAGATTATCGTGGGTAAAGACTTTCGCCGGGATCTGGTCGAGGTGTCCCGAAATCGCGGCCGCATGGAGAACGGTGTCGTGATTGGCAGTGCGGGAGAGAAGGTTCTCCTCGGTGAGAAACTCGGCCGGGACCTGGTCAAGGTGTCCGTTGAAAACGGCCACGTGCAGCACTGTTTCGCCGCTAATGTTGGGAGTGGTCAGGGTGTCGCGATCAATAAAATTAATCGGGAAGCGATCGAGCGTGCCCGCTTCGGCGGCTTCGTGGAGCAGCGTGTTGCCATGGTCGGTTTTCTGCATGACCGTCTCCAAGGACAAGACCCCGGGCGGCACTTGATCAAGGGCACCGGCGGTCGCGGCGAGGTGCAGGGGTGTGTAACCGCTGTTTGACCGCATGAGCAAAAACTCAGCGGTGCGGCAAATTTCAGGCACTTGGGCCAGTCGACCGCTGCGTGCCGCGAGGTGAATCGCCGTGTAGCCGGCGGCGTTCTTCAGCGACAAATTCTTCGCCGTGAGCAAACTTTGGGGCAACTGGTCGAGCGACCCGTATTTGGCGGCTATATGCAGCGGGGTGTTTCCCGACGCGTTGCGTTGCGTGAGATTCTCTGGGGTTAATTCCCCAGCCGGGACGAGCGGAAAGGTGCCTTCTCGGGCGACGGCGAAGAAATCAGAAGTGGCCATGCGAACGCGTAAAGGGAATCACGCTGCGAGGCAGGCAGGCAATTCAATTCACGGGCGATGTCAGTGCGTTTGGGTTTGCCAACGAATTCTGGAGGACCAACGGTAGCGGGAGATGACCGCCCTGCTTGGTGATTCGAATCCCCCGATGACTTCTGGTTCGGTGCTGCTCGTGGATGACGAGCGGCCGTTGACGGCGCTTTACGCAGAAGCCCTCGCGCCTTTTTTTGATGTCGATGTCGCCGCGTCGACACGGGAGGCCGGATTTTTGCTCAATAAGAAGAAATACAAGGTGCTCGTGTGCGATCATTTGATGCCCGGTGGCAATGGGCTCGGATTTTTGGTTCACGTTCGCGAGGAGTTCCCTGACACCCAGCGGATACTTGTGACTGGCTACATGAAGCCCGAGATGCTTTTGCGCAGCGTTAATGAAGCGGCGCTCTATCGCTATCTTCTGAAACCGGTTTCGTTGCCCGAATTGGTGAAAACCGTGCAGGAAGCGGCGAAGCTCTACGATCAGACGGCGGCCGCAATATCGTAACCCTGTGTGGAGCGTGATCGGGCACGTCGGCATTAAAGCGACGGTGAAGCAGTGACACCAAGACCGACCGGCCCAACCTTGCGTCGTCAGGCTTCGCGCTTGAGCCGAAGGTAGATCATGATGTGAGTCGCCAGCAACAGGGGCACGAGAAAGGTGGGAAGCAAGCTGAGCGGCAGCGCGGTGAACGCGTGCATTTGCGACATGTCCAACCAGGCCAGCGTCAACACAACCAGCATCAGGTCGAAGAAGCCCACGACATTCCAAAGTGAGATTGCTTTGCGGCGAGCCAATGGACTCAGGGGGAGCAAGCAGGCAAGCAGTGCTCCGGTAGCGACGAGAATGTCTCCCCAACCCGCCGGAATCGCAAAATCGCCCGGCAAGAGGCCCTTGTCATGCAGGGCGAGGAAATAGAATCCCACGAACCGGGTGACGTGGAGCAGGACGAGTGCACGCAGCTCGAGCGCGTCGATCCAAGTCCGCAGGGCCCTGACCTTGTGATAGGCGAGGAGCACCAAGCCGGTCAGCGTAAGCGCCATCGCCGGGAAAATCGGAGCAGGCTGACCGACGAGCAAACGAAAATTGCCCACAAGCACAGCGGCAATAAGCCATAGCCAGAGACAAATCCGAATGGTGAGAGAGGTTGGCATGGGGGGAAAGAGGCCGGAGCGAAACGGAGAATGCCTAGTCGGCCAAGAGCGAACCGTGTGCGGGCGCAACTTTCACGGTGAAGTGCCGGAGCTGGTCCGGTGTTTCGATCAGCTTCACGCCGCGGATGCGATGTTTGATGCTGTCCACGTAGAGGAGGATTTCGGCGAGATAATCCACGTGGCTTTGGGTGTAGACCCGACGCGGGAAAGCCAGGCGAACGAGTTCCATCGGCGCGGGTTTCTCGGTGCCGTCGGGTTGCCGACCGAACATCACCGAGCCGATCTCGACCGACCGCACCCCGCCTTCGAGGTAGAGGGCGCACGACAGGGCCCACGCCGGGTATTCGCTCTGCGGAATGTGGGGCAACATGCCCTTGGCATCGATGTAGACCGCGTGGCCACCGGTCGGGCGGACAATTGGCACACCCGCTGCCGTGAGTTTTTCGCCCAAGTATTCGACCGAGCGAATGCGGTAGTTGAGATAGTCTTCGTCGAGCACCTCCTTGATGCCAATGGCGAGCGCTTCGAGATCGTAACCAGCCAAACCGCCGTAGGTGGGAAATCCCTCGGTGAGGATGAGATTGTTGCGGCAACGCGCGGCGAGAGCGTCGTCGTTGAGCGCCAGAAAACCGCCGATGTTTACGAGGCCGTCCTTTTTGGCCGACATGGTGCAACCGTCGGCATACCCGAACATCTCTCGGGCAATTTCGGTCGGGGTGCGTTGGGCCTGCCCCGGCTCGCGCTGCTTGATGAACCAGGCATTTTCGGCAAAGCGGCAGCAGTCGAGGAGCAGCGGCACGCCGTGCCGGCGGCAGAGTTCGGACGCTGCCCGGATGTTGGCCAGCGAGACCGGCTGGCCGCCACCCGAGTTGTTGGTGACCGTGATCATCGCAAATGGCACGCGCCCTGCGTTTTCTTCGAGGCACCGCTCTAGGGCGACCAAATCAATGTTGCCCTTGAAGGGCGCGATGAGATCCGGTTGCGCGGCCTCGGCGCAACGGAGGTCGAGTGCTTGCACGCCGAGCACCTCAAGATTGGCGCGGGTGGTATCGAAGTGGGTGTTGTTCGGCACGATTTGGCCGGCGCGACAAGCCGTGCCGAACAAAATGCGTTCGGCGGCGCGCCCTTGATGCGTGGGAATGATGTGCTTGTAGCCCGTGACGTCGCGGACGCTGCTCTCGAAGCGGAAGAAAGACCGTGCGCCGGCGTAGGATTCGTCACCTTGCATCATGCCGGCCCATTGGGCGGCCGACATCGCACCCGTGCCGGAATCGGTGAGCAGATCGATGAGGACGTCCTCGGCCTTGATCAGGAAAAGATTGTAGTGGGCCTCGCGCAGGGCCGCCTCGCGCTGCTCCCGGGTGGTGAAGCGGATGGGCTCCACTGTCTTGATGCGAAACGGCTCAATGATGGTCTTGGTCTTGAATGGCATGGGGATGTTTTACGTTAGCGTAGCGGGGGACAAAACGTCACGGCCACAAAAAATTGGGGCGACTCGGCCGTGTTTTGTGACGGCCTCGCAACCGAGGATCTAACGCGGGCATAAAAAACCCCGCCGAGTGGGCGGGGTCCAAGCTGAAGCAATTCCAGCCTCATCAAGGAAGGGTGATACCGTAGCGTTGAAGCGAGCTGCCCTCAATCCGGTGTAGGGCCGAGTAGGAGTTGCGCAAGGCGACGCGGGCAGAGAGTTCATTCACGCGGGCGGTTTCGAGATCGTTTTGCGCCTCGAGCACGCGACGGGAGGTGGACAGACCGGCATCGAAACGGGCTTTCTCCAACTCGTATTGCTTCTCGCTGAGTTCGCGGGCGAGGGATGAGATCTGAACGCTTTCCGAATTGGTTTCAACGGCGCGAACGGCGCTGCGCACTTGCACCTCGATATTCTGTTCAAAGGAACGGAGGTTGACCTCCTGCTGATGGACGGTGGCCGCTGCCTGCCGGTAACGGCCCCGGTTGGAAACCTGGCCCCACGGCAATTTGTAGGCGATATCGACCTGCCAGGAGGTCCGGTCGCGACCAAAGGCACCGCTATAGGCGTCGGAGGTGCTGCTGGAGGAGAAGGAATCAAGTCCGACGGCGGCTCCGACGCTGAGGTCATGCTTTTGGCTGCTCTTGGCGACCTTGAGATCAAGCCTCAGTTGTTCGAGGGCGCTTTGCGCGGCGAGGAAATCGGGCTGGTTGCGCTTTGCGGCGTCGTATGAGGAAGCAAACGTCGGTGTGGCGGGGCTGGTGGCGGGAAGGCGCACGGCGCCGAGGCTGCTACCGAGTTCAAATTGGCTGATCAGCGCGAGGAGGGCTTCCTCGCTGTCGCGGACGGTCTGGTTGGCCAACAAGACACCGCGACGGGCATTGGCGACTCCCACGGCAGCTTGCAGAACATCAAGATCGGTGGCGACGCCGGTCTGGCGGCGGGTTTTTGCTTCGTCGAGCAGGCGCTCCGCGAGGGCCAGGGAAAAACGACGGACATCGAGCTGCTCGCGAGCAAAGGCGAGGGCATAGTAGGCGCGCTCGGTGGAGTTGATCACATCGAGCACCGTTGATTTGAAACTGAGATTCGCGCGGTCGAAGCCGATGCGTGCCCGATCGAGGGAAGCTCGGTTGGCCTCGACGTCGGCTCCGGCGAGGAGCTGCTGGCGAACCGAAACCGTCACATCGGCGTTGTAGGCAGGGTTGATCGTGGGATTCAGACTGGTCTCGAGGCTGTCGACCTTGGTGCTGACGGTGGCGCTGGTGCCGGTATAAAAACGCTGAGTCACGCCTAGGCGCACATCGCCCGTCTCGATCCGAGTGCTCGGGCTGGTGCCGTTTTGGTCGGAGCGAATCCCCCCGCGGGACGCGGTGACCGACAACTCCGGGAGGAAGCCTCCTCGGGCCACGTCGATGGCGTCGCGGGCGATTTCTGGGTTAAACCGACCGATTTCGAGGCTGAAATTCTTTTGCAAGGCGCGCTGGATCGCCTCCTCGATTGTCAGGGTGCCCATGGGGGCCGACGTGGATTGAGCAGGGAGGGCGACCACCGCAGCGAGGAGGGTGGCGGTGGCAAGAAAATGGCGGCGTAGTTTCATGAGCGTTGAGTCAAATTGGGGGAGTCAGGCAGAGGACACGCGAGGCGGAGCAAAAGTTTGAATTATTTTGGTGATTCGACGGGCATGGTCTTAGCCCTCGGGCGAATGCCAGAGTGGTTCCACAGTGCGGGTTGGCAGCGGGAAAGGGGCCGGGCGGTCATTGCTCAGGATAGACGGCTCGACCCCGACAATGTTACACGCTCAGGGTTGGACCTGGGCTGCAGGAGCGGTGCGTTTGAATTCCGCGTCGACAAGCGACGAGAGCAGGGCGTTCTCGTTGGCGGCGGCAGTATATTCCATCAGTTGCTTCCGCATTTCCGCGAAACGAGGATTGTTGGCGGAGGTGTCAGGCAGCTTTTTCTCAACCGCGAAGGTGAAGTGTCCCTTGTCGCCCGTGCTTACCATTTCGGAGACTTGTCCCGGCTCGAGGCCCTGCATCGCGCCGAGAGCGGCGTAGGGCATGTCCTGTGGAGGTTGGCGCAGCGTGAAATTGGCGTAGGTCTTGACTTCAAGTTTCTCCGTTTTTGACGCGTCATCGATCGACTTGCCGGCCTTGATGGCGCTTTGCAGGCGCTCGCGCACGTTCTTGCCTTGTTCGGCGAAGCGCTTGCGCTTTTCGCCTTCACGGTAATCAGCTGAAACCCTTTCCCGCACCTCGTTCAGCAACGGTTGGTAAGCCGGCAGTGACTCGTTCCAGAAAAGAACGATGAAGCCATCGGGCGAAGGCACGGGGTCGGAAAAGAAGCGGTTGGCGCTGAGGCGGCTGATTTGCTCGCTGTAATTGGCAAGCCAGGGACGGTCTGCCGGAGGAGCATCAAATGTAAACGGTGCCAGCGGGGTCGCGCTGCGACGCTGCGCGGTGAGAAAGGCAACGAACTCGTTGGAATTCGGCGCGACCTTTCGCTCGAAGATCGCGATGGTGAAATCATTGGCGGCCTTGGAAGCAAGGCGCCGTGCAACTTCATCCTTCATCGCGGCTTCGACCTGGGCGCGGACTTTCGGAAAATTATCGACGACAGTCGTTGCGTTCTCCCCGAGGGCGAAGGACGGGACGTTGGTTTCCTTGCCCTTGGCGTCGGCGGGCGCTGGGAAGCGGGCTGCGTTGGCGTTGTAGAAGGCGCGGGCCTCCTGCTCGGAAGGGGAATTCGACGGGGTGAATTCCGCGGACTTGAATTCGACAATGCTCAGACGCGGACGAGCCGGGACTTCGTAGCGGAACGAATTCTCGTCGTAGAATTTCTGCAGCACGGCGTCGTTGACTGCTACGCCTGCGTCGAACGTCGCATAGTCCAGCGTGGCGACGGCGATCGTCCATGAGGTGTCGATGCGTTTGAGTTGCTCCGCGACGTCGCCGGGCAACACGTAACCGGGACCGGCGAGTAGTTTGCTGAGGGCATCGAGCCGGGCATCGTCGCGCAAAACGCGATTGGCGTCCGCGGTGGTGAATTCGTGGTTGCCCTTGATCGAGTCGGCGAACTGTTGGTAACGCTGGGCGTCAAAGTCGCCCTGCTCGTTCTTGAAGATTGGCAGCTGGACGATGAAGGTCGAAACGTCCTTTTCCGCCGGCACGGGGATGCCGAGATCGTTGGCAAGGGCCAATCCGGCGATTCGGCTCAAGGCGTATTGCTGGAGTTGGGGGCCACTGACCTGGGAAGCGCCCCTGAGTTGCGCGCTGATATTGGCGTCGCGGAAGATCCGCCGGGCCTGTTCCTCGTTGCCGAGGTTGTAACCGAAGAATTCCTGATTTTGCATCTTGGGACCGGCCTGGCCGATGCCGGGGGCGGCGCCGATCGTGAAGACGAACGGGATCGTGATGACGATCAGGAGGAAAAACAGGAAGAACTTGGTGTGCTTCTGGAAGGTGGTTTGGATCCAAGTAATCATTGAATTAAACCGTTGTCGCTAGGGTGCGCCTTGCCGGGTGTCAACCGCTGTGTCATCGGCGCTTCGGCAGACCGAAAACCGGGCTCGGCGGGGGTGATCCAGGGTCCAATGAGCGATGCGAAAACGATTGGCGGTCAAAACCGACCCGTATAGGTGTCGTCCATGTCGAAGCAGTTGCAGTCGCCGTCGGGTTCCCCTTCGGGAATCAGAGGCCAAAATGGGGCGTTGGCTCTGCTTACCCGATTGCCAGCCGGCGGACGGATTGCTGCGATCCTCGGCCTGGGATGTGCTGTCCTTGCAATCGGTTGGGCGGATTATGTGACAGGCACGCGCATTTCGTTTGTCGTGCTTTACGTTATTCCGGTCGTGTTGGCTGTTTCATGGCTAGGCCGGATGAGCGGAGTCGTCGCGGCCGTTGGCAGCGTGGTGATTCGCTTTGTGGCGGACTCGACCGCCGATGTGACCGCGCTGCAGGAAACGTGGCTCTGGTGGAATTCAGCAGGCAGTCTGGTTGTTTATCTGGCGATCGTGTGGATGCTCGATGCGCTGATTCTCCTTCACCGGCAGCTCGAACGCCGCGTGCACCTTCGCACTCTCGAACTCGAACGGGAGGTTCGCAGACGACAGGAGGTCCAGCGCGAGCTGCTCGACCTCAGCGACAACGAACGCAGTGCCATGGGGCGCGAATTGCACGATCAACTGGGGCAACACCTCGTGGGCACCGCGATGGCGGCGCAAGTGCTCGCGCAAAAATTGCACGGTCGCGATGAAACCGCCGCTCGGGAGGCGCGGAAGATCGCCGATCTCGTCGAGCAGGGCATCGCCCAAACGCGCCAGCTCGCCCATGGCTTGCTCCTGTCGAGTCTTGATCCGGGTCGATTCGGTTCCGAATTGGAGGAACTGTGTGCCACGTTGCGTCAACAGTATCCCAAAGTGCGGTGTCATTGCCGGATCGAGGCGACGCCGCTGCTGCGCGACCCGGCGGTCACGGCGCAGCTTTTCCGCATCGCCCAAGAGGCGCTGCGCAATGCGATGCGACACAGCGGAGGCACCGAAGTCGCCTTGACCGTCGAAGATGCCAAACCGGGCCTCGTGCTCCGAGTGGAGGACAACGGCCGTGGACTGCCGTCGGCAGAGCAGCATCTCGGCATGGGCTTGCGCATCATGAAGCACCGCGCTGAACATCTCAGGGCGGAATTTAGCGTCACCAGCCGAGCGGGTGGAGGCACACGGGTGACTTGCGCGATGCCGTTCTCAATTTCTTGAATCAAACTCCCATGGGAAGTCCCCAAATTCGTATATTCATCGTTGATGACCATCCGCTGGTGTGCGAATGGCTCGGGCAATTGCTGACCGGGGAGCAAGACTTCGAGGTGGTGGGCCACGCCGAGGAAGCGAACATGGCCCTTGCCGCCATGCGAGACGCCCCCCCCGACATCGCGATCGTCGATCTCTCCCTGCGCATCGGCACGGGACTGGACTTGATCAAGGATCTCCGCGTGCAGTTGCCCACCGTCAAGGTGATCGTGCTCTCGATGCACGAAGAGCTGGCTCAGGTCGAGCGGGCTTTGCGCGCCGGCGCGGCCGGCTACGTGATGAAACGCGAATCGACCACGCGGATCGTCGAGGCGATCCGCAGCGTGCGCAGTGGCAATGTTTACGCCAATCCGGATGTGCTCGCCCGCCTCGCCGAGCGCATGGTGGGCCGCCGCAGTTCGGTCAAGGCCGGTTCGGTTGATGCGCTCAGTGATCGTGAGCTCGAGGTTTTTCGTCGCATGGGGGATGGGCACGGCACTAAGCGCATCGCGGCCGATCTCTGCGTGAGCATGAAGACCGTGCAGGAATATCAGGCCCGAATTAAGGAAAAACTCGGGCTGGCCGACGCTTCAGCATTACTGCGTGCAGCGGTGCGTTGGACGGAAGGTGTGCTCTGACGCAGAGCGTATTGTCGGGCTTCGCCCGACAAAAGAATTGGCTTTCGCCTGACAGACAACGTGGATCCAAACTGCCACTCTGTGCTGCCAGTGTTGGATTGCCTCAAGCACCAAACAAGCCTCAAGCACCAAACAAGCTTGTCGCCTAAGTGCCGCACGTCCGAACGTTCAGTCGGGCGTGCGGTTTTTTTTAAGTCAGGTTGCGCTGGCTTTTGCGTTGTCAAACGACTCGATCAGTTCGTCCAGCGTGCGGTCGCCGATTGCCAGCGGCAAGGTGGCGGCGAGTTTGGAATGATAATGCGCAAGGATGGGATCGACGCTGTCGAGCATCTCGCCGCTGGGTGCCGCGCCGTAGTGAGCGAACAGATGTTGGAAATCGAGGAGCGTGATCCGGTTGAGCGGTCGCGCGGGCTGGTAGCCATAATTGTTCGGATCCTGGGTTTCGGCCGAAGGCAACTGGGCGATCAGCTGCAAATCGCAGAGACGGTTCAGGCACTCGTTCAATACTTGGGATGGCACGCTGATGCGGAGCGAGAGTTCCGTCACGGAGTAAGGAGGTTGGCATTGCTTGAAGCGCCGGGCGATCAACAGGAGCACGACGAGCGACAGGCTTTCGCGGGAGAAAATATTCAGGCCGTGCCAGGCGGTCTGACTGCTGCGATAGTGCACGTTCTGCACCGCGTAGGTGATCTGGCCGCCGACCAGCACGAAGAACCAGAAAATGTAGAGACCCAGCATCAAGATTGGCAATATGCCGACAGAGCCGTAGAGGCTCTTCGAGAGCACCACGCGCTTGAAGTATAGAAACGCCAGGGTGTTGTTCAGCAGCAACAGAACTGTGACGATGAGCGCGCCGATCAAAGCAGCGCTCCATTTCACGCGCGTGTTGGGTATCGCCCGGTAGAACAGGGTGAGGAGCAGTGTGAGCAAGAGGGCTGAGGACGATGGCAGCATCCAGGTGAACAGCTCCTTTGCCTGCGCGCCGAGCGGCAGTTTCTCGAAGAAAACAGTCACCAGCGCGCCCGCCGACATCAGGGTGAGGGACGTGAAAAACAACAACGCGCCGAGCGTGATGACGGTCCAATAGTAAACGATGCGGGTCAACCAACTGCGCCCGCGCCGCACGCCCCAGATGTCGTTGAAGGTGTTTTCGATCGTGGTAAACAACTGGACTGCGATGACCAGCAGGATGAACAATCCAACTGCGCCGGCCGTGCCTGAGCGGGAATGGCTGATAAAGTTATTGATCAGTCCTACCAATTCGGGATCCGGAGTCGGTTCCACTTCAGGCGGAATTTCGCCTTCCGCAGGGGCGTGCAACTCCACGGTGCGGCGGGGACCGTTCTCCAGAACGACCGCCTGGTCGTATTGGGCGATTTGGGGTGCGACGAAACTGATGGCCTGATTCAGGTCGCGCGCCAAAATGACGGGATCACGATCTCCCAGGGCGAAACCGGCGACCAACACGGCCAGCGCAACCATCGGTCCAAGACCGAGCAGGGAGCTGTAACTGAGCGCGGCGGCCCGCGCCGCGACCTTCAACTCCGCCAGCCCGGAGACTGTAATCGAGACGACCCGAAGCACGGCGTAGACTCGTCCGCGCATCGAGCGGTCGCGCGCCGTCGCGGCGGACCAGATGTCGGTGTGCCAAAGGCGACGCAGGCGCGCCGCCAGCGCGGGGAATGGTTTCATCACGGCCGTTCAGCTCCCATTTCCGGAATCAAAACAGCGACATCGAGGCGAGGGCCGTCATGCCACCGATGCCGGCGAGCAAAGCGACTGCGAGCGGAAGGTAGTTGACGAGAATCGTGCTGAAATAGAGCCCGGCAGAGCCCGCCCCGAGCGCGATGCAGGCCGCGTAATCGCCCTGCGACCACAGAATAAAACCGAGAAAGCCCAGACCGAAGACCGCGCGAAAACGCACAAAGGGATAGAGGCTGATGACTCCGAGGAGGAGCAACACGCCCAGCACCAGATCGACGACTCCGAGCAAAACCAGCGGCTTCCCGAGCAGCTTGCCAAAATCCATCGCAACGACTGCGTCGACGCTGGGCAGCATCAGCACCACGGCGCTAAGCAGCATGATCATCGCCGCTCCGCGGGTGCCCCACATGGCGGCCTTCATCATCGCCAAGCTGCCATCGTTCTTGCCCTTGGTATCGGCCGTCTTGCCTTCCGCCGCATCCAGGAATTGCTGCACGGTAATGGGCGGGGTGCTGTCTCCGGACTTCTTCTGCGGCGCGTAAGCATTCTCCTTGAAGCTGAGTCGTTTCTTTTCCGGCCAGACTTGCGCCTTGAGCTCGGCGTTCGTCCCGAGGGCAAGCCACTGCTCGGAGGTCGTTTCGTAGTAAAAGGTCTCCGGGGTCACTTGGCCTGCTTCGGCCAAGGAGGTGAGTTGTTCCAGACTAAATGGACCCCGGGCTTCGGCGTCGTTGATGCCTCGGACAAAATATTCAGGACCGGAGGGAGTGGATGCGCCGCTCGACATAGTGCGGCGAATGTTGGCGGCAGCGATACCGCCCGCAAGTGTGAATTGGGCTGCCCGGTCCAGCGGCGGCGGGACTTACATCCGTTCCAGTGTGCGCAACCCGAGGTGATGCAGGCCGGTTTCGAGCGTAATGAGTGTGCGGTGGCAGAGCAGCAACCGGCGGGCGCGCACGACGGGATCCTCGACGATCACCTTGTCCGCGGCGTAAAAAGCGCTGTAGGCACCCGCGAGTTCGAACAGGTAAAGACAGAGGAAGTGCGGTCGCAGTTGATTCGTTGCGCTTTGCACCGCATCGGCAAATTGGACCAAGCGGCGGGCGAGGGCGAGTTCTTGAGGAGTTTCGGGTGGCGTGGCGCCGGCCACCGGAGGACAGGTGGGGTCGAGTCCGGCCTTGCGAAAAATCGAATGCACGCGGGCCACGGCGTAAAGCAGGTAGGGCGCCGTGTTGCCGTCGAGGGCGAGCATCTTGTCCCACGAAAACACGTAGTTGCTGCTGCGATTCTGGGAGAGATCGGAATATTGGACGGCGCCGACGCCCACCGTGCGTGCAATTTCACGCCGTTCGGCCTCCGGCAATTCCGGGCTCTTTTCGCTGACGAGCGCGAAGGCGCGTTCGACCGCCTCGTCGAGCAGGGCCTTGAGTTTGATCGTGCCACCGTCGCGCGTTTTCAGGGCCTTGCCGTCTTCACCCGTGACCGCGCCAAAACTCACGTGGTGCAATTCGGGTTGCCGGTAGCCGCGCGCCGTGAACCATTTTTGCACGGTAAGGAAGAGCTGCTCGAAGTGATCCGCTTGGCGGAAATCTGTCAGGATCGCGATGCCATCGGCGTGGAAATGCTCGGCGCGATACAGGGCGGTCGCGAGATCCGTGGCGGCGTAGTTGCTCGCGCCGTCCGCCTTGCGGACCAGAAAAGGTTGGGTCTTGAACCGCGGGTGCTCCGAGTGAAAAACCACGAGGGCTCCGTCGCTGACCTCGGCCAAACCGGACTCGGCAAGTTCGCGGTAAACACGGTCAACCTTGTCGTTGTAGAATGATTCGCCAAGCACGTGGTCGAACGTGATGCCAAGCCGATCATAGATTTCTTGAAAGGCGCCCAGACTGACCTCGCTGAATTTTTTCCAGAGCGCGACATTCTCGGGATCGCCCGCTTGCAACCTCACCAATTCGCGGCGCGCTTCATCAAGTTCCGTGGAACCGTCGGGGGTGGCGGCGTGGCCAAGTTTATAGACGCGCTCCAATTCCTCGATCGGATCAGCGGCGAGCGCGGCGGGATCGGCCCAGCGTTTGTAACCGTAGATGATCTTGCCGAACTGGGTGCCCCAGTCGCCGAGGTGGTTGTCGCGAATCACGCGGGCGCCGTTGAGGGAGAGCAGCCGGCACAACGCCTCGCCGATGACGGCGGAGCGGAGGTGCCCCACGTGCATCTGTTTGGCGGTGTTGGGTGAAGAATAGTCGACGACCCAAGTTTGTCCCGCGCGGGCACTGGAAGCACCGGTTCGCAGGTGCTCTTCGCTGTCAAAACGCCCGAGCCACCCGAGCAGGACGTCCGCCTTGATGCGAAAATTGATGAAGCCGGGACCGGCGAGCGTGACATCGAACTGTTCCTGGATCGACGCATCCAGCGCATCAACCAGCTGTTGCGCGAACGCGCGCGGGTTTTGTTTTTCGCGCTTGGCGAAGGCTAGGGCGCCGTTGGCCTGGTAGTCGCCGTGGGCCGGATCGGCGACGCGGAGCTCCGGCTGGAAGCCACGACTATCCAGCCCAAGGCGGCTGGCGGATGCCCGGAGGGCGGAATCGAGGTGGCCGGCAACGTGAAACGGAAGGTCCATCGGTTGATTGAGAAATTGTGCTTGGCCCTGAGCAAGAAGGATTTTTGCGGTATTTTGGGTCGCCAGATTTGCGGAATCGACCCTATTGGGGGATAGGGAATTTTTATATTTTAGACTTGCTAAAAGACTCAAAACTCTTTGTCTCTTCGGGCTTTGCGCCGACCGACGCCTACTTCGGTTTGCGCACCATCACCAGACACATTCCATGAGAAAACGTCCCATCCCGACGCGCCGCTTCATTAAACCTTCGTTTACTTCTCTGATTGAGAAGAAGCGCGATAACGGTGAGTTCACCCAGGAGGAGATTCGCTACATCATCGATTCTACCCTCGATGGTGAAATGCCGCAGCACCAGCTTGCTGCACTCTTGATGGCGATTTACTTCGCCAACATGTCCGCGCAGGAGACCGCGATTCTCACCGAGGAGATGATGCTTTCCGGCGAGGTGATTGATCTCTCGCACATCGCGAAGCCGAAGATCGACAAGTATTCCACCGGCGGCGTTGGCGACAAGACGGCGCTCGTCCTCGCGCCGCTGGCGATGGCCAGTGGCGTCGTCGTGCCCATGATGGTTGGCGTCGAACAGAAGTTCGTCATCAACGCGCTCGATAAACTTTCGTCGATTCCCGGGTTTAAGGGCCACCTTTCGATCCAGCAATTTGTCGACCAACTCTCCCGCATCGGCGGCGCGATCGTCGAGCAGAGCAAGGAACTGGCCCCTGCCGACCAGAAATTCTACGACCTGCGCTTGGAGACAGGAACGATTCCGAGTTTGCCACTCATCACCGGCAGCGTGCTTTCAAAGAAGCTCGCGGAAGGCGCCGAAGGCCTCGTCATTGATGTGAAGTGGGGCAACGGCTCCTTCATCAAGGACCTCGAGCAGGCGAAGCAACTCGCGCGCTCGATGACCCGCGTTGGTCGCTCCATGAAACGCCGCTGCGTGGCGCTCGTCACCGACATGAACCAGCCCCTCGGCGATTCCGTTGGCACCGCCTTGGAAATAAAGGAAGCCATTCAACTCCTCAAGGGCGAAGGTCCGGAGGACATGAAGGAACTCGTGCTCAAGCTCGGCATGGAAATCGTGCGCCTGGCTGGAGTGGCGGGCTCAACCCTTTCCGCCAAGCAGACGGTGCAACGCCATCTGACCGACGGCTCCGCGCTCGAGAAGTTCAAGGACATGATTCGCGCCCAAGGCGGTGACACGTCCTACATCGATCACCCGGAAAAATTCCCCGCGGCCCGCCACATTCGCAAGTTGCCCGCGCCGAAGCGGGGCTATGTGCACACGATCAACGCTTCGTTCATCGCGCGTGGCGTCTCGATTCTGGGCGCCGGTCGCGACAGCCACGGCAAGATCGATTACGCGGTGGGTGTTTCCGAAATCAAGAAAGTCGGCACGCAGGTCAAGCAGGGCGAGCCGCTGATGATGATTCACTATAACGACGAATCGAAGCTCGAGCAGGCGCTCGACTACTTCAAGGAAGCCTACCGCCTCGCCCCGAAGCGTCCGATTCCGCCGCCGCTTGTCGTCGAGCGCGTCGCGTAGCCCGGGCCTTGCACCCGACAAGTTCGGGGATAAAACCCGCCAGCAGGCCGACCGGAAGCACCGGGCGGCCTTTTTTTCCGCTGCGCGGAGGACGGTGCGCTGTGCAAAAACGACGCAACTGGAGAAGGCGCGCAGTGCCATGCCCCGCCTCATTGCTATTGACGGTGATCCCCCCCGGTCAGAATTTCTCCAGACGCACGACTTGCACGTCGGAGGCAAATGCGATCATGCCGTAGCGCGGGAAAAACTCGCGTGCCATCCGTTCAAGCAGCACGGCGGCAACCGCAGGGGGCACAATGGCCTGAATCTGGAGATTCGTAAACTCCGGGATGTCCGCTGTGCGGTCGCCGCCAGCACCCTCGCTCTCGACCTGGAACAGCGTCCAGACGTGCGCGCCAACTTCCCGAAGGAGGTCCGTCACTGGGCCACGGGCGTGCGCCTCGCACACGATCGTTACAAGTTTCATCGTGGGTGGGTTCATCAATTAGGCGAAGAGATGGCGCGCGAGCGCGAAGCAGAAGGGGATGCCCAGCGTAAGGTTGAATGGAAACGTAATCGCGAGGGAGGCCGTCAGGTAAAGGGTGGGGTTTGCTTCGGGCAGCGCGATACGAATCGCCGCCGGGGCCGCGATGTAGGAGGCGCTGGCCGCGAGCACGCCGAGCAGTGTGGCACCGCCGATTCCCAGACCGGTAAGCTGGCCGAGAATGACGCCAAAGGTTCCGTTGATGAGCGGCGCCAACACGCCAAAGCCGAGGAGAAACGGACCAACCTTGCGCAGATCCTTCAAGCGCCGACCCGCGACCGTGCCCATCTCGAGCAGAAAGAGGGCGAGCACTCCTTGGAATGGTGTTACGAAGAAAGCGCCTACTTTTTCCATGCCCACCGGTCCGCACAACATGCCTATTGCAAGCGTGCCGACGAGCAGAAGCACGCTGCGACCGAACAACGACTCGTGCAAGGCGGTTCGCAATGCCGGGCCGAGCGGCGCGCCGTTCTGCCGCGCCGCCAGCTTGGCCATGACGATGCCTACGAGGATGGCAGGCGATTCCATGACAGCGAGGAAGGCCGAAGCGTAGGGTTCGTAGGGCTGACCGACGACGTCAAGGTAGTTGATGGCGGCGATGAAGGTGACGGCACTGACCGAGCCGTAGTGCGCGGCGATGGCGGCGGCGTCCACGGACGGGAG
>CAMTVF010000078.1:0-5894 GCA_947085115.1 uncultured Opitutaceae bacterium | reverse complement strand
GTCCATGGCTCAAAATAACAGATCCTATTCCTCCGGTCCCGGTGCCGTCGATTCCGGCATGATCGAGAAGGTCGTTTTCATCAACCGCTGCGCCAAGGTGGTGAAGGGTGGCCGTCGCTTCAGCTTCTCCGCTCTCTCCGTTGTCGGTGATGGCAAGGGCAGCGTTGGCATCGGCTACGGCAAGGCCAAGGAAGTTCCCGAAGCGATTCGGAAAGCGACCGAGTCCGCCAAGAAGCGCATGGTCCCCGTGAAGCTTCGCGGCGACACGATTCCGCATGAAGTCTTCGGTGTCTACGACGGCGGCAAGGTGTTTCTTCGCCCCGCGACCACCGGCACCGGCCTCATCGCAGGTGGTGGCGTTCGCGCCGTCCTCGAGGCGGCTGGCGTCAAGAACGTGCTCACGAAGTCGATGGGTTCCAAGAACCACATCGCCGTCGTGAACGCGACCCTCGCCGGTCTCCGCAAGTTGCGCATGGCTGAAGATTTCAAGGCCGCTCGCAGCGCAGTTTAAATTAATCCGAGTCGCCCCGCGCCAGAGTCGGCGAGGGGCGGCGACCCAAACTTAGGAAAACAAGATAATGCTCCTCCACACTCTCAAGAACGTCAAAGGTGCCGTCCACCGTCGCAAGCGCGTCGGTTGCGGCGAAGGCAGCGGCCACGGCAAGACCTCTGGTCGCGGCGGCAAAGGCCAGTCGGCTCGTTCCGGCGGCTCCATCCGTCCCGGCTTCGAAGGCGGCCAGATGCCTCTTTACCGCAAACTGCCCCGCCGCGGTTTCAACAATTACAATTTCCGCACGAGCTATGGCATCGTGAACGTTTCCGACCTTGAAGGCCTCGACGCTTCCATCTCGGAAGTGAATCTCGATGTGCTGGTCAAAGCCGGCCACGTCCGTTCGGGCGTGCTGCTCAAGATTTTGGGCAATGGCGACCTCACCCGTGCCCTCAAGGTCACGGCGGTCAAGTTCTCCGACTCCGCCAAGGCGAAGATCGAAAAGGCCGGCGGCCAGGCAATCGTCGCCTAAGCTCCGCTGCCTTCCGTTCTCGTTTCCCGATCACCGACTGAGCCCTCCCTCCCGCGCCTCAGTCGAACCGGAAGACCGAGAGTCCGTTTCCTAACTCCGTAATTCCTCACCCCCGTGTTTTCTGCCTTCACGAATTCGATGAAGATTCCCGAGCTGCGCTCGCGGATTCTCTACACCCTCGCGTTGCTCTTCGTGGCACGCGTTGGCGCCCACATCCCGCTGCCCGGCATCGACCCGAAGCCGCTTTTGCAATTCTTCGCCGACCAGACGGCCGGGGGGGGGGGTGCGCTTGTTGGTCTCTACAACATGTTCACGGGCGGCGCGCTGCTCAAAGGCGCCGTGTGCGCTTTGGGCATCATGCCCTACATCAGCGCCTCCATTATCTTCCAGCTGATGACTGCCGTGGTCCCGACCCTCAGTCGTTTGAAACAGGAAGGCGATGTTGGCCGCCAGAAGCTCACCCAATACACGCGTTACCTCACGGTCGCCATCTGTTTGGTTCAAGGTGTTTTGCTCATTCTCGCCCTCGAGAACCCGGGACGCCTTTTCCCCGGCTACGATGTGAACACCTACGGCCAGATCGTCCTCGTCGGCAAGGTGTGGTTCCTCGTCCAATCGACGATTTTCCTCACTGCCGGCACGCTGCTGATGATGTGGCTCGGTGAACAAATCACCCAACGCGGTATCGGTAACGGCGTCTCGCTCCTCATCACCATCGGTATCATTGCCGATGTCCCCGGCGCGGCTGCGGCGACCTACCAGCTTTTCTTCGCCCCGGTGGGTGTGGCCAAGCTCGGCCTGCCCCAGGCGGTCCTGATGCTCGGCCTCTTCCTCATCGTCACCATGGGTATTGTCATGGTCACCCAGGGCCAACGGAAAATCCCGGTGCAATATGCCAAGCGGGTAGTGGGCCAAAAGGTTTACGGCGGACAAAGCTCGTTCCTTCCTCTCAAGGTCAACTACTCGGGCGTCATGCCTGTCATCTTCGCCAGCGCGATCTTGCTCTTCCCGCAGCAGATCTTCTCTCAACTGGGCGCGGCCTTCGACATCAAGTTCCTGGTCGAGTTTTCGGACAACCTGATCAGCGGCCACTGGATGTATTATGCCATCATGGCCTCCCTGATCCTGTTCTTCAGCTATTTCTGGGTGTCGGTCATGTTTAAGCCGATTGAGGTCGCCGACGATCTGAAGAAATATGGCGGCTATATTCCGGGCGTCCGCCCGGGTGAGCCGACAGCGAGTTTCCTCGATTTCATCATGACCCGGCTTACGCTGGCCGGTGCGGTCTTCCTTACCGTCATCGCGGTTATTCCTGACATTCTCCTTTATCAGCTGAATGTGCCGCCGCGCATCGCGCATTTCTTTGGTGGCATGGGCATGCTTATCATCGTCGGCGTCATTCTCGACACGATGCGCCAGATCGAAACCTTCCTCCTGCAACGCCATTACGACGGTTTCTTGAAGAAGGGTCGGATTCGGGGCCGTTCCACGTCCACGCAAATGACGCTAGGTGAGGCCGCTTCTGACGCGACCGTCATGAAACTCGTTGGTTTCATGATAATTATGCTTCTCATTGGCTTGGCCGCATGGGCGGTCCGCCATTTTGCTCTTTAACACTTTACTTCAGTGAAGAGGGCTGAAGACTCCAGCGCCTTTTCCTCCTTCGCCTCGGCGAAGGAGAAGATCCTAGCCCTAGGTCAAATGGGTCCGTCTTTCGCGGATTTCATCAGCCAAACCCGTTCTTTCTCAATTGAGCACGTCTCTCCTGCGACTCTCGTGCGACAGGAGATTTCGCGACGCACTTCGCAAGGCCAACAGGCTTCTGCGGCAATCCAACGCGGCTCTGCCGTGTCGGAACAGCTAACCCTCGCGGTTCTCCGCAAGTGGTTCTGGGCGCGCAAACCCGATGCGGGATTCCTCCTGGAGGACTTCCCGGCTACGTTGCTCCAAGCAAAAGTGTTCGACGAATGGCTCGAAGCTCGCGCTGAAAATCTCACCGCAGTTTTGAGTGCTGACTCCGCCCCGGTGGAGGTCGTCACCCACTATCGCACGCAAGGACTCCCCACGGGAGTCCCTCGCACCGCCGACTGATGTCCATCCCGATTAAAAACGCGGAAGGCATCCGCTGCATGCGCGAATCCTGCGCCATTGCCGCCAATGTCTTGGCGCGCATGAAGGAGCAGGTTCGGCCGGGTATCACCACCTACGACTTGGATCAGATCGGGCGCGAAATCATCGCGTCGTTCGGCGCCCGCAGCGCCTGTTACGGCTATAAGTTGCATTCGTCTGCGTATCCCGCCCACACCTGCATCTCGGTCAACGAGGAGGTGGTTCACGGTATCGGTTCACTGAAACGCATCTTGCGCCAAGGCGACATTGTCTCCCTCGACGTCGTCGTTGAATACAACGGCTACATCGGCGATAATGCCACCACCGTTCCTGTCGAACCCGTCGAACCGCGCGTTGCCGAACTCCTCCGTATCTCCGAGGAAGCCCTTTGCCTAGGCATCCAACAGGCCCGGGTCGGCAACCGCATCGGTGATATCTCGCATGCGGTTCAAGCGCATGTCGAAGCCCACGGGTTTAGCGTCGTTCGCGAAATGGTCGGCCACGGGGTTGGTCGTTCGATGCACGAAGAGCCCCAGATACCGAACTTCGGGCGGAAAAACTCCGGCGACAAGATCAAGCCCGGCATGACCCTCGCCATCGAACCGATGGTGAATCTCGGCCGCCACCACGTTCGCACGCTGAGCGACCACTGGACGATCGTCACCGCTGATAAATCGCCCTCCGCCCACTTCGAACACACCGTGCTCACGACAGATTCCGGACCGGAAATCCTCACGATTTCTTCGCCCACTTCCTCACCACTTTCCAAACCATAACTCTCAACCCATCCCATTATGCCTCGTCTCCTCGGCGTTGAACTTCCCGCCAAAAAGAAACTCGGATACTCCCTCCGATACATCTACGGCATTGGCCCTGCCCGTGCCGATCTGATTGTCGAGACCGCTGGTCTCGACCCTGATATGCGCGCTTCGGATCTTTCCGAAGAGCAGCTCAACAAGATTCTCCATATCATCACCGACAACAAGTGGGTGGTGGAAGGGGATCTGCGCCGTGACATCGCGGGCAACTTGAAGCGCCTTCAAGCGATCAACAGCTATCGTGGCATTCGCCACCGTCGTGGCCTCCCGGTTCGCGGCCAACGCACCAGCACGAATGCCCGCACCCGCAAGGGCGCCCGCAAGACCGTGGGCGTTTCGAAGGTCAAGGAAGCTTAAACCTAAACACTCATTTCAATGTCCGAAGAGAAATCTGCTCCCAAGAAGGAAAAGGCGCCCAAGAAGGACGCCGCCGCCGCTGCTGAAAAGCCAGCCAAGGCTCCCAAGGCCCCCAAGGCCGATGCACCCGCTGCCGAAGCTTCTGCTCCGGTCGCTGCTACCAAACCCGTCGAGTTGGTCGGTGGCGTCCCCAAGGCCCCGTCTGCTGAAGATCTCCTCAAGGAAGAGCTTGGCACGATCAAGGTGCGCAAAGCGAAGGGCTCGAAAAACATAAGCTCTGGCATCGCGAATGTCACCGCGACCTTCAACAACACCATCGTCTCCATCACGGATGCGAAGGGTAATGTCATTTCCTGGTCCTCCGCCGGTAAGTGCAACTTCCGCGGTTCGCGCAAGTCCACCGCCTACGCTGCGCAGGTCGTCGCTCAAGACGCCGCCCGCAACGCCATGTCGCACGGCCTCAAGGAAGTTCAAATCCGCGTCAGCGGTCCAGGCCTCGGCCGCGACTCCGCCATCCGCGGTCTTCAGGCCATCGGTCTCGAGATCTCATCCATTATCGACGTTACGCCGGTGCCGCACAACGGCTGCCGTCCGCGCAAACGCCGTCGCGTCTAACCCGTAACTTTAAACCACACTTACCATGGCCCGTTATACCGGACCCACCACTCGGATCAGCCGCCGCTTCGGCACTTACATTCTCGGATCTGCCAAGGTTCTTGAGCGTCGTAATTTCCCGCCCGGCCAACACGGCCCGAAGTCACGTCGCAAGATGTCGGAATATGCAATCGGTCTGAACGAGAAGCAGAAGCTCCGTTACATCTACGGCTTGCTCGAGCGCCAATTCCGTCGCGTTTTCGCGGTCGCCAAGAATGAGCGCGGCGTCACCGGCGAGCGCTTCATGCAGCTCCTCGAGACCCGTCTCGACAGCGTGGTCTACCTCCTCGGCTTCGCCAAGAGCCGCGCGCAGGGGCGCCAGCTCGTCAATCACGGCCACGTCAAGGTGAACGGCCGCAAGGTCGACATCGCGAGCTTCACGCTCACCGCCGGCGACACGATCGAGATCAAGGCGGTCAATAATTCCCGCCAGATTGTCACGCGTTCAATGGAAGAGAGCCGGGCTCGCGTCGTTCCAGGTTGGCTCACCCGCAATGACGAGGCGCTCTCCGCCGTGGTCACGCGCCTGCCGACACGCGATGAGATGGATCCCTCCATCAACGAGCAGCTCATCGTTGAATTCTATTCCCGCTTCTAAGCTTTTCAGCCGGTCGCTCCAACCTCCAACTCTCCACTAGAGAATACTCATATGCCCAAGCGTCTCGGAAAATTCGAAGTCCCTTCCAAACTTACCAAAGTCGAAGAGGGTTTCACGTCCACCTACGCCAAGTTCATCGCCGAGCCTTTCGAGGCCGGTTATGGCCACACCGTCGGCAACTCGCTGCGTCGCGTTCTCCTTTCGTCCATCGAAGGCAGCGCCATCAGCTCGATCAAGATCGACGGCGTGAACCACGAGTTCCAGTCCGTTGACGGCGTCGTTGAAGACGTCACCGACATCGTCCTCAACCTGAAGAAAATCCTGATCGTCTCCGAG
>CAMTVF010000077.1:0-8537 GCA_947085115.1 uncultured Opitutaceae bacterium | reverse complement strand
CTGCCTCCGCGGGCCAACACCGGTCCGCCAAAAAAACAATGGGCAACCTGCCCGCCGGTCTCGATGCGAGTCGGTGCCCCCTTGCGAACGAGCACAGCCGCCCGCGTCAGCACAGGGGCAATCCGTGAAAACTCACCCGCGTGCGGCGTGACGATGAGCGGCCGGTCTCCCGCGGCCGCCAGGATTTCCGGCCGCAATGCGTCCGCATCGATCAAGAGCGGAAGGCTCGTCCCGCGAACAATCGCTTGGACGGCCGCGAGGGTCTCGGGCGCGGCCCCGAGGCCCGGGCCGATCACCAGCGCGGTGGCCCGCGGCAGATTCTCGAGCAGCAACGACGCCCCTGCCACGGAGAGTCCGCCGTGCGCTGTCTCGGGCCAGCCAACCCACATTGCTTCGGGAAACTTGGCTGCATACTCGGGCACGAGCGCCGAAGGCACGAAGGCCGTGAGCAAACCGACCCCACTGCGCAATGCGGCCTTCACTGTCATCAGCACCGCCCCGGGATAGTTGTGTGAGCCACCCACGACCAACAGGTGGCCAAAGGTTCGTTTGTCACTTTGCGCCAGCCGAAGCTGCGCCAGTGGTCTCAGTAACGAAGCGAGGAGCACACGCTCGTGCGTTTCATTCACCGCGCTTTCCATCGCGAAGAAACCGAGATCGAGGTAACGCACGCGGCCCACGAGCGCTGCGTTGGTCGTCGCGACCACCGGCAACTTCACAATGCCGGTCGCATACGTAAAATCCGCCCGAAACACCGTCTTGCCGTTCGCCTCCCCCATCCCGCTCGGCAGATCGACGGACGCTCGGAGTGAAATGCGCGGATGCGTATTCACCCAGGCGAGCAGTTCAGCCGTTGAATCATCGAGCGGTGGGTGAAACTGAAAACCAAAGACCCCGTCGAGGCACACGTCGATGTTGGTCAGCTCGCGCTTGATGGTCGCGAGGTCCACTTCACGCACCCGCCCGTCCGCGAAGACCCGCAACTCCTCCAGCGACCGCGATGCCAAAGGTCGCAAAGCTGGCTCACCAAAAACCAGCAGCATCTCCGCCTTTGCCTTGGGACGTGCGGCGAGGAGCGACTTGGCGGCGAGCAGCGCGTCGCCGCCGTTGTGTCCCTTGCCAACGAGCACGAGCAAGCGGGCCTTTTCTGGCAAACCGCCAATCTCACGAAAATCGGCGAGAATCCCGTTCGCGATTGCCGCACCCGCCCGCTGCATCGCTGTCCATTCCGCCGCCTCGTCGCGCATGAGCGACGACTCCCAAGCCTTTGCCCCGGCACACGACAGCACAGGATGCGACGCCACGTTCGACATGGATGCACGCTACGTGAACGTCCGTCGCCAGAAAAGCTCTAAGCAACTCTGCGTGCGACCATTCAACCGTTCTTCACCAGCGCCGCCACCGCCATCGCGTGGGAATCAATGTGCGAGAGACTCAGCCAGACATGCGTGGCGCCGACCTGCGCGAGCAAGGCGGTGGCTTTGGCGTCGAGCCGCACGAGCGGCTCTTTGCGCGAACCATGGTAAACGGAGATCGAGGTCCAATCGAGGTGCGGTCCGATCCCGGTCGTGAAACACTTGGACACCGCCTCCTTTGCGGCCCAACGCGCGGCGTAGTGTTTGTGCGAAAATTTCAGGGAGTTGCAGTAGGCCTGTTCTTCGTCGGTGAAGACGCGCTTGAGAAATCGCTCGCCGTGTTTCTCGAGCACTTTGCGGATGCGTTCGGTTTCGATGAGATCGCAGCCCAGACCGATCAGGGTGCCACCGGGGGGAAGGGAAATACTCATGTTGCAGTAGCGGGTAGCGGGTAGTGGGTAGCGGGGAGATTATCGGCATGAAGAGGGAGTTCCCGCAAAGGCATGCTAACTCCTCACTACTCGATGCTCACTACTGGGCGGGATTCATCCGCGCTTTCATTTCGCGGACGGCCTCTTCGATTCCAGTGAAGAGCGCGCGGCTGATGATGCTGTGGCCGATATTCAGTTCGTGGAGATGAGGAATGGTGCGGACCTCGGCGATGTTGATGTAGTTGATCCCGTGACCGGCGTTCACGACGAGCCCGAGGCTGTGGGCATGCGTGGCACCCAGGCACAGTCGCTTGAATTCATCCGCGCGCGCCGGGCCGTGATAGGCGTTGGCGTAGGCGCCGGTGTGCAGCTCGATCCATGGCGCGCCGAGCTTGGCGGAAAGGGCGATCTGATGTTCGTCCGCATCGATGAAGAGACTCGTCTTGATGCCGGCGGCGTTCATCGCGTCGGTGACGCGGGCGACTTTTTCGCGGTGCTTGACGACATCGAGACCGCCCTCGGTGGTGATCTCCTCGCGACTCTCCGGCACCAAACACACGGAATGCGGCTTCAGTCGGAGCGCCAGCGCGGTCATCTCGGCTGTGCACGCCATCTCCAGATTGACGCGCGTAGCCGCCACTTCGCAGAGACGCTCGACGTCGCGGTCCTGGATGTGCCTCCGGTCCTCCCGCAGGTGGATGGTGATGCCGTCTGCGCCCGCCTGTTCGCACAGCAGCGCGAGCGTAACCGGATCGGGTTCGACGTTGCCGCCGACGGTTGTGCCGGCCTGACGATAGCGGGCTTGGCGGACGGTGGCGCAGTGGTCGATGTTGACTCCAAGAAGTATCATTACGCGAGTAGGATACAAAAATTTGGAACTCAGGGAATCAGGAAAAGACCCCTCCGTGCCCTTTCTCTCTTTCCGTCCGCTTCGGTTACCCATTCATTTGCCGGATGTCCACGTCCCGGCCCAAGCGCGAAAGCCTCCTCCTGAACCTCGGCCTATGCATCGTGGTCCCGGTGCTCATCCTGTCGAAGCTGAGCAACCAGCTAGGCGCCAAGCAGGCGCTGTTGCTCGCGCTGGCCTTCCCGCTCGGTTACGGCATCTATGATGGGCTGCTCCGGCGAAAATTCAACTTCGTCGCCGCTTTGGGGTTTTTCGGCACGTTGGCCACTGGCGGATTCAGCATGATGCGGTTGGAACCATTGTGGTTCGCCGTCAAAGAAGCCGCTGTGCCGGCCATTATTGGAACGATGGTGATTTTCTCCCAATGGACCAAGCGGCCCCTCGTGCGGACATTCTTGCTCAATGACGAAGTGCTCAACCTCCCTCGAGTGAACACCGCACTCGACCAACGCGGCACCCGCCCGGCGTTTGACCGCCTGTTGGGTTCGTCGAGCTGGTTGCTCGCCGGTTCCTTTGCGCTGTCGTCGGTGCTTAACTTCGCGCTCGCCCGTTACCTGATCACCGAAATGCCCGAGACGCCGGAATTCAACGCCCAGTATGGCAAGATGATGGCGTGGAGCTGGCCGGTGATCGTAGTGCCCAGCATGGCCGTGATGGTTTTCATCCTTTGGCGCCTGATCAAAGGCCTGCGCGTCATCACCGGACTCAAGCTCGAGGAAATCATGCACGTGCAGATCGAAGCCAAACCGGCCGAAAAAAAAGAAAGCCCACCGGATGGGCGGGCTTGACGAATCACGCACGGTTCTGCGGTGGTCGATTAGAGGCGCTTGTCCATCGGGACGTAGCCGCGTTTGACCGGGCCGACGTAGATTTGGCGAGGGCGGTAGATGCGGCCCTTTTCGTTCGAGGCGACCTCGCGCCAGTTGGCGATCCAGCCGGGGGAACGGCCGATGGCGAACATCACGGTGAACATGTTGGTCGGAATGCCGAGTGCGCGGAAGATGATGCCTGAGTAGAAATCGACATTGGGGTAGAGCTTGCGCGAGACGAAATAGTCGTCCTTGAGCGCGGCTTCTTCGAGATGCTTGGCGATGTCGAGCAACGGGTCGGACTTGCCCAGCTTCTTCAGCACGGAATCGCAGGCCTTGCCGATGATCGTGGCGCGCGGATCGAAGTTGCGATAAACGGCGTGGCCGAAGCCCATGAGCCGGTTGCTCTTCGATCCACCCTTGGCGGCCTCGATGAAGCGCGAGCCGTCGTCGCCCTCGTCGTGAATCGACTGGAGCATCTGCATCACCGCGACGTTGGCCCCGCCATGAAGCGGTCCGGATAGTGCGTTGATGCCGGCCGACAGCGACGTGAAAAGATTCGCCCCGCTGGAACCGACCATGCGCACCGTCGACGTCGAGCAGTTCTGCTCGTGATCGGCGTGCATCAGCAGGATCAGGTTAAGCGCCTTGGTGACCTCCGGAATCGAAACGTAATCCTGATACGGTTCCGAGAACATCAAGTGGAGGAGATTGTCGCAGAACGGCAGGTCCTTCGGATGCATGAACGGCAGCCCTTGCGAGTGCCGGTAAATCATGGCTCCGATGGTGCGAATCTTTGAAATCGCGATGGCCGCAGTCAGGTCGAAATTCTTCAGATCCTTCTCGAAGTCGTTCGTTGCTAGATGCGGGAAATGCGCCCCCAGCGCATTCACGATCGAAGAGAGCATCGCCATCGGCGGGGCGTCCTTCGGGAAACCGGCGAATATCTCCTGCATCTGCGTCTCGATGTAGGCGTGCTGGCGCAGGAGTTGACCAAACGTCTTGCGTTGCTCGGCCGTCGGCAGCTCACCGTAAATGATCAAATAGGCGGTTTCGACGAATTCGCTGTGCGCGGCCAGTTGTTCGATCGAATAGCCGCGATGGCGCAGGATGCCGTTGTCGCCGTCAAGAAACGTCACGGCGCTCTCGCAGGAGCCGGTGTTGCCGTAGCCTTGATCGTAGAAAATGTAACCGGTGTCTTTGCGGAGGGTGCGGGCGTCGATGGCCTTTTCGCCCGCCGTGCCGGTCATCACCGGAAATGGAAACTCCTTATCGTCGATTTTAATCAGGGCGCTCATGGGTATGGGGGGGAACCCACCTAACTTGGCTAAAACCGCGAAGCATGCAAAGGAAAGCGACTGCACAAGGCCCGCGTGCCGAATGAATAAGGGAATCGAACTTCCCTCTGAAGCAAAAGTAACGCGGCGGACATTGCCGCTCCCACGAATCCCCTCCCGCGCGGTCCGTTCAGCGCGCCAGCCGGAGGGTTGGCACCGCGAACACGTCGTCGGGGAACTTCTCGTTCAGCGTCACGCTTTCAAAGGTGATGGTCGCCAGTTGCCCATCGGCGGACTTGTTGAGGAGTTTTCGGGGAAATCGCAGCCCTTGGACGATGATCTCTCCCTCTTCCCGAATTTCACCGCCGCTTTCGGTGACCGTCTTCACCAAACGCCCGGTGGATTTGTCGAAGAAACGGGTAAACACGATGTTCTCTCCGTGGCTAAAAACGAGCTTAACGCAGTCGCGGTCATCGCTGCGAGCCTCGCCGACGTATTCCACCGTTCCACCGCGTCTTTCGATGCCAGAGAAGAAGTAGAGATTCTCCCAAGTGTTGGCGCGGAGGCGTTTTACCTGCTGGGAATCCAGTAACGTGACCTGCCACTGGGTTTCATTGGCAGCTTCGGCTTGGCGCACCCAAGCCTCGTAGTCATTCAACGCCGTGGTCTCGATCACGCGGTCGGACCGGAGAGTCATACGCTGCTGAAAGCGCTTTTGAAAAATGATGTCGATCCCCAGCACGACGGATTCTTCGCGCAGGTTGTTGGCGTCGCCGTCGACCGGAACCTTCTGGGTGGTCTGCAGCGTGCCCTTGTAGTGAATGCTTTGCAGGGCCGCCAGCGTGCTCTCCGAACCAATGGCAGCGCGCGCCCTCCGAATCACGTCAGTGGCCCTCGAGTCGGCAAAAGCGGAGGTCGCAACCAGCATCAGAGCAACAAACGAGGCCAGGAATCGGAGTTTCATAGGGCTATATGACCGAAACGCTGGGCATCGGTGCCATGGTTCGCAAGGGGATTTCCCTCCGCGGCTTACTCCCATTCGATCGTGGCCGGAGGCTTGGAACTGACATCCATGACCACCCGGCTCACGCCCCTCACTTCATTGGTAATCCGGCTTGAAATGCGCTGAATGAGTTCGTAAGGCAACTTGGCCCAGTCGGCCGTCATGGCGTCCGTGCTTTCGACGATCCGCAGGGCAATGACGTAGTCGTAGGTCCGCTCATCGCCGAATACGCCCACCGTCTTGACCGGAAGAAAGACCGCAAAGGACTGCCAGACCTTCCAGTAGTAGCCACTCGCCTGCATTTCTTCCTGGAAGACAGCGTCCGCGTTGCGCAGGATTTCCAGGTTCGCCGCCGTGATCTCTCCCATGACGCGCACCCCGAGTCCCGGTCCGGGGAACGGTTGGCGCCAGACCACTTCCTTGGGCAGGCCGAGCGCGGCACCGACCAGACGCACTTCATCCTTAAAGAGCTCCCGCAGGGGCTCGATCAACTTGAGCTTCATTCGCTCCGGGAGGCCGCCGACATTGTGGTGCGTCTTGATCAATGAGGCGGGATTGCCGGCGATGGAGACACTCTCAATCACGTCGGGATAAAGTGTTCCCTGACCGAGAAATTCCGCGCCGCCGATTGAACGCAGGGACTTCTCGAACACTTCAACAAAAGTGCGGCCGATGATCTTTCGCTTTTGCTCGGGTTCCGTCACGCCCTTCAAGCGACGGAGAAAAAGTTTGGAGGCGTCGACGATCCGGAGGTCGATTTTGAAATTCCGCTGATAAAGCGCCTCGACGTAGTCGCGCTCCCCTTTGCGCAACAGTCCGTTGTCGACAAACACGCATGTCAGTTGCTTGCCAATGGCCCGGTGCAACAACGCCGCCGCCACGGACGAATCCACTCCGCCCGAAAGACCGAGCAAGACGCGCGACTTGCCGACCTTTTCGCGGATATCCTGCACGGCGTGGGCGATGAAATCCTTCGTCGTCCAGTCCTGCTTCGTCCCGCAGATGTCCACGAGAAAATTCCGGATCATGTCCCCGCCCCGTTCGGTGTGGGAAACTTCCGGGTGAAACTGAATGCCGTAAAAGCCGCGCTTTACGTCCGCGATGGCGGCGAAGGGTGAGTTCTCGGAAACACCCGTTGCCACAAAACCGGGCGGGAGCTTGGTGAGTTTGTCGCCGTGTGAATTCCAAATGCGCAATTTGCGCGGGAGGCCGGCGAAAAGCTTGCCGGGCCGCTTGATCGCCAGGTGCCCGTGACCGTATTCGCGTTCCTTGCTATGGGCGACCGTGCCTCCGAGAAAATGGCCCATCAACTGCACTCCGTAGCAGATGCCGAGGATGGGCACGCCGAGCTTGAAAATCTCCACGTCGGGATGCGGGGCCGTTTTCGAGTAAACGCTTTGCGGGCCACCGGAGAGGATGATACCCACCACCCCCTCCGCACGCAGTTGAGCGGCCGGGGTCGAATAGTGATAGATCTTGGAGTAGGTCTGGCACTCGCGAATGCGCCGCGCGATGACCTGAGTCAGTTGAGAACCGAAATCGAGAACGGCAATAGTCTGCGCCATGCGGGAAACTGGAAAGGTTTCCACTCGAATGAAACTCAAAAATCAGACGATTGGCGGCATGCGAACGTCGTGGAGGCACCTTTCCCCTTGGCGGCAGCGGGGTTTTACGCGAGCCTACGACCATGATCACACCGCCCGAATTCACATTTGGGATTCTGATTTATGGAATCCTGACCGTGGGCGTATTTGGGGTTCTTTGGGTCTGCTATGACCGGCGTGACCACGCATCGTATGAGGTGGGTCGGCGGAAAATCACCTTCCACTGCATTCGTTGCGATCATCTTTACACCGACAAACCCGGCACGGAGACGGCGACTTGTCCGAAGTGCAGCCACACGAACAATCGGCTGAAGTTCTAGGGCCGATCGCAGGCCCGGCGCTCCGCCATTGATGACCTTGGACAGAGCTCAAGAAAAACGCGCCGGCCTTGCGGTCCGGCGCGTTGAGTAAAACGGAATGAAGAGCTGCTTAGCTCTTGGTCTCTTCGGGAGCAGCTTCAGCAGCCGGGGCTGCCTCAGGCGCGTCCTTCTTGGCGACCCTCCTGCCCGCAGACTTCTTGGCCTTCTTGGAACCCTTGGACTTCTTGTAGCCCTGGTCATCGGCCGCGATGAACTCGATGAGCGCCATTTCGGCGGCATCGCTGATGCGCGGCTGTCCGAGCTTGTAGATGCGGGTATAACCGCCCGGACGGGCAGCGAACTGCTCCGCCTTCTCATTGAAGAGCAGGGTGATTGCATCCTCATTGCGCACGTCGCGCAGGGCGAGACGGCGGAGATGAATCGCGCTGGCGGAAAGCTTGCCATTCTCCTTGGGAAGAGCGGCGGCCTTCTTGGCCTTCGTGATCACCTTCTCGATAAAGGGCCGCAGGGCGCGGGCCTTCGTGAGGGTGGTCTCGATGCGACCGTGAAGAATGAGTGAGGCACCCATGTTGGAGAGCATCGCTGAACGATGCTCGCGGGTGACGCCGAGGGAGGCGTGATGTTTATTGTGACGCATTTTGGTTTGTTTTGGGGCGGGCTCCCGATCGGCAATCCGGTCGCAGCGTATGGCGGCAGCGGACGGCGCAAGAGCCCGGGATTAATCCTTAGGCTTCCTTCTTATTATCGAGGAGGCGTTCGTCCAGCTTCATGCCAAGGGAAAGACCGAGAGCCTCGAGCTTGTCCTTGATTTCGTTGAGGGACTTCTTGCCG
>CAMTVF010000076.1:0-30259 GCA_947085115.1 uncultured Opitutaceae bacterium | reverse complement strand
TCGCGCTGCCGCAACTCGCGACGGTCGGCGCAAACTAAGCGTCGGTGCTGCCGATTTTCTGAACTGAAGGAGCGTCGCGTTGCGGCGTCTCTCCCAAACGAGATCTCTTCATGCGCAAAGTTTCCCTGTATATCACTGCCTCACAAGATGGACAGATCGCCCACTGCAACGGCTCCATCGACCGGTTGTCGCGTCCCGGCAAGAAACAAGACTATGGCTACGCCGATTTTATCCGGCGCGTCGATACGCTGGTGATGGGACGCAAGACCTACGATCAGGCTGTCAGCCTCGGGAACTGGCCCTGCGGCGATCGCCGCAGCGTGGTTCTCAGCCGGAACGACTCCGGACGTCGCGAAGCCCAAGCTGAATTTGTTGCGGGCGACATTGCTGGCATCGTGAAGGAGTTGCGGACGGAGCCGGGCCGTGACATCTGGCTGGTTGGAGGGGGCGAAGTGGTGAGCCCCTGTCTCGCCGGTCACGTGATCGATGAGATCATTTTGTCAATTCCACCATTCTTGCTGGGCGATGGAATTCCGTTGTTTTTGCCGCGGTCGTTGCAGACGCAGTTGCATTTGCGGAACTGCCACGCGTTTCCCGGAGGGCTCGTGCAACTGAGCTATGATGTGCTGAGTTAGCGCTTTTTGTGTCTCCCGGCATCTCCCTTGCCGTCCGGGGAAAACCACACCGCTTGGTGGGGTGAACCGCGAACCCGCCCCGCCGATTCGGCCAAGAAATGCGCAGTTTCCACAGTGGCGGGATCCGCGGGCGCGGTTATCTTACCGGCAGGCGGCAAACAATCACCGCCGGAGCGAGGGCCTATGAACTGGACGTTTGATAATCGGGAGGATGCCGGGAGAAAGCTGGTCGTGCATTTGGAGCGCTACGCGGGACGCCCGGAGGTGTTGGTGCTGGCCTTGCCGCGAGGAGGAGTGCCGGTGGCGCGTGAGATTGCCCGCGAACTGCACGCGCCGCTCGATGTGCTGGTGGTGCGCAAACTGGGACTGCCGGGTGACGAGGAATTGGCGATGGGCGCCGTCACCTTCGGCGGACTCCGGGTCCTCAACCCCGCCGTGATCGCAGGGCATCGGGTGCCGGGAAAAGTTTTCGAGCGTGTCGCCATACGTGAAACCCGCGAGTTGGAACGCCGCGAAACCGTCTACCGGGCGGGTCGCCCGCCACTCGTGGTGCGGGGGCGCACGGTCATTCTTGTTGATGACGGAGTGGCGACAGGTTCCACCATGCGTGTGGCCGTGGCTGCGATGCGCGATGCCCATTCGGGAAGGGTGGTCGTGGCGGCACCAGTGATGGCGCGCGAGGCTTACCTCGAATTGCGTGAAAAAGCGGAAGAAGTGGTCACGTTGCAAATCCCCAAGGACTTCGGAGCCGTTGGCGCCTTCTATTCCGACTTCCACCAAACCTCGGATGACGAAGTGTGCAAGTTGCTCGCCCTGCCGACGGTCTGAAGTTTTCGCGGTTGTGCTCCAACGCCGTCGGGCGGCGGCATCCTACCAACGACCTTCACCCTTTGGACCTTGGAACAGCGTGCGATGGATAGTGGCGCGTCACCGCGACGAGTGCGCAGCCTCGGCGGCGACAAGTGCAATCGCCTTTGCGGTCCGTCCCCACCGGCGCTACCGCGCCAAAGTCCACAACTTGGGGAGGTTGAAATCAGTCCCGCAGGGCTGATTCGGCGAGCAGTGCGGGCAGGTTGAGGGGACTCGTTCCCATCGCGAGACTGCCGCCGGGATTTCTCGGCCACTGGACCGATGGTCGGTCGCAGTAGAGTTCGACTCCATTTTGATCAGGATCGCGCAAGTAGAGCGCTTCACTCCCGCCGTGATTGGAGGCACCGTTGAGCGGCCAATGGGCGGCTTGGAGGCGGCGCAGTGCGTCAGCCAGCGTCCGCGCCATCGGGGTAAAGCAAAGCGGTGTGAAAAAGGCCCGTGTGGCCGGGTGGTGGCGGCGTGCCGCCGAGACTCTCCCACGTGTTGAGGCCGAGATGATGATGGTAGCCGCCTGCGGAGATGAAGGCGGCTTGCTTGCCGTAGCGTTGCGTGAGTTCGAATCCGAACACACCGCGGTAAAAGGCGAGGGAACGATCGAGGTCGGCGAGCCTCAAGTGAATCTGGCCGATGCAAACACCGGAATAAATCGCGGAATTTTTTGCTGGCATCGCGCTGAGGCAAACCGGGTTGGGCAAATCCACAACGCCGACGCTTCATCCGAAGCTGAAGTGAGCCGATATCAAGTTTGTCCGCGCAATGGATCCGACCCGCGCGGTGTGTCCCATGACCTCCCTCGACCCTGTGGTGTTTCGCGAGCTGCCGGTGATCCAGAAGATCATCGCGGATGAGATGTGGCTCGAAGGCGAACGCCGCGGCGGGCCCGTGTCGGCTGATGATCCGGGGGTGCAGGAACAGGTCTGCGCAGTCATTATGCGAATCGGAGCGGAACTCCGGACCGCGCTCACTTCGCAGGTGGAAGCGGAGGTTGGGCAGCCCGGAGGCGCGGATTTTCGGGGTGCCCGGGTCGCGTAGCTCGTGGCGCGGTGCGGTTGCGGGCTTGCGGAGCGACGGCATTTGACAATGGTGTGGGCGTCCTCCCATGCAAAAATTCCTTACCCTCGAGTTTATCCCGCGCAGCGCTGATCTGGCGCTGCTGGTCCTGCGCATCTGGCTCGGCGTCTCCATGCTTTGGCTTCACGGTTGGGGCAAGTTGCTGGGGTTGATTGACGGCACGTCGAAGTTTCCCGACATCCTCGGCATCGGCGCGACCCCGGCATTGGTGCTCACGATATTTGCGGAGCTGCTCTGTTCCGCGCTGCTGGTCATCGGCCTCTGGACTCGCCTCGCGGCCTTCTTCCTCGTGGTTACGATGAGCGTCGCCTTCTTTATCGCCCACGGCGCAAAGCTCTCCGGCCAAGGCAACGGCGAGTTGGCGTTCATCTATCTCGCCGGCTACGTTGTCATTCTGATCGCTGGCGCGGGCAGGTTGAGTGCGGACAAAAAATAGGAGGGGATGCCCTCAAACCCTCGCTCTGAGGGCGGCGACGGTCCGGGCGAAGACTTCTTCCGGGGTTCCGTGAGCATCCACCTGCACGAGCAGGTCTTGCGCGGAGTAATACTCCAGCAGTGGCACCGTGTTCTCCTGGAAGACCTGCTGCCGCACATGGACCGCCTCGGGCCTGTCGTCCTCGCGGATCATCAGCTTCGAGCCGCAGGTGTCGCACACACCGTCTGTGCGCGGCGGATGGGACTCTGCGTGGTAAACCGCCTTGCAGACCGGGCAGGTGCGCCGGCCGCCGATGCGCGCGATGAGTTCCGGCTCCGAAAGATGGTAGGAGATGACGCCGTCGAGCGAGTGCCCATGGAAGCCGAGCAGCACATGAAGCGTCGCCGCCTGGGCAATGGTGCGCGGGAAGCCGTCGAGCAGGAATCCGCCGCCGCAAGAGAAGCACATCATGCGCTCCCGGACAATCTGCAGGACTATCTCGTCCGAGACGAGTTCACCGCGACTCATCCGTGCTATGGCGGTTTGCATCGCCGGTGACAACATCTCGCGTTCGCAGTGGCGGGCGGCCCGGAAAATGTCGCCGGTGGAGAGGTGGCAGGCACCGAACGCGGCGGATAACAGCGCGGCCTGCGTGCCCTTCCCGACACCGGGGGCGCCGAGCAGGACGAGGCGACGGCACTGCACGGGATGGACGGGTTGCATCTGGCAAACCGACGGAGGACCGTGCAACCAGGCAGAGCGATCGTGTTGCAGGTTCATGACGAGGGGAGGGTCCGGCAAATTATGCTCTGCAAGTGGGTGAACGGCTGGGCCCCCGTTGCCCAATGCTACGCGTTCGTTGCCCGGTGGCCGGGCGGGTGCGCGTCGGTTGCCGTCCTCTACTGCGATAATCGAACAGTTACGGCACTAGTTCAAAGACTTGAATCTCGAGGTCGAATTCGCGGGAGCCTGTGAGGAAGGTGTAGGTCACCTTGGCCGCTGAAGCGAGAAGCTTGGCGTAGCGATCGAGCCCCCATCTGGCGACCGGTTCGCCGTTGATCCTGATAATCAAGTCGCCGGGTCGCACCCCGAGGTTGGTCGAAGGGGAATCCTCGATGACTGCCATGACCCGCCAATAGATGGGCGAGCGAACCAACGATAGGCCTGTGCTGCGCCGCGGTTCCATCAACACGGCGCCATCGACGGGGCGTGAGAAAACCACGGTGTTGTTCCTCTGATCGAACGTGAGATTGAAATGCCGCAAGATTTCGCCGCCGATCGAGGAAAGCTGATCCGTGAGATCGACGATGGGATGAGTGATCGTATGACTGCCGATGAGCACATTCTGTCCCAGCCGACCGGCGAGTTGCAGGCGATCGCCGGCGAGTGAGGAAACAACCGTGCCGGAACGGGGACCGAAAAGAAAACGCGGGTGCAGGCCGGCCGGGTTGAGATTGAGAGCCCCATCGCTGCCGGAGTCGATCAGCACGACAAACGATTCATTTCCCATTTGGACAGGAACGAGCGGAGCGCCCTGTTCGTTGTTGAACGAAAGCGGGGAGTCGCTGGCCGCCGGACCAGCGAGGGACGATGCGGCAATCGAGTGAGGCGTCAGGACCAAACGGGACTGCAGATACTCCAACGTCAGCCGGGTGTCATGAAAAAGCGGGAAGCCGATCAACCCATCGATGCGAACTCCGAGATGGGCTGAAAGGTCGCCAAAATCATAGACGAGGGCCGGCACGCGCTCAAATCGCGCGGCGCCCAATTGCAAACGACGCAAGGTCACTTGTTCCAAGGAGACTTCACCGCCGTTGGCCGAACGGACTTGGACGGTCCGACGCGCCCGGGTGCGGTCGCGCTGACCCATGCGGGTGGCCAAATCGCTTGAGACGAGGTTGGCCGTCGATCCGGTATCGATCATGAAGCGGGCGGTCTTGCCGTCCGCTTGCTCCGCCTCCACGAGAAAGAAATTGGAAACTATTTGCGCGGGCAGCGCGGCAACTCGAGTTTGAACGAGTTTGCCTTCCGCGGCCTCGCGCCGCGGCGCGGTGGTGCAGCCGCTGATGAACAACAGGCCCAGGCAACCGGCCAACAGACGCGTAACGGACCAGTCGAATCGACGGTCGCTTGGCGCGTCATGGGGCCGATGGAGGTTCATTTTGTTGGCTGCGGCAAACTGAGGCCGAGCGCCACCGGCACGAGAAGAAAAAAGCCGGCAACGGCAAATGTCACTGTGCCGCCCGTCTTGAAGAAGATGATGCCGGCCACGACCGGGCTGCACGCCCGGGCCAGGAACCCCATCGAGCGGTAGATGCCCGTGATCTTGCCCTGCTCTTCTGGACCGGCGTAAAGCGAGATCAACGAAGAGAGCCCCACGTTGGCGAAACCGGAACCGACTGCGCAGAGCGTGAGGGAGACAAACATCCATTGGACGGATTGTGCGACGCCGATCACGTAACCGAGCAAAATGAACGACAACGCAATTGCGCTGATGCCGAACAGCGCTGCGCGTTTTTCGCCGATCAGCGGCACGAATTTCCTCACCAACACGCCCTGGGTGAAGATGGAAACGATTCCCAAATGCACAAAGATGAGTGTGAGGCCGCGGGGCGTGTAACCGAGTTTTTCAGCGGTAAAGAAACTGATGATCGTCTCAAAGAAGCTGAAGCCAAAGGTCAGGAGGAAGCCCACCACGTTGACGCGTCGAATCGCGCGATTGGGCAGAGTCAGCAACGCGCGGAGCGGATTGCGTTCCCGCAAGGTCGCGGCGGCGGCGGCGCGTTTCTCCGGTGGCAGCGTTTCATGGAAGCGCACGGCGACCCATACGAAGTTGACGAGGCAAAGCCCGAAGCCAATGGCAGCTGGCACACTGAAGGGATGGATGCCCAATGCACCGAGCCCGGGGTAGGCGTCGAGCAAGTTGAGGTGCGCGGTCAGGCCGCCGATGGCCGGACCGGTCAAGAACCCCAACCCGAACGCGGCACCGACAATTCCCATGCCCTTGGCGCGGCCCTCGCGGGTGGTGACGTCGGCCACGGCGGCAATGGCCACGGCGAGATTGCCGCCCATGATGCCGCTGAAGATGCGACCGAGAAAGAAGATCGTAAAGGATCCGCTGAAGACGAGCACGAGGAAACTCAAGGCATTGCCGGCCACCGTGACCAAGAGGACCGGTCGTCGACCCAACCGGTCGGAGCGCGAGCCCCACACCGGCGAGAAAATGAACTGCATGAAGGAATAGACCGAGCCGAGCAGTCCGGCGAAAAGGGCGCCGGTGACCATCTCGGGCACATGGGTGGTGTGGGCGACCGACTGCAGTTGAGCAAACAGCGCGGAGAAGAGTCCGCCTTGCGGTTCATGAGCGATGTAATACCGCAACAATTCGGGACCGAGCGGAAAGAAAATCGAGAACCCGATCAGGTCGATGTAGAGCGTCAGGAAAATGACACCGAGCGAAAGTGGTTTCTGCGGGGAGACGGGCGTGGACACGGGAAGGGACACGTTGGGGAAAAGTGGCGACTGCGCAAAGTCTCTTTCACGGCGATTTTGCCATCCCGTCGCGATCACCCCCCGGTGTTCGGGCTTACCCGCCGTCGTGGCGCAGCTTTAGGATGCCAAGTGATTGGCAATGAGGGTGAGCAGATGCTCCACCTCAAAGGGCTTCTGGACGAACGCCACAGCGCCATTTTTCAAGCAACGCTTGGTCGCTTCATTTTCGCTGTAGCCGCTCATCAGGATCACTTTCTTGTTTCCATCGATTTCCCGGATCTGTCGCAGGGTCTCTTCGCCGGAAAGATTCGGCATGGTGCGATCGAGCAGGATGAGGTCGATCTTGGCGGCGTCCTCGCGCAGGAGCTCGATCGCGCCCAGCCCGTCAGGCGCTTCGAGAACCTTGAGCCCCGTCTTGCCCAAGGCGATACCGGTAATCTCCCGCACAAACGATTCGTCATCGACCACCAACACCGTGCCCTTGAGTTTGGGCAGAGAAATTCCAGCCGGGCGAATGGGCGCCAGCGTCGAAAGGTCCGTCGTTGCAGCCTCTGCTTCCGCAACCGGCAGGAGCAAACGAAAGGTCGTGCCTTTCCCCACCACGCTTTCCACAAAAAGCGCGCCGTGGTGGGAGCGCACGATGCCCAGCACTGCGGCCAGACCCAGACCGCGCCCGGCAAATCGCGTGGTGAAGAACGGTTCGAAAATTTGCGCGATCAGCTCGGGTGGAATACCATTTCCATTGTCGCGCACTTCCACGCCGACATAGAGGCCGCCGGGCAAACTCGGGTTCTGCACGGCACGGCTCAGTTGCTCGGCCGATGTCTGTTCGGTGAACGTGGACAGCTGAATCTCTCCGGGCCGTTCGCCAATTGCCTCTGCCGCATTGATCACCAGATTCATCACAATCTGTCTCAGCTGCGTGGCGTCGGCGAAGATTGTCGGCAAAGCTGGCTTGAGAGTGAGGTGCAGTCGGGTGCTCTTGTTTACTGATACTTCGAGCAGGGTGACGGTTTCCTTGATGAGTTCGGAGAGATTAAATTGTTGGGAAACGGAATTGCCTTTGCCGGCGTAGGCCAACATCTGGGCGCAAAGATCGGCGGCGCGCCGGGCAGCCTCTTCGATTTGTTGCAGCTGCGGGTTAACAGGGCTGTTCTTGGGCAGCTGATGCCGCGCGAGCGTGGCGTTCCCCAGGACGGCGGTGAGAATGTTATTAAAGTCATGCGCGATGCCGCCGGCCAGCACTCCGAGGCTCTCCAGCTTTTGCGTCTGAAGCAGTTTGCGCTCAAAGTTGATTCGCTCCCGCTCGGTATTGAGACGATCGGTGATATCGGTCGCGATGCCGCACAACCCATAGGTGACCCCGGTGGAGTCTCGCAGGGGAAACTTCTGCACGATGGAGGTGCTCCTCCCTTGCGTGCCGACGCTCTCCTCGAACTCAATCGGCCGGTCTTGCGCGAGGACCCGCCGGTCATGTTCGACGCAGACAGAGGCGATTTCCGGTGGAAACATCTCTCCGTCCGACCGGCCGATGATCTCGGCCCGGGGACGATCGCACACCTGCTCAAATTTGTCGTTACACAGCGTGTAGCGTCCCTTCAGATCCTTCACGAAGATGGCCGCCGGACTGTTGGCGAGGATGGCTTCCAGCCGCTGTTCGCTGGCTTGGAGTGCGCGCTCGGCCTCCCGCCGACGGAGGATGTCTTTCTCGAGTTCGGACTTGGTTTGCTCCAGCTCCTCTGTTCGGGTGGCGACTTGCCGCTCGATCTCCTCATTGCGCCGCAAGGGAATGTGAAGCAGCAGGGTGATGACGCCGGTTGAAATCAGTCCAATAAGAAAAACGAGCTTGGGCAGCATCGTCTGCTGTTGGGCGCGCCACGCCGGGTTGATTTCAGCAAAAAACTCCCAGCGACGACCGCCGAGTTCGATGATCTCCCGAAACGTCAGGTATGCCGGCATGCCCAGGCGCTGAGGGAATGGCATGCTATCATCACCCGCCCGATTGGCGTAGAGCAGGGAGCGGTCAGGCGAGGGGCATCGAGATCGGTGTAGTAAACGAGCAGCGCCTCGTTGGAGCGGTTGCGATGGGGCTGCGAAAGCATCGTTTCGATGCGAAACACGACCTGCACAAAACCGCGAAAGCCGTCCGAGCCTTCTGGGCGGATCGTTTGAAAAAGCGGCGCGGCAAAGACGACCCCCTGCTCAGTGCCGGGTCCGGCGGCTTGGGCGAGGCGGAACTGATGGGTCACCACCATGCGTTTCTCGCGACGGGCCGTGGACAGAATGTCGCCGATCGGAGAGCGCGAATTGGCGTAGCCCAGCGCGGCCTCGTTTCCCTCGAGGGGCGCGACCAGACGAATGATCGTGTAATCTTCGTGTCTCGTCGAGGGTCTGAGCCCGCCGGCTCCATCGGGCTCGCGCACTGTAAAACCGGGATATTCTTCACGTGCTGCCAACTCGAACTTGTCGCGTTCATGATCCTCCACGTAGGCGACCCACTGCAATGCCTGGATCGCTGGGTGCCGGGTCAGCATATCAGCGCAGGTGCTTTCAAACTCGCGGCGGGTCAGCCGGGGTAAATTGACGAAGATGCCGCGCATATTGAACACCATCTCTTCGCAGAGGCGGATACGCTCGCGACTCGCGTGGGCTTGGGACTCGGCCCGCCGCCGGAAGGCTGCGGCGATCCGATCATCCTCGGTCTGCTGCACGGAGCGCCACGAGATTGCGGCAATGGCAAGACCCACCAGCACGATGGTGCCAAGAAGCCAGAGGCGCAAATGAGAGGCGGAAGTCAGCCTCTTTATGTTTTTCTGGAACTGCACGGGCATAGAAAGACTGGGACCAGCACACGACAGGCGACAAGCAGATTGGACCGGGATAAAATGGGGAATGCTTTTCTCAGCCGACGAGGGAGCCCTGCGGGCCGAGGCGACAAATAAGCGCGAGAGATTGACCCAGTTCAAACGGCTTCTGAAAGACTAGCGGCGTGCAGGAACGCCGTTGGTCTTGCGCGGTGCACCCGGCAGGGGATGACGTGGAGGCTTTTGAAAATGAGCGCTTTCCGGCCAAGGGGCGATGCCGTCAATTACGGCAAAGCAAGACTTCTATGCCGGGTAGGGCAGGGGGTGCTTGGCGGTGAGGGCGATAACCCTCGCCTTCACAGTGGCAATGGTCGCCGTTTCCTGGGCGGTCCCGATCGATGTCAGCACGGTATCGATCATCTGTGCGACCTGCTCAAACTCGGCTTCCTTAAAGCCGCGCGTTGTCATGGCCGGTGAACCGAGGCGAATGCCCGAGGCCTGGAAGGGCGAGCGGGTTTCGAAGGGCACGGTGTTTTTGTTGCAGGTGAGGTTGGCCCGATCGAGGGTCTCTTGGGCGACCTTGCCCGTGAGCTTCGGGAGCTTGGCGCGGAGGTCCACGAGCATGAGGTGGTTGTCGGTGCCGTCGGAGACAATCTTGTAGCCAAGCGCCGTCATCGCGGCGGCGAGGGCTTGGGCGTTCTTCAGCATTTGGGCGGAGTAGGTCTTGAACTCAGGTTTGAGGGCCTCGCCAAAGCACACGGCCTTGGCCGCTATGACGTGCATCAACGGACCGCCTTGCGTGCCTGGAAACACCGCGGAGTCGATTGCCTTGGCGTGCACCGTGCGGCAGAGGATGAGCCCGCCGCGCGGCCCGCGCAGGGTCTTGTGCGTGGTCGTCGTGACAAAATCGGCATGCGGCACCGGGGACGGGTGATGGCCCGAGGCGACGAGGCCGGCGATGTGCGCAATGTCAGCGAAGAGGTAGGCGCCGACGCTGCGGGCGATCTTGCCCATCCGGCCGAAATCGATGACGCGCGAATACGCGGACGCGCCGACGGTAATCATCTTGGGTTTTTCGCGCTGGGCCACGGCGGTGAGTTCGTCGTAGTCAATGAGGCCGTTGTCCTCGCGAACGCCGTATTGGCAGAAGTTGTAGAGTTTGCCGGAGAAATTGGCGGGGTTGCCGTGGGTGAGGTGGCCCCCGTGGCTCAGGTTCATCCCGAGGAGTTTGTCGCCCGGCTGAAGAACAGCGGCGTAGACGGCGGTGTTTGCCTGAGCGCCGGAGTGAGGCTGGACGTTGGCGTGCTCGGCGCCGAAGAGCTGTTTCGCGCGCTCGATAGCGAGCGTCTCGACCTGATCGGCATACTCGCAGCCACCATACCAGCGTTTGGCCGGGTAGCCCTCCGCATATTTGTTCGTCAGCGAGCTGCCCTGCGCTTCCATGACGGCCGGATATGTGAAGTTCTCCGATGCGATGAGCTCGATGTGCTGTTGCTGGCGGAGTGATTCGCCAGCAATGGCGGCGTGCACGGAGGGATCCAATTGGGCGAGGGGAGCAGAATTCAATGACATAGAGATTCGGATTAGAGTGATTTTCGAGAAGACCGGGTGTGGATTCAGGGAGAGCTGGGCGCGACTCGTTTGCGCAAAAAGGCGATCAGGCTCGGGATGGCTTCCACCATTTCGTCCCGACTGGCTTCGTAGAGTTTTAGCGGGCCACCGAATGGATCGGCGATTTCGCGGGTGGCAGTTTCCGGAATGAAATCGCGCAGCAGATGGAGCTCCGGCGGCACGGGAACGGCTTGGAGTTCGATGATGGTGCGATGCGATTCCGTCATGCAAAAAATCGCCGATGCCTCATTGAGCATCTCCTGGGTCAGGGCACGGGCGCGGTGTTTCGAGATATCAATGCCGACCTTTTTCATGGCGGCGACAGAATTGGCCGAAACCAAGTCACCCGAACGGGCTGCCACGCCAGCGGAAGCGACCCGCAGGCTTTTCAGGGGTTCCTCAAGCCCGGCGAGCGCATGAGCGAGCAAACCCTCTGCCATCGGGCTGCGGCAGATATTTGCCGTGCAGACGATGATGATTGGGCCGGGGATTGGCATCGCGAAAGGGGAATGCACTCAGTCAATCGCTGCAAGCCAAAGGGCCGTCATCATGCCCCGCGGGGTCGCAGGGCGACCAAGGTGCGGTGCAAATGAACGGCCCGTTGCAAGACGCGGTCAGTCAATACCTGCGGTTTTTGGGTGTCGGGCTTGGTCGCCCAATCGGGTGCAGACGGAGGCGACGGGTAGGCGTGCCCATTTTGAAAGTCCCGCACCAACGACGCCTCGTCGAAACGCTCTTTGTTGATCTTGCCCGAAATCAGGGTTTCCAAGGCAAGTCCGTCCCGGGCAGCGTCGTAAGCTCGTCGGTCCGTGCCGGTCGCCTGCGCGACGACGACTGTTGGCACAGGTGCCGACCCTTCAACTCCAAGCGTGATGGTGCCGACAGGCAGCCGCGACAAGGCCTGGGCGACCGCAGGGGGAGTCTCGGGACTGATGAGAATAAAAAGAGGGAGTGTGCCCGTGCGCTTGGCGAGGGCGCCGCTGATCAAGCGCGAGTCCTCGTCCGTCGCGGTGACATAGCGCAGGTCGAGCACGAACGGTCGGTTTTGCGGCACACTTGCGACGATTGCCTTGGCTGATTCGCTCACCGAGCTCACCCGCAGGTAGGACAAACCGCGGCCCAGATCGGTCAGCTCGGTCGCTCCACTTGCAGCCGCGAGAGCAAGGACGATGAAGCAGTGTGAAATGATTTTTTTCATGAGCGGTTGAGTTGCCGGGCTCCGATGTCGCGGCGGAAATACTTGGTTGGACAAATGAGTTGTTCGCACGCGGCGTAGGCGCGATCAGCCGCCTCGCGCAATGTGGGGGCGAGCGCCGTGACGCCCAGCACGCGACCGCCGGCGGTCACGATCTCTCCGGCGGCATTGAGGGCGGTGCCGGCGTGGTAAACCGTCGTTTCAGCGGGCAGTTCCGTGGGAATCTGAATCACGTCTCCTGTTGGAAACTTGTCGGGATATCCCTTGGCTGCGATGACGACGCAGAGGGCGTGGATCGGTTTCACTTTGAGGGTGAATCCGGCGAGATGGCGGTGGGCGGCGGCCCAGAGGAGCTCGAGCAAGTCCGTTTCGAGCCGGGGCAGCACGACTTGGGCCTCGGGATCGCCGAAGCGGGCGTTGTATTCGATCACGCTTGGGCCTGACGGGGTGAGCATGATGCCTATGAAGAGCGTGCCGCAGTAGTCGAGGCCTTCGTCGGCGATGGCGTTGACGGAGGGACGCACGATTTCGTCCTCAATTCGCGCGAGCAACGGGGGCGTGACGACCTCCGCGGGTGAGTAGGTGCCCATGCCACCGGTGTTGGGGCCGGTGTCGCCGTCGCCGATGCGTTTGTGATCCTGTGAGGTTGGCAAGATGACGTAGTCGCGGCCAGCGACGACGACGAGGATCGAAGTCTCTTCGCCGACCAGACAATCTTCGATGAGGATCTCGCGGCTGCTGGCGCCGAAACGACCGCCAAGCATTTCTCGCACGACAGTCTCAGCCTCGGTTGTGGTCTGCGCGACGACCACCCCTTTGCCAGCCGCCAACCCATCGGCCTTGATCACAATGGGCACGCCGCAGGTTTTTAGATAGTCGAGTGCAGGAGTTACCTCGCGGAAAATCCCAACCCGAGCGGTGGGGATGTTGTATTTCAGGAGGATATTCTTGGTGAAAATCTTCGAGGCCTCGAGTCGGGCACCGGCAGCTTTGGGACCGTAAACCGGAATGCCCGCGACGATCAGTCGGTCGGCGAGACCAAGCGCCAGTGGCAGTTCGGGTCCAACGATGACGAACCGGACCTTCTCGCGCTGGGCGAGGGCCACGAGACCTTCCGGATCGTCGACAGCCACCGGGAAGCAGGGAACCTCCTGCGCGATGCCCGCGTTGCCCGGGGCGCAAAGCACGCGGGGTTGCGAAGGAGATGAGAGCAGCGAGCGGACGAGTGCGTGCTCACGCCCGCCTGAGCCGACGACGAGGACTGTGGATGGAAGAGTCACCAATCTGATGTTGATAGGAATTGGCGCGGGTGGGGGAAGTCCTAAACCGCGATCCCACGACCTATGACCCTGTGTAGCGGGGCTCGGGGTGTCAGAGCACTTGCAGCGTCTTGCGGTAGAAGCGGACGACCTCGTCGGCATCGTCAGTGAAGATGACGTAGTCCTTCATCCATGCCGGCGCGCGTTTCTCGGAGATCATCAACTCAAACTGTTGCCGCAGATCATTCCAGAAGCCCGAGCCGTAGAAGACGTAGGGCGTCCGCGGGCGGATCCCCAGTTTCAAGTTGCAGAGCTCGATCCCGATCTCCTCGAGTGTGCCGACGCCTCCCACGTTGAAGATGCAAAAATCGGCGGCCTCGAACCACTTTTGACGGAAGTGCCGTGAGGTCTCTTGAAAAGTGTTGAAGAAATCGACGCCGAGTTCGGGCGGTTGAGCTTCGAGCTCGAGAAAACAGGCGCCCGTGAGCGCGCCCTTGGCGCGGGCGCTTTCGGTGGCGAGGCGCATCACGCCTCCTCCGCCGCCGGTGAGCATGCCGATGTTGGGCCCCAGGAAACTGCTGAGTTTTTCGACGAGGTCGGAGATGCGCTGCGTGTCGCAGTCACCGATGTCCACGGCTGAGCCGTAAAACGCGAGAATCGGGCACTCCTGAAACTTGCGGGACATCTCCTCGCGCACGAAGAAACCGTGACCCTTCTTGTAAGTGTGCAGGTAGAGGTCGTTCGTCATCTCGTCGTGCCAATAGACCGGAATGCCAAGGGAGTGGAACGTATCAAGGCGCGCGTGCGCGTTGCTCGAGAGAAAGTATCCGTGGGTGCGCGAGGCGTGCCGAAAGATGATGCGTCGGAGCTTCACATCGCCGAGGCGGGTGATGAGCTCGGTGTGCTCGAGGAGATCGGGGAAGTAATCCACCACCAGCGTGTCGGCATCAGCCGGAGCACTGTCGAGGGCCTCGATCATCGTTTGCGCGCCAACGGGACAGGCGCCGCCTTCGGTGATCTTGCGCACATCGTCGTCATTGGCCCGGACCAGCAACGTGCGGTTGACCATCGTGGCGCTTTGGCCGCGGACGGTGATTTTTGTCTTGGGTCGTGCGCCGCCCGATGCGACGGCCGGATAATCGTCGAGGCACTTGTAGAGACTCTGCACCGTGCCGAGCAGGCGCTGCCGCCGTTTGGTGAGGGCCTTGAACTCGGTGGTTTCCAACGGCGGGCTGCGAAAAACTTCAACGGAAACCATCGGGTTGACGACGGGCTGGTTGCCCTTGTTGTAAACCTCGAGCATGACGTTTGTGCCAAAGGTCTTCACAGGATCGAGCAGCACGGCGCTGGTGTGCAGGCCGAAGTTGCCCTCGCCGGGGTTGAGGACGACGTGGTGTTCGCGCAAGAACATCGAACAACTCGTCAAAATGCCCGACCGTGGCGGGATCGTGAGGGTGGTGGCGTCGTGCCGGATCTGCACTTTGTCGAGGAAGCTGCGGCCGGCGTAGCCACTGACAATGTGCTCGAAATTCAGGCGCTGCAGTCGCGGATTGAGCGTGTAACTAACGGGGTGCGGAGTGAAGAAAACCCGACCCTGGCTGTCGATCGACGTCGTGTTGGGGAGTTTGAGGAGATTGTTCTGCACCGCCTGCCAGATTTCGGTGGAGGACAATTTGGCGGCAGCGGGCGCGTAGAACAGGCGGCCGGCGGGCACGCCGGGGCGCAGGAGTTTTTTCCAGTAGGCTGCATTGGGGAAGCTCGGGTCGTAGAGGTAGGATTCGGCTTCAAGGAGGAGGCGGTTGCCGTCGACGACTGGCGCGCCTTGGGCGATCATCTCGATGCCGATGCGCGCCAAGGAACTGCGCTCACTGAACCGCAACTCGCCCAGGTGCGACTTTAAAAATTCCATCTCTGCCGGATTGCGCGGCCAAAAAGCCAGAGTCAGGACGGCAATTTCACCATTTTTCGGTTTGACCGTGAGGATCTGGCCATCGGTGCTGTGCCAGAATTGGTTTTCGTTCATGGGATTGGGCAGGTTGGTGATCCCGGTTGGAGGTTACAAGCCTGAGATGGGTGGCTGGACGGAGCGAAATTTCACGAAAATCCACCCGCCAAAGGGATTGATTTTTTCTCACCGGCTGCGCAACGTCCCCACTTTTAACGGCACAAAAGTGCCCGGGCCGTTATCTAATCGGGCACATTCAACCCTCATGAAACTCTCCCAATTCCTCAGTGCCGGCCTTTGCAGTCTCGGCTTGCTGGTCGCCGCTTCTGCGCAGCAGAACCCGGTTAAATTCGAACTTCCGCAGGTTGGCAGCGGTGCGACCGCGGCGCCTGCCACCCAAACCACTCCCGCTCCGGCAACAGTCGCGCCCGCGGCAGTTGCACCGGCCGCTCCGGCGGTGAAGTTCACCGAAGCCCAGCTCATGGAAGTCTATGGCTGGATGGTCGGTGCCCGCATGAATCTCGCGGAACTCGAGTTCACGCCTGCTCAACTTGAGGCGATGGCCAAAGGCCTTGCGTTGGCCGCGGCTGGCCGTCAACCGAGTTACGATGGTGAGCAGGTTGGCCCGCAGTTGCAGGCCATCCTGCAGAAGAAGCAGGAGAATTTCCTCCTCAAGGTCCGCAACCAAAACATGGCCGACACCGCCGCGTTCTTCACCAAGCTGAAGGAAAACAAGACCGTGAAAGAGCTTTCCGGCAGCGGATTGCGCTATGAAGTGATCACGGAAGGCAAGGGTGCCATCGCGAAGAAGGGTCAGGTCGTGAAGATTCACTACACAGGCGCGTTCATCAACGGTCAGATCTTCGATACGTCTTTGCAGGCTCCGGAAGGCCAGACACCCCGGCCGATTGATGCGCTCGTTGAAGAAGGCGCGCTCATCGACGGCATGTTGGAGGCACTTCTCAAGATGCCGGTCGGTTCCAAGTGGAAACTCTACAATCCGCCGCACCTCGCCTACGGTGACGAGGGTGCGCAAGGCATTCCGCCGGCCGCCACGATGATCTTCGAAGTCGAGGTTCTCGGCGTGCAGGATGCTCCGAAGCAGCCCGCCGACGCGAAGAAGTAAACGGCTTCCGCCATTCTCTTTTTCTCCAGCGCCCTCCCTCATCCGGAGGGCGTTTTTCTTGGCACTATTTGTTCGCCATGACGGAGCGCAGATCCGTTAGGAAGGCTTGCACAGCCGCCGGCTGCGTCGCCCATGACGTCATCACCCGGTAACCGTGTTCGCCGATGAAGCGATAGAATTGCCAGCCTCGCGCCCACATCGCTTCCACGGCGGGCAGGGGTAACTCGACGAAGACGCCGTTGACTTCAGGCTCCGCCAGAAACTTCACGCCCGGAATTTTTTTCATCGCCGCGGCGAGCTGGGCCGCCAGCGCATTGGCGTGGGTCGCGTGGCGCAGCCACGCTCCGCCCTCCAGCATGCCGCACCACTGCGCCGAGGCGAAGCGCTGCTTGGACTCGAGCTGCGCGCATTGCTTCACCCGGTATTCAAATTCCCGCGCGTGCTCCTGATTGAAAAACACAATGGCCTCCGTGTTGTGCATGCCGCTCTTCGTGCCACCGAATCCCAGCACATCCACGCCCGCCCGCCATGTCATGTCAGCGGGCGAAAATCCCCGCGCCTGCAAGGCCGCTGCTGCATTGGCGAAACGTGCGCCATCCATATGCACGGCCAGACCGTGCTCCTGTGCGACTGATGTGAGCGCACGAATTTCCTCCGGCGTGTAGACGGTGCCCCACTCGGTGGACTGCGTGATCGAAAGGGCACCGGGCTTGGGAAAATGCACGCCGTGTCCGCGGGCCAGCACGGGCAGCAGGTCGGCCGCGCGGAGCTTGCCGCCCGGACCGGCGATCGGGAGCACCTTGGAGCCCCCGGTAAAGAATTCAGGCGCGCTGCACTCATCGGTGTCGACGTGCGAGAAATCGTGACAAAGGACACTTTGATAACTGCGGCAATAATGCGCGAGCATCAGTGCGTTGGCTGCCGTGCCATTGTAGACGAAGAAGACGGCGCAATCGCGTTCGAAGACCGCTGAGATGAGCTGCTTCGCCCGCGCGGTCCACGGATCGTCCCCATAGGAGGGGGTGGAGCCGTGATTGGCGGCGCTGAGCGCGGCCATGGCTTCGGGGGCGATGCCCGCAGTGTTATCACTGGCAAAGGTGTGGTCGGACGAATCGGACGCAGGCATGACGCGAGGGTGCGGGTTTTGACACAGCTTGCCGAGCGCGAAGTGGAACCGCGCTTGCCCCGCAGGGCAGGCGGGTATTCGTTGACGCAGATGGCAACCACTCGCGTCAACCTTTACCTCGTCGGGTTTACCGGCACTGGCAAGAGCACGGTTGGCCGCCACGCGGCGCGCGAGCTCGGATTTGATTTTGCCGACAGCGATCTCGCCGTCGAGGCAACCCATGCAAAGTCGATCGCAGAAATTTTCGCCGGGGAAGGTGAGGGAAAATTTCGCGCCTTGGAGCGCGAATTCGTCGAGCGCGGGCATCCGGCGACGGGGTGCGTCGTGGCCTGCGGCGGTGGATTGATCGTGCCGGAGGGCATGCTCGAATTGGTAAAGGCTCGGGGGGTGACAATCTGTCTGCACGCGCCCCTGGAAACCGTTCTGCAACGCACGGAGCGAACGGCGCACCGACCGCTGTTGCAGGGCGAAAACCGGGCGGAACGGCTGCGCACGCTCTACGCGGCCCGCGAAGAGCTTTATCGTCGAACGGGCACGATGGTGCTGACTGAGGGCCGCCCGATGCGCGAAATCGTCGCGCACGTCTTGCGGGTGTATCGCGAAGAAGCCGGCCATTGGCGCGCGCCATCGCCATGAGTGTGATCGCGAAGGCGACCGTTGGCCGCGAACAGCGCGAATTGCTGCGCGAACGATTGCGGTCGATCGGATTTGACGAGGTGCGTTTTGCGAAGGCCGCGCCCGCAGGCGGTGCCGCACTGCGCAAATGGTTGGTCGCACAACACCATGCCGACATGACGTGGATCGAGCGCTCCGCCGAAAAGCGCGGGGACGTGGAGCGGGTGCTCGCCGAGGCCCGCAGCGTGATTGTCATGGGTTTGAATTACTGGTCGGGCGCGGCGGTCGAGTCGCGGAGGCGAAAGAGTGGCGCACCAGCTTGGGCGCGCTACGCCGTGCATGAGGACTATCATGACACGATGAAACCCGGGTTGATCGCGGCGGGAAGGGCGGTTGAGGAAATCGCGGGGCTTACCGGTGCCGATTACCGTTTCTATACCGATACGGGGCCGGTGCTGGAGCGCGGATGGGCCGCGCGAGCGGGGCTCGGATTCCGGGGCAAGAACGGCATGCTGATTTCGCGACAACACGGAAACTGGTTGTTTCTCGCCACGATTGTGACGCGGGCCGTGATCGAACCCGACGAGCCGTTGAGCAAGAATCTGAACGTCGGCGCCGACGAGCCTGCGGGCTTGTTCTGTGGGAAATGCACTCGCTGCATCGATGCTTGCCCGACGTCCGCAATCCCCGAGCCAGGCGTGGTGGATGCGCGGCGCTGTATTTCTTATCAGACGATCGAGAACAAAGGGGTGATTCCGCGGGAACTGCGCGCGGGCATCGGTGATCGCGTCTATGGCTGCGATATTTGCCTCGAGGTTTGTCCTTGGAACCGGTTTGCGCGGGAGGGACGAAAGTTGCTGCTCGTCGCACGGCATGATCTGACCGGGGTCGGTTTGCGCGACTTGCTGGAAATGACGACCGAGCGCTACACGACGCTGTTTCGTCGCACCGCGGTGAAACGACTGAAGCTGACGGGACTGTTGCGCAATGCGTGTGTCGTCGCAGGAAACTCTGGTGATCAATCGCTGGCACCCTCCTTGGTGCGACTTGCGGCGCACGCGTCACCGTTGGTGCGCGCCCACGCCGTGTGGGCGGTGCAGCGGCTTGCGGGAGCAGAAGCGGTTGATCTCCTCGCGACAGCGCGCGCAGGGGAAACGAATGATCAGGTGCTGACTGAATACGCCGCAGCGGAGCCGCGCGGGTAAACGAGTGATTGGTCAGCTGCTATTCTGCGCTCCGAAGAGGGCGCGCATGCGCTCCGTAAAGAGAACCGGCGGTCGAACGGGTGAGCCTTGGTGATTGATGAAGCCGTGCACGGTGAATCCCGTCACGAGCAACTCGTCGTCGCGTCGCACTTCGTAATCGAGTCGGATGCGCAGGAGCGGCCTTTCCGCCAGCGTGGTGATCACGGTGACATTGTCATCGTAAACCGCGGGGCGAAGATATTTGCAGCCGACCTCGATGACCGGCAGTCGATACCCTTGGGTTTCGAGATCGCGATAGACGACGCCACATTCCCGGAGCAATTGGGTGCGGCCGACCTCGAACCACGCGAGGTAGTTGCCATGATAGACGACGCCCATCATGTCCGTCTCGGCGTAGCGGACGTTGATCTGCGAGCGCGAGACAATCATGGCATGGGACAGGGTGAGGCAGGCGAGTCGGGTTGTCCAAACATGGTTCGGGCTGCATCATCCCACGTATGGCTGAGAGCGCGTGCGCGACCAGCGTCGCCCAATCGGTGCCGCAATTCCGGATCGTTGATCAGTCGAGCGAAAGCGGCGGTGAGTGCCCCGGGATTTTCGGGTGGAACCAGTAAGCCGGTTTCACCATCGAGGACAGCTTCGGGGACGCCACCGATCGAGTGCGCCACGACCGGCAGTCCGTGGGCACCGGCCTCGAGATACACGAGGCCAAACCCCTCGACGCTTAATTTGTGTGGCATGCTCGTCATCGCAAAGATGTCGGCTTGGGAGTAAAGCGACCCGAGTTGTTCGTCTGGCACATCACCGAGAAATTTCACCGGGAATCCGGCATCGCTTGCCATAGCGCGCAGTGCGGGCTCGTAGTTTTCCTTCCCGTGTGCTCCAACGAGCCAATATTCGATGCGGGCCCGGATGGGAGAGGGGAGGGCCTTGAGCGCTTTGAGCACGCGCAACTGACCTTTGCGGGGATGGATGCGAGCGACCGTCAAGATGATGATGCGTTCCTCCGCCGGTTTCGGCACCGGTGGGGCCATGTGAACAAAGTTTGCGCGCAATGCGCCGGGCGTCAGCACCACCTTGTTTGCCGTGTTGGGGAAAAGATCGACCAGCAGGCGTTCGGCATAGCGACTGACCGCGCTGATCCGGTCTGCCCGGGCGAACAGGCGGCGCGCGCTCCATCGGGTGAGGGGTCGTATCGCCAGCCGCAGGATCTCGGATCCGTGCAACGTGATGTGGAGACGGGCCGGCGGCAGGATATCGAAGAACTGCAGCAGCAGCATCGATAACAGGGGTCCGGGCTCGGAGACGTAAAGGATAGCGTCCTTCCATTGGTCGCGGTGAACCAAGAGATAGCGGGCCATCCGCCACTGGTTCAAGAGCCCGTGTGAACTGTCGATGTTGAGACGCCGGACAGCGAAAGGCCAATCTGGCTCGATTGTTCCATTGGCTAGGGCTGGTGCCCAAACTTCTGTTTCCCAGCCCGCGCGGGCGGCTGCGGCAGCCATTTCCGCAGTATAAACAGCAATTCCGCCGCGATGGGGATAGAACTCGTGGGTGACTGCAACGAGTCGCTTGGTCGGCTGGGAAGACATGAAGGAGGGACTGCTTTAGGGGCGCTAGGCCTCATTGCGCCAGCGAATATTTGCGGGAAGGACCATACCAACCTTCCTGTATCAGATTGGAGGGGGTGTTTTGGACGGGATTTTGGAGTTTACACTCTCCCGGCCGCTCATTTATGCATGGCTGCATGGCAAAGGCAGTTTCTAACTCATCCGGATTTCAACTTAAGCCGTTTACTCCAGAAGAGGACACCAATCTAAGGGAATCCCTTAAGCGTTGTTCCGCAGCAACTTACGAGTCTGCTGCCCAATTCAGAAAGACGGGCAATACCGAACACCTGCCAGCCGTTGTCCTTGGTATTATCGAACGCTTCGTCGAACCTGACCTGCGAGCCAAGCTCCGGGATGCAGACGATGACCTGCGCATTATCGAAGATTTGGGGATCGATTCACTGACGATGATGGAAATCGTCATCCTCGTGGAGGACGTCCTGCAGATGTCCATCAACAATGAGGAACTCCGCCATCTGCGCACCGTAGGTGACGTGAAGACATTCATTGGCTGCAAGGTGCGCGGAATGCCGCTGCCCAAGCCGACCAAGTTTCTCCCGATCGAGCAGATTGCCTCGATCATGCCGATCCAGCCGCCCTTTTTGTTTCTCGGTGAGGCGTCGATCAGCGCCAATGGCGCCAACGCCAAATACAAGATCAGCGGGCAGGAATTTTTTCTCCAGGGTCACTTCAAGGACAACCCGGTCCTGCCGGCGTCCATCATGCTTGAGGCGCTCGGGCAGTTGGGTGTCCTGTTTCTCCTCGAAGGACAGGTTGGCGAAGTGGGCAAGACGGTGGATCCGAAGATGATTTTCTTCACCTCTTGCGAAGGAGTGCGCTGCCATCGCGTGTGCCGGCCCGGCGACGTGTTGAGTCTCTCGATCAAGCCGAAGCGCCTGAAACTTCCGCTCGCGACGTTCGAAGGTCAAATTCGCGTTGGACAGGAAAAAGCCGCGATCGCCGAGGAAATCACGCTCACCTTCGCCTACGTGGAGGAATCGGCCAAGCCAGTCGAAACACCAATGCTGCCGGAAGCAGCGGTGGCCGAAAAGGTGGAAAGAAACGGAACGCAGGCGAAGGCGGTCAGCGCCTAAGGGCAGATTGGCCATTCGAAATACACGGTCCTGTTGACCCCGGGGAGGGAAACGGTTTCATTGCGGAAACGCGTGCGCGTGCGATTGCGGCGTGAGAACCCACTTTATCTTAATGCGGAAAGTTTACATCACCGGGGTAGGTTTCATCACGAGCATCGGCAACGACATCGCGACAGTCACCGAGAGCCTGCGCGACTTGCGCCACGGGATGGTGCTCTACCCGCCGTTTCAGAAGCCGGATATTCCGGTGAAGGTGGCGGCGCCAATCAAGGACTTCCAGACCGATGGCACCGACTCCGAGGATTGGGTGTTTCCCGCACGTTATAGCTTTCGGCGCGAACTCTTGCGAGGGATGGGGCCCAACGGAGTCTATGCGTATTGCGCCATGCTTCAGGCGTTGGAGGATGCCAAGCTCAGTGAGACGGACATTTCGAATTCCCACACGGGGCTCTACGCCGCGTCGGGGGGGTCACCGTATCTGCTCGGCCACTACCTTGAGCGCATGCGCAGGCTTGGGGTGATGCGTTGCCAGCCTCTCGGCATCGTGGCGACCATTGCCGGGACGGTTAATTTCAATCTTGTTGCCCATTTCAAGATCAAGGGAGCCTCGACGGGTTTTTCATCGGCCTGTGCTTCGTCAGCCCACGCGATTGGTTTTGCCTACGACGAGATTGTGCTCGGTCGCCAAAAGCGGATGTTTGCCGTCGGCGCCGAAGACGGAAATCTGGATAGCATCTTGCCTTTCGCCGGGATGCGCGCCCTGTCGCTGCAATCTGACCCGGCGCTCGCCTCGCGGCCCTTCGACGTGGCGCGCGATGGTTTTGTCGGCACCGGTGGTGCCACCGTTGTCGTGATGGAAAGCGAAGAGGAAGTCGAACGCCGCGGTGCCAAAGTGTATTGTGAAGTGGCTGGCTGGGGGCAGGCGTCTGATGGACACAATGTGGCGATTTCCCACCCCGATGGCGCGGGTCTGCGCGCCGCGATGCTGAATGCGCTCCGCTATGCCGACGTGCCGGCGGACACGGTCGATTATGTGAACGCCCACGCGACCTCGACGTCGATTGGGGATTTGTCCGAAGCGCGCGCGTTGAAGGCTGTTTTTGGTCAGGCACCCACCCGTCCAGCGATCAGCAGCACGAAGGCCTTGACTGGACACGGTCTTTCGCTGGCCGGCACCATGGAGGCAGCGTTTTGCGCGGTTGCAATCCGCGATGGCTTCATGCCTGGCTCGGCCCACCTCATCAATCTCGATCCTGCCTGCGAGGGCCTAAACATCATTCGGGCTACTTTGCCAAATCGACCCAATGTCGTGATGAGCAACAGCAGCGGTTTTGGCGGTGCCAACGTCGCCTTGGTGATGAAGAGCGTCTAGGCTTCCTTGCCACCGCCCAACATGGCCGCCGTCCCCCTTTCTCGCGTCTATCACCGTGCATTCGTCACCGGGGCGAGCACGGGCCTGGGATTGGCGTTTACAGAAATGCTGCTGGCGGAAGGCGTCGAGGTTTGGGGCACGGCCCGCGATGCAGCGCGTTTGTCTCAGCGGGCAGGGTTTCACCCGGTGACACTTGAACTCGGAGATGGCGCGGCGGCGGAACAGGCGTTCCTGGCGGCCGAGGAGTCTGCCGGTGGATTTGATCTGGTAATCAACAATGCGGGGTTTGGTGCGTTTGGCGGCTTCGCCGAAACGGACTTTTCCGTCTGGCAGCGGCAGATGGAAATCATGCTGATCAATTCGGCCCGGCTGTGCCATGTGGCCTTGCGCGGCCAGCTCGCCCGCCAGCGCGGAGCGTTGGTGAACATTTCTTCGCTCGCGGCTGAGTTTCCGCTGCCATACCAGCCGGCCTACAATGTGGTGAAGTCGGGTCTGTCGGCGCTCAGCGAAAGTTTGATGATTGAGCTGCAGGGCACGAATGTCATCGTGATCGATTTCCGTCCGGGCGACTACCGCACGGATTTCGAAGGCTCCGTTCAACGCCCCGCCGATCTCAAAGCGCCGCGCCAGCAGCGCGCGTGGGCGGCGTTTCAAAGGTTGATGAAGAGTGGCCCCGCCCCGGACCATGCGGCCGCGACGCTCCGGCGGGCGCTGCAACGCGGCCGGAGTGGCACGGTGCGGTCGGGGCGGTTTTTTCAAGCCGTGCTTGGGCCGTTGTTGGCGCGCCTGGGATCACTGGCCCTGCGGCGTCAAATCCTTGCCCGGTATTTCAATCTCTAGACCATGGCTCGCGTTCGCATTCTTGTGCTCAGTTCGTCCACCGGCGCAGGTCACGATGCAAGGGCGCAAGCCTTTGCCGAATGGTGTTTCGAGCTCTATCGCCACGATGTCGACGTGCGTATCGAGCAAATGCTCGAGAAATCATCCAGACTCTTCAGTTGGGGGGTTAATTTCTACAATTGGATCCAGCTGAAGTCGCCGTGGATGCACAAGGCATTCTTCCTCTTTGTGGAATTGCTGACGATTCTCAATCGCAGCTCGGTGAGGTGGGGTCGGCGCTATTATGAAAAGGTGCTGTGCGACTATCGCCCGCACCTGGTCTTCAGTGTGCACGACTGCTTGAATCGCGGGTATTTTCAACTGGCCCGCAAGGTTCTGGGCGCCGATCAGGTGCGCTGTGCGACTTATTGCGGGGAATTCTCCGGAGGCTTTGGTTACAGCATCAACTGGGTTGAACCAAGCGCGGATCTCTATGTCTCGCGCACTCCCACGGCACGGGATTATTCCGTGAAGCTGGGGATGCCGCGCGAACGCACGCGCGTGCGAGGCCATTTGATGCGTCCGCGCGCGCATCTGGAAGTGCTTTCGAACGGGGCGCGCCGGGCCTACCTCGAAGACACGCTTCTGCTGTCGTCGCGGCTTTCCACGGTTTTTCTGGCGACGGGAGGCAACGGAGCGAACAACCACCTCGAGCTCTTGGCCGAGATGTTGCCCTACGCGCGCCATGTGCAGGCGATTGTCATCTGCGGCAAGAATCGGGACAGTTACAATGAGGTGATGCACTGGCGGAGCGAACACCCGGAGCTGAACTGCTTTGTCGATGGTTTTTCCGAGGAGGTGCATTTGTTGATGCAGGTCAGTGATGCGATCGTCACCCGGGGTGGCACGACAACCTGCGCGAAGGCGCTCCATTTCAAATGCCCGATCATTTTCAATGCGATCGGGGGCATCATGCCCCAGGAGGAGTTGACCGTGAAATTTTTCCGCAACGGTGATGCCGCGCCGACGATTTCCTCGGCCGACGATTTCGCGGAATTGCTGGAGGACTGGATGCGCGACCGGCGTGTTTATGACCAGCTCCGGAAAAATTTCCTCGGCCTGCGCTATCAGGATACGGGCACCATCGTGATCAAGGAGCTGGTTGATCTCGCCCAGGAAGTTTCAGGCACCGACTTGGAGCCGAGGGAGTTTCCGCCGCCGAGACGGCGGGAGTAGCCCGGGCAAAGGGGAAAGTGTTTTTTGGTGTGGTTTTGACGCTGAGGCAGTATTTCATGGCACCACTTGGAATCCCGCCCACCTACCGACACCGTCGCCCTGCTGTTTACGACGTTTCCCAAGACGTCGGAGACATTTTTACAGCGGGACGTGGCGGCGCTGCTGGCTCAGGGTGTTAAACTTCGGCTCTATTCGCTGTGGGGTGGGGGCGGGGAGTTTCGCGGCCTGCCGGTGCGGACATTCAATCTTTGGAGACTGGTTCCGCTGTTCCTCTTCACGATTCCCTGGAATTGCCTGCGTCGTCCGCGAATTGTTCGGGACCTATTTGAAGGAGTGATCATGCGGCCGCCACCCTCATGGCTGAATTTTTGGGAGAATATGCTCGGGGCTGGATTTGCCGGCTGCTTTTACCGTGAATTTCGACGCGACCCACCTGCGCTCGTTCACGGGGTCTGGGCTGGGGCCCCGGCCACGGCGGCTTGGCTGCTCTGGCGGATCCTTGGCATCCCCTACAGCTCTGGCGCTCACGCTTACGATCTCTATGAGCATGGTGGTGATTGGTGGTTGCTGGAGAAACTTCGCCTCGCTCGGTTTATCCACACTTCCACGGAAACAGGGCGGAGCTCGTTGATTGAAAGCGGGATTGCGGCGCAGAAAATCCACCTCATCCGGCGCGGAATCGACGACTTCCCTCATTACAAGCCGTTGCGTGCCGCCCGTCGTCCGCTGCGCTTGATATGCATTGCCCGGTTGGTGCCGAAGAAAGGACTGCATCACCAAATGCGGATCTATGGCGCGCTGCGTGATGCAGGAATCGAATTCGAGGCTCGCATCGTGGGGAGCGGTCCTTTGCGCAAGGAATTGGCGTCGATTGCGAAAGCGAGTGGGCTCGACGGCTGCGTGACCCTCCTTGGTCACCTGCCCCACGCTGCCGTCTGGGATCAATTGGCGTGGGCTGACGTGCTGTTGCACACGGGTGTGGTTGCAGACAGCGGTGACCGTGACGGGCTGCCCAATGTCATCCCTGAGGCGATGGCGGCGGGTGTGCTGGTGGTGACCTCGCCGGTCTCCGCCACCACCGAGGCCGTGCACCAGGAGCGCACGGGACTTGTAGCCGACGTCGATTTGCCGCCCGCTTGGGTTGTGGCCCTGCGGCGTCTCGCGGAGGATGATGTTCTGGCCGAGCGCTTGCGGCATGCGGCTCGCGAGTGGGCGGAAGAAAATTACGATGCGCGCCGCAACACCGCGCGACTGGCGCAATGTTTCAGCGCCGCACTCACTCCATGATTTACTATGATGTAACCAAGATGGGTGACTCCCGGCACCGCTCCGGGTTGGTGCGGGTAAGCTCGCGGTTGCGGGAGAGTTTGGGTGCCGCAGCGCTTCCGGTGAAATGGAACGCGCGCGGCAGAAATTTCGTGACGGCCGATTTTGGGAAGAGGGTGCACGTTGCAGCTTCCGACTGGTGGCTGACGGTTGAGCTTTTTAGCGAAACGGAGCGCCCGGGCTTTGCGGAATTTGTGGCGATGCGAGCTTGCCGGTTTGCGGCGTTGTTTCACGATGCCATTCCGCTGCGCCATCCGGACATCACTTGGCCGCAGAGCGTGCAGCGTCACCCCGGTTACATGAAGTTGCTTGCGGGCTTTGATCGAGTGTGGGCGATCTCTGAGGCCAGCCGCCGTGATTTGGTGGAGTTCTGGCGGTGGCAGGGAGTGGCGCCGCGTGCGCACGTCGACGTCGTGGCGCTCGGAGCCGATTTCGATGGCACGGCGCGAATGACCCATGGGCGAATCGCGACGGCGCGGCCGTCGTTGCTGTGCGTCGGGATCATCGAACCCCGCAAGAACCAGCTTTTTCTGCTCGAAGTGGCGGCAGCCCTTTGGCGCGAGGGGTTGGATTTTGACCTGCACATCGTTGGCCGGGTTAATCCCCATTTTGGTGAACCCATTGCCCGACGTTTGCGGGAGATGGCGAAGCGCGAACGCCGCTTGCGCCTTTACGCCGCCGCGACCGATGCGAAGTTGCGCGAACTCTACACCGATGCCACGGCGGTGGTGTTCCCCACGATCGCGGAAGGCTGCGGACTTCCGTTGTTGGAGGCTTTGTGGCGCGGAGTGCCCTGCGTGTGCAGCGATCTGCCCGTGCTGCGTGAAAACGCGGATGGCGGCGGTTGTCTCAGTGCTCGCGTCAACGATCTGGTCGATTGGACCAAACAGGTGCGCGGGTTGCTGACGGATGCGGCACGGCGATCGACCCTCGGCGACGCGGCGCGCCAACGGGCGTTGCCGACCTGGTCCGCGGCGGGTGCCAATTTGAGCGCGGCAATGCGCTAACGGCAGTCCTGCCTAGAGTTGCTTTACCGCATAGGACATCGCGGCGTGGATTTTCTCAAGATCCTCGTCGCTGTGCAGCGCGGAAACAGCGGTGCGGATCAGGTCCTTGCCCGGCGGAACGGCCGGCGAAATCGACATGACGGTGAACACATTCTTTTCCAAGAGCGCCTGCCAGAAACGATAGACCAGTTCTTTCGAGCCGAGCACAATCGGCACAGCGGGGGTTTTGCTTTCCCATGTGTCGAGACCGAGGCCCTTGAGCATTTCGCGGTAGCGGCGGGTGTTGCGCCACAGCCGCTCAAGGTGTTGGGGCTCACTCTGCATGATGTCGAGAGAAGCGGAGGCGGTGGCTGCCATACTGGGGCTGATGGCGGCGCTGAAAAGCGTCTGCTTCGAGTTGGTGCGCAGATACTCGATGAGGTCTCGCGATCCCGTGACAAATCCACCGGTGCTCGCGAGTGATTTCGACATCGAGCCGCACAAGATATCGACTTGGTCGTTGAGATCGAAGTGGTCTGCCGTTCCACGCCCTTGGCGGCCAAGCACGCCGAATCCATGGGCGTCATCGAGCACAGTGAAGCAGCCGGCTTCTTCTCCCAGCCGGGCAATCTCGGGCAGTCGGCAAATGTGACCCTCCATCGAGTAGACGCCTTCAACGACCAGCATCTTGGCGGTGCTGACGGGAATCGTTTTCAAGACCTGGCGCAGGTCCTCGGGGTTGTTGTGGCTGAAGCGCTCAACGGCCGCCATCGACATCCGGACACCGTCCCAGAGGCATGAGTGAATGTTTTTGTCCGCCACGATGATATCGCCCTTTTGGGCAAAACACGCGACGGCGGAGCTGCAGGAGATATAGCCCGCGACGCTAATATGGCAGGCCTCGCGGCCGAGAAATGCCGACAGTTTTTCCTCCAAGCGGGTGTGGTAGGCCCGCGAGCCATTCGAAATGCGGGCACCGGTTGGGCTCGTGCCCCATTCCTTTACGGCCGTGACGCACGCCTCCATCACCTTGGGATGAAACGAAAGTCCCAGATAATCGTTGCTCGAAAGCATGATCATGTCCCGGCCTTGCAGCTGCACATGCGTTCCCTGCTGCGCGTCCATCGCGTGATAGTAGGGCTTGTATTTCAGCCGCATCTTCGTCGCGTAGTCATCCTTCGCGCGCTCGATGATCGCTTTCTTGTTCTTGGTAAAGAGGGACAGGGGCATTGGTTGATCGGGCGCCCACTACGCGGCCAAAGTATTCGGTTGGCAACCGCAAAGCCCACCGGTCAGGTGCGTCGCGGAAGTGTCTTCATCCAGAGCTGCAAATCACGGACGTAATCGCTCCACGAGAGGAACTTTCGCTCTTTCGCTTGCCGCGCCAAAACGGCCAGCTCGGGAGGCGACCGCAAAAAATGGCGCAGCGCGGCCGTGAGGGATGCGCCATCCAAAGAGGACAACAAATGCACCCCACCGCCCTTCGCGGTTTCGCCCAGCGCGCCTCGATCCGAAGAGAGGCATGGTCGGCCGTGTTGCAGACTCTCCAGCACGGGCAGACCAAATCCTTCATACAGCGACGGGTAGATGGTGAATGTGCTGCGAGCATAGGCCTCATGGAGACGGTCCTCCGTTACGGTCCCATGATAAACCAATGTCCGGCCGGCAGCTTGTAACTGGCGAATCCGCCCGAGGACATGGGCCCCGGTGTCGGTCCGCGGCATGCCGATGAGCTCAAGCTCGAAGGAGACACCTTCGCTCCACAGCGATTCAGCAGCTTCGAGCAGTGCAAAGTGATTCTTGCGGCCTTCGATGGTGGATACACACAAGACGCGCGGCCGAGCGCCTGCGGCGACTGCGGGTATTGCTGGCACTGGATCAACGCCGAGCGGCAGCGCAATCACGGGGGGAGAATCGGTAACGCCCAGCCATAGCCAAAAATCCCGCAGGCTCTGCGCGGAGTCCTCTGAAACCGCCGCAATGCCGTCGAACAGGAGCAGTTCGCGCAAATACATCGGCATCCGCGCCACGGTTGCCGATGGTGTCAGTTCGGGGAACTTTAGCGCGATGGCATCATGAAAGAGCGCCACACGCGGCCCGCCGACCCGCGCAAAAAGTTCAGGCAGGCGAGCGGCGACCCTGGAGGAGAATAGTTCCGGGCAGATCAACGCATTGCCATTCGGCGTGGGAGATTTCAATCCGGTCCAGCGGCGCGCACGGCCGGCAATCTGTTGGGTGAGAGTCCATTTTGCTCCCCGCGATTTGTCGCGTCCCCTTTTGTCTCCAAGAGAGCCGAGCTCCCCGGCGGTTAGCGAGCGCCAGGCGTGCTGATGGGGATCAAAACACACGGGCTGCACCGGGCTGTCGCGGGCCAGTTCTGCGAAGAGGGACCGACAAACGCGCTGAATGCCGGTTTGGGCGCGCGTGTGGCTGGTGTGAGTGGCGTC
>CAMTVF010000075.1:0-1719 GCA_947085115.1 uncultured Opitutaceae bacterium | reverse complement strand
TCGGGGATGGCACTCGCGCCAACCGTCAGGCTGCCGAGGTGAAGCGGACATCGGTGAAGTCGGTCGTGCGGATCCATCCGGCAAACGACTCGCTCGTAGCGCAAGTGCCTAGCAGTTCGAAAAGCAGGTATTGGGGTCGACCAAAGTTCCCGTGATGTCCGAGAAGTTTAGGCCCGTGAAGCGGCCATCGAAGCAAATAAACTTCACGGGTTTTCCGAGCGCGGTGAGTCCAACATTTGCTTGGTCTGCGCCGCCAAACAACTGGAAGGAGCCGCCACTTGCACCGGGAATGTGCGGGGGAACGAAGGTTGAGCCCGGAGCAGTGGCGATAAGAGGCGAGGCATTGTCGGCGATTCCCCCACTGGTTGGCTGCTGCCACGCACCCGCCCGGCCGGCGCCGATAACGTTGGTCCAGACGACCGGATGAAAGGTAAACTCATCCTACCAATCGCAATGATCGCCCGCGACAGCACTTCCCGCCGACCCCGCGTTCGAGGCCGTGTTGAGAGTGAACGTGAAGTTGCAGGTTTGGGTCGTGACATAGCCGAGCGAGTCGGCCGTCGGCGTGGCGTTGATGGGGAAGGTGGTCTGGGCCCGGGCGACCAGCGCGGTCGTGAGCACGCAAAGGCAGAGGAGCAGGCAACGGGTTTTCATGCTGAATTTTTGGATGGACGGGGGGTTTAGGCGGGAGCGGTTGGGGCGGCTTACTCGCTGGAGGGGCTGCGGACGCTGGTATCGATGGCGGTGATGGGCGTTGTGCCCGTGGGCGTTTTCACGGATGGAGTTTTGCCTGAATGACTGGATTCGATGCTCCGCCGACTGCGGGAGTGAGCAGGCTGGCATCCATCGGCGAGTTGCCCGGGACGCTGTTCGACGCCAAAATGAGGGCTTGGGCCAAGGCGGCCCCGTCGGTGCCGGGAAGGGCGTTGGCGACGGCACTGAAGGAGGCCGTCAAGATAAGGGCGGTGGCGTTGGCAAGGGTGGGTGCCGCAGCGGGACCATGGCCGATGACCTTGGCGACTGCTTCAATCACGGCGGTGACTTGGGCGGTGTTGGTTGCCACGGTTGCCACCGCGGCGGCCGCGCCGGCCAGTGCGTCCGCCAGACCGGGCGTTGAGTTGGAAGCCAGGGCGGCCGCGAGCGATTCCGTCCGCACCTGCCCGCCCAAGCTGGAAGTCATGTCCGAGGGCGTGTTGCCTGCGATACTGACCGAAATTCCGCCGTCCCAATTCACTGTCACATTACCGACGAGGACCGAGACCGTGCAGGTCTTGTCGCCAACCGAAACCATCAGGGTCGTGCCCTTTGCCAGCGCGACACCATTCGCCGTCCGGACGCCGTAGTTGGTGACGCTTTTGCGGGCCGGATCGAGCGAGGTCGACAGGTTGCCTGTGAGCAAATTCATCAGCGCGTTGCGCGTGCCGTTGGTGCTGACGCTTAGTCTCTCAATCTCAACTTTCGTGTTCCGCGCGGCGACGGCCACGATGCCCTCGTGGACTTGGATCGAGACCTGGCCGTCTTTCCCCGTGGAGATAATTGACCCTTGGGGAAGCTTCAGGCCGGCGGTGGCGCGAAGGGACGATCCATTGAGCGACACCTGCGCCGCACCGGTCACGGCGGTGATCGTGGCTTGGCCGGGTGATTCCTGGGCAAGGGCACCGGTGGCGAACCAGCTCGTCAAGAGAGCCAGAGCGGTGAGGAGGCGGGTGATTTTCATGG
>CAMTVF010000074.1:0-17048 GCA_947085115.1 uncultured Opitutaceae bacterium | reverse complement strand
GTTGCTGGACGACCTGAGCGCGACCCGGCGCTTGGTGGAACAATTGGTGAATGCCGACCGTCTGCTGCGCAGTCGTGGACGGGCAAATGTCACTGAATAGATCAGCCCAAGCCTTCCACCCCATCATCTTCCCGCCCGACTCGCACAACCGGGAATCCCAGCGCTGTGATCAATCGGGGAAACTATCGGCGGGACTTGTTCGAAAGCGACGGGGCGGCCGAGGCGTTTGTGCGGACGCTGTTCGAGGCAGCCGGAAAGTTTGGCTGCGACCGATCCGAAAGGCGCACTTGGCGCGCACGGGCAAGACATCGGCAGATCTGGCCAGTCCCGGCTCGCCGGGACTGGCTGCTCACCTCCGGCTCGGTGGACCCGCCATTCTGCCGTTTCGACAGGCTCAAGGCCCCGAGCTTGCCGAGAGGCTGGCCAGCAGAACGAGCGTTACCTCCCCAATGCCAGACACAAAAAAACTGACAAAACACGGCCAGTCACCTTCCGATTCCGCCTCTGGGCCTCCCTTTGCGCCCGGGGATTCAAAGAAAAGGCCAGCGCCTATCTCGCCACCTCACCGGTGCCGGCAGCGTTTCCGGAATTGCTCGCTAGGCTCGCGCCGCGGGTGTGGGAGCGGTGAGGGCTGCGGGTCCGGCCGCGCGACAAAGGTGGCTTCACTTTTTCACCTGGCACGGGCCAGGCTGGCGGCCCACGGTCGCATTCGCGGTGTTGCGAGTTCGCGCTGGACCGGAGCGACAATTGCGGCAACCTACGAACCGAGTAATGAAACTGCTGTTCTCCATTCTGGTTTGGTCGGTGGCTGGCGGACTGGCCGTGGCCGAAACTCGCGAGCTGGAACCGATCGTGGGCGGGCCGTGTGAGGGCTGCGAGGCGGTGTTTCAGGGCATGCCCGGCGAGATACCCTCCCAAGCGCGACTTGCTCCGGCGGAGGAGCCGGGAGACCCCTTGGTCATCACGGGCGTGGTGCGCGATGCGCGCGGCCAGCCGGTGCCGGGGATCATCATTTACGCCTACCACACGGACCGGGGAGGCATTTATCCGCAGGGGAATGGTTTTGATCGCGGCACCGCCGCCTATCGGCATGGCAGGATTCGCGGGTGGGTGCGGACGGATGGGCAGGGCCATTATGAATTCAGCACGATCCGGCCCGGCGGTTACCCCGGCGCGGACATTCCGGAACATGTGCATCTCCATGTGATCGAGCCCGGGCGCTGCACCTACTACATCGACGATATCGTCTTCGACGATGATCCGCGCCTCACGGCCCGGCAACGCCGTCAACTCCTTACGGGTCGAGGGGGCAATGGTCTCGCGGTGCCGGTGCGCGATGGACGCAACGGCTGGCGCGTCACGCGGGACATCGTGCTCGGGGCCGGCGTGCCGGACTATACACCACGCCATTAATGGGTGCCGGGACCGATCCGAAGGGGACCGGCCGTGTTTTGTTGATTTTTTGGGGATTGTGGGACCGGCAGATGCGCGCTATGGTGATTCATGGCTTGCAGGTTGCTAATCGACCCCCGGTGCGATGCACCCTGTGATCAATCGGGGAAACGATCGGCGGGCCCGCCATGCTGCGAGCGTTACCTCCACAATGCCAGACGCACGAAAGACTGACAAAATACGGCCACTCCACTTCCGATTCCCCTTTTGTTCAACTAAACCACCCTTGAGATTTCACCTCCTCCTCACCGCTTTCGCGCTCGCCGCGACTCTCCGCGCCCAATCCCTTGACGCCCCTGCCGTCGCCGCCACCGCCGAACGCGCCCTTGAGCGCGCCTATCTTCGCGCCAGCGAAACCGATCTCGCCGCCGCGCAGCCCCTCGTCGTCGCCCTCGCCGCCGATCCGAAAAATCCCGCGCTGCTTTACACACGCGCCTTCGCCCACTACGCCGCCGCGCCCGCACTCCGCCGGAAAAAGGACAACACTACCCTTCGAGCCGAACTCGAAAAAGCCGTCGCCCTCCTTGAGCGCGTCAAAGGTCAGCCGTGGGAAGCCGAAGCCGCCGCGCTGCACAGCGGCATCCTCGGTCAACTCATCGGTATCAGAGGCGGAATGGCCGGCATGACCCTCGGCCCGAAATCCAACCGGCTCATGGCCCGCGCCGAAAAATCCCTGCCCGCCAATCCGCGCGTGCTCCTCTTCCGCGGCATCTCGCTCCTCAACTCGCCCTCCGCCTTCGGTGGCGACCCGGTGAAGGGCGCGCAGGTTCTCGCGCAGTCCGTCGCCGAATTCGCAAAGGCAGACCCCGCCTTACCCGGCCCACACTGGGGCCACGCCGACGCCCTCACCTGGCTTGGCATTGCCAAACAAAAAGCGGGCGACGCCGTCGGTGCCCGCGCCGCGTGGGAGCAGGCGCTCGCCCTTGAGCCCGACTACGGCTTGGTGAAGTTTACCTTGCTTCCGTCCCTCGCCCAGAAGAGCGCGGAGAGGTAAGCATCGGAGAGGGACGTTGATATCATGACCCTGATTCCACCACTCCGGCAAACCGGCGGGAAGAAACTGCGCCTGGTCACCCGCGCCGCGCTGCTGCGGCTGGCGGTGTTGTTCGTCGTGCTTTGCGGGCTGGGGGTTTGGGTCTGGACGGCGATGATCCGGATGCCCGGGGAAAGCTTTGCCGGCCCGTTGCCCTCTCTCACCCAGAAAGAAGTTGCCCTGCGCGAAACCCTGAAGCGCGACGTGCAGGTTCTGGCCGGCGACATCGGCGAGCGCAGTCTGTTCGTCCAGGGCAGCCTGATGAAGGCGGCCAGTTTTATCGAAGCTTCTTTGGCCGAGGCGGGCTATCAGGTGCGTCGGCACGGCTATGAAGTCAGCGGAACGATGTGTCACAACCTCGAGGCCAAGATTCCCGGCGGGGCGCGGCGGGATGAAATCGTGGTCATCGGCGCGCACTACGATTCGGTGTCCGGCTCGGCGGGGGCCAACGACAACGCCAGCGGCGTGGCCGCGCTGCTGGCCCTGGCGCGTTCGTTCTCCACCGCCCAACCCGGGCGGACGGTGCGCTTCGTGGCCTTCGTGAACGAGGAGCCGCCCTTTTTTTGGACGGCCCAGATGGGCAGCCGCGTTTATGCGAAGGAATGCCGCAGCCGCGGCGAGAACATCGTGGCCATGGTCAGCCTGGAAACCATCGGCTACTTTTCCGACGAAAAGGGCAGCCAGAAATACCCCTTCCCGGTGGGGCTGTTCTATCCCTCGCGGGGCGATTTCATCGCGTTCGTCGGCAACACCGCTTCCCGGGAACTGGTGCGGCAGTGCGTCGCCACGTTTCGCCGCCAGGCCCGTTTCCCCTCCGAGGGCGCCGCCTTGCCGGGGCTGATGCCCGGCGTGGGCTGGTCGGACCACTCGTCATTCTGGCGGGAAGGTTATCCGGCCCTGATGGTGACGGACACGGCCCCGTTCCGGTATCCGCACTATCACACGGCCGGGGACACGCCGGACAAAATCGACTACGGGCGATTGGTGCGCGTGGTGAGCGGGTTGGAAAACGTGATTCGCGATCTGGTCAATCCCACGCCCTGATGAGCACCGCATGAAATTTATGAACCAATGACCAACAGGATTTTTGCGACCGTTCTCGCCGCCCTGATGTTCGCGTTCATGGCGCCGGCAGGCCAGGCGCGAGAGAGCAGGGCCGCGGCGCGCGTGTCGGAATCCGTGGGGTTGCTTCGGGAAATGGCGCATCCGCTCACCGGCGCGGAGGACCTCGGGCCGTTGCTCGTGCGGGTCGGCGAGGCGCGTCTTGTGCTGCTCGGCGAAGCTTCCCACGGCACCTCCGAATTCTATACCTGGCGCACGAAGATCAGCCGCAGGCTCATTGAGGAAAAGGAGTTCAAATTCATTGCCGTCGAGGGGGACTGGGCGACGTGTTACGAACTGAATCGCTACGTCAAAGGGCTTCCGGGCGCCGGTGCTGATGCGCGGAAGATCATGCAGGGATTCGATCGCTGGCCCACGTGGATGTGGAGCAATGAGGAAACATTGGAACTGATCGAGTGGCTTCGCGCCTACAACCTGCAGCGGCCACCGCACCAACGGGTCGGATTCTACGGCATCGATGTTTATGGCGAGGCCCGGTCCCGCGTGCAGGCGGTCGCGTTGCTCGAAGCATGGGACAAGGATCTCGCCGAAAAGGTCAGGGAGGCCTACCGCTGTTTCGAGCCCCATGGGTTTGATCTGGGCCGCTATGCCCGCGCCCTCATGCGCGGCGCGCCTTCATGTGAGCAGGAGGTGCGCCGCGCCTACCGGCTCATCCTGGAGCATGCCGCCAGACACCGCGACCAGAATCCCGACGAGTTCCTGAACATCCAACAGAATGCGCGCGTGGTGCAAAACGCCGAACGTCATCACCGCACGATGGCTTTCACGGGACCGGAATCATGGAACTCCCGGGCGGACCACTTTTTTGACACGGTGGATCACCTCCTCCAGTTTTACGGCGGGGAGGCGCGGGGTATCGTCTGGGCGCACAACACCCATATCGGCGATGCGCGGGCGACGCCAATGGCCCAGGCGGGGCAACGCAATATTGGGCAGATCGCCCGCGAGCGCCTAGGACCGGAACAGGTGGTCGCTGTAGGTTTTGGCACCCATCGCGGGACGGTCAAGGCCGGCCGCTCGTGGGGGGCGCCACAAGAACGGATGATCGTGCCAAATGCCCAACCGGACAGCTTCGAGGATTTGAAGCAGCAAATGGGACTGCGGAAGGCCCTGATCATCTTCGACCGTCAAAAGGATTTGTCTCCGTTGCTGGAAGTGCGGGGGCATCGGGCCATCGGCGTGGTTTACGATCCCGCGCGCGAACACCAGGGCAACTACGTCCCCACCATCCTGCCCGCGCGCTACGATGCCTTTGTCTTCATCGAGGAGACACGCGCCCTGAAACCCATCACCCCATAGCCCGAAAAAATCACATTCACTCGTGGACACCCACCACGCGGTGGAACTGAAAAACACGACCTCGTCATTGCGGGGCGCGCAACACCGAAGCAATCCAGCTCGGTGAATCACCAAGCCCGGCTACGTCGGGCTTGCGGGGACAAATCGGAGGGTGATTCAGGCGGGATGACGCGGAGAAAGCCTCGCCGTCAATCGGTCGGGCGGGGGTTGATTCACTGTGGCCAGAGCGCATAAAGATAACCGCCATAAGCCAACAACAACAACCCGCCTTCCCAGCGTTGCATGGTGCGTCCGGTCGATAGGATCGGCACCAGCACGACAGCGAACGCTATGGCCGCATAAAGGTCGGTCATATTGATCCCCGCGCCCGTCATCGGCCGGACCAGCGCCGCCGCGCCCAAAATGCCGAGCAGGTTGAAAATATTTGAGCCGATGATGTTGCCCAGCGCGATGTCGGGCTCCTTTTTCAGCGCCGCGACGAGACAGGTCACCAGTTCCGGCATGCTCGTGCCGAGGGACACGATGGTCAGCCCGATGATCGCTTCGCTGATGCCGAAGCTCCGGGCCAGACTCACCGCGCCATCCACCAGAAAATGCGAGCCGGCGGCGAGCAGCGCCAGCCCGGCGGCGATGTAGAGCACATCGCGCCACACGCTCCCGCGCGGCGCGGGGATGGCCTCGGCGAATTCCGCCTCGACCGCGGCGGACGGTTTCACCTTCCTCGCATAAAGCACGGTGAAGACGGTGTAGGCGATGATCCCGGCGAAAAGCAGCGCGCCCTCCGAGCGGCCGATCATCCGGTCAGCGAGCATCCATGCGGCAAGAAGTGAGGCACCGACCATGATCGGCGTGTCGATGCGGAGAATTTGGAGCTGCACCTTCAGCGGATAAATCAGCGCGGTGACGCCGAGGATCAGCCCGATGTTGAGGATGTTCGAGCCGATCACGTTGCCGATGGCGATGTCGCCCTGGCCGGCGAGCGCGGCCTGGACACTCACGACCATCTCCGGCGCGCTCGTGCCGAACGCGACCACCGTCAGTCCCACGACCAACGGCGTCAGCCCGAGCCGCAGGGCCAGCGCCGAGCTGCCGCGCACCAGCCCTTCCCCGCCGAAGAAGAGCAGGACGAGACCGAGCACTAGAAAGAGGAGTGGAGATGTCATTTATAAGTAAGGCGCGAAAAGGCGCGCGAAGCCGTCGCGCAGCTTCACGGGCAACGGGCGACCATCCACCTCCGCGAGCGTCACGCGGCGGCTTTGCTCCCGGATCGAATCGAAGATGCCACCCAGCGTGCGTGCCAGAACCGGATCATAACACTCCACGTTGAACTCAAAGTTCAGCCGCAGGCTGCGGGGATCCCAGTTCGTCGAGCCGATCAGGGCCCAGCAGTCATCGACGATGAAAAGTTTCGAGTGATCAAAGGGCGGCGGGCTGAGCCAGAGGCGGCAGCCGTGTTCGATCACCTGCCACAGTTGCGCGGTTGAGGCCCATTGCACCAAAGGCAGGTTTCCCTTGGCCGGGAGCACGATGTCCACGGCGACGCCGCGCAGGACGGCCAGATTCAACGCGGCAATGAGGGTCGGCTCCGGCAGGAAGTAGGGCGTGGCGATGCGGACCGATTTCCGGGCCGAAGTCAGCGCGGCCAGGATGGTCCAGCGCAACTTCTCAAAGTCTTCGTCCGGTCCGTCGGCGATGCCGCGCACGATCACCGGCCCGCAGCCTTCCAACGGCGGGAACCATCGCTCGCCTCGCAGCGCTTCGCGGGTGGTAAAAAACCAGTCGTCCGCAAACACCTCCTGCAGGTGCGTGACCGCCGGGCCTTCGATCCGAAAATGCAGGTCGCGCACGGGATGCGACGGCTGCCGCTCCAGCCAGTGGCCATCGCGGATATTCAGTCCGCCGGTGAACCCGATCCGCCCGTCGGCGACCATGATTTTGCGATGATTGCGCAGATTCAATGACAGCAGCTGCCAGAGCGGAAACGTGGGCAGGAAGAGCGCATGCTGCACGCCCTCACGGCGCAGCGCACGGGAAATGGTCGGCCACGAATAGCGCGCCCCCGTCGCGTCCACGAGCACCCGCACCTCGACCCCGCGCCTCGCGGCCTCGCCGAGCGCCTTGGCAAAGGCGAGGCCCACTACGTCGTGATCGAAGATGTAAGTCGAAAGCGTCACGGAATGCCGCGCGCCCGCGATGGCGTCGAGCATGGCGGGATACGCGGCGTCGCCATTGATGAGCGGAGTGATGCGGTTGCCCGGCAGCAACCGGCGGTCGATCACCCCGGAAAGCGCCTGCGCGACCGAGAGCAGATGCCGGTCTTCGGCCTGAAGCAGAGCGACCAGCGTTTCGCCGGAACAAGTCTCCGCGGTTTGTCCGGAGTGATAATGCTCGAGGTTGCCGCGCAGCAGAATCGCCCGCCGCTCGATGCGATTGATGCCCAGCAGCAGGTAGAGCAGCGGCCCGACCAGTGGCATCAGGCAGATGACGACGATCCACAACACCGCGGAGCGCGAATCACGCTTCCAGATGATCGCGTGGCCCGAAGCCACCAGCGCGGTCACCAGTGTGAGCGCGGCGACCAGATACCGCCCGCCATGCAAGAGCCAGTCGATCCATTCCATTTTATTCCGGTGTTGCCGCCGCTGAATTACCGCCGCGGAACGCCGTTTGAATCATCAGGAACTCACTGAAGTTCTTCGCCGTGAGGATGCCGACGAGCCGCGCCGTGAGCGGCAAGGCCCTGGCGGAAGGCATCGGCGTCTTCTTCGGCATCCAAAAGATGAGCAGAAGAATCGGCCCGGCGGCGAAAATGAGATCGGTGGCGGGCATGGTCAGGGGAAGTCCGTCCGGGCGGGGCGGGCCAGGGCGCACGCCTGCGCAAGATATTTGCGGTCGTAACGCTTGGTGTCGCAAACCGAGACTTCGCTCATGGTAACGATACTTTTAGCAGGGCGTTTTTCTTCATCCGGTTGGTGATTGTTTTTTCCACACCGACGATGAAGTAGGCGAAGGCGGCGATGGCGAGGATACGCCACCAGGCGTCGAGGCCGATGGGTGCGGAGTGGAAGAGGTTGTTCATGATCGGCGTGTAAGTGAAGACAAGCTGGAATGCGATCATCGCCAGCGAGCCGAAGATTACCCACGGGTTGGAGAAGAGGCCGATGGAAAACATCGAGCGGGTAAAGCAGCGGCAGTTGAACAGGTAAAACAGCTCCACCATGACAAAAAGATTTACGGCCACGGTGCGCGCCTCGGCCAGGCTCGCGCCGCGCTGCTGCTCCCATGCGAAGAGCGTGAAGCAGCCGCCGAGCAGAATCAGCGAGACAAGCAGAATGCGGAATTGCAGCCAACCGGTGAGGATCGGTATCTTCGGATCGCGCGGCGGGCGGCTCATGATTTCCTTCTCCTTCGGCTCGAAGACGAGCATCAGCCCGAGCAGGACGGCGGTGGTCATGTTGATCCAGAGGATTTGCACGGGCAGGAGCGGCAACGTGGTGCCGGCGAAGACGGCGGCCAAGATCACGAGGCCCTCGCCGAAGTTTGTAGGCAGCGTCCAGACGATGAACTTGGTGAGGTTGTCGAAGACGCCGCGGCCTTCCTCCACCGCGGCTTCGATGGAGGCGAAGTTGTCGTCGGTCAGGATCATGTCGGCGGCTTCCTTCGACACGTCGGTGCCGGTGATGCCCATGGCGGTGCCGATGTCGGCCTGCTTGAGCGCGGGCGCGTCGTTCACGCCATCACCGGTCATGGCCACGACGTGGCCGCGCGATTGCAGCGCCTTGACGAGCCGCAGCTTTTGCTCGGGCGCGACGCGGGCGAAGACGGAGGCGCGCTCGGCGGAGTCGGCGAGTTCCTCGTCGGTGAGTTTGTCCAAATCGCGTCCGGTGAGCGCGATCACCTCTGCGCCGCTATCAAGGCCGATCTGCGCGGCGATGGCCTTGGCAGTGAGGACGTGGTCGCCGGTGATCATCTTCACGCGGATGCCGGCGGTGCGGCATTTCGCCACGGCGGCGATGGCCTCGGGGCGCGGCGGGTCGAGCTTGCCCTGGAGGCCGAGGAAAGTGAGTTCGGCGGCGACGTGCCCGTGGTCGAGATCGCGCTGGGCGGAGGGCATGTCGCGGCGGGCAAAGGCGAGCACGCGCAGGCCGCGCACTGCCATGGCCTCGGCATTGCGGAGCACGCATGCCTTGTCCAGCGGAGCGCGTTCGCCCGCTTCGGAGAGCGCGTGCGCGCAGCGTTCGAGCAGCGCTTCCGCCGCGCCTTTGATGTAGATGATCTTCGGCTCGGCGTCCGCGCCATGGAGTGTGGCCATGTATTGGTATTCGCTCTCGAAAGGGATGCTCTCGATGCGCGGCAGGCGCCTGCTCATTTCCTCCTCGGACAACCCCGCCTTCTGCGCGGCCACGATGAGCGCCGCCTCGGTCGGATCGCCCTGCACGATGGTGCGGCCCTCGTCGTTGCGGACGAGCCGCGAATCGTTGCACAGCAGGCCCGCGCCGAGCGTTTCGATGAGCGCGACGTTTTCGCCGATAACCACAGGCGCTTGCTCGAAATGGATATTCCCCTCCGCTTCGTAGCCGCTGCCAGTGACATGGTAGAGCCGCCCGCCAGCGTGGATTTCCTGCACAGTCATCTGGTTCTGCGTGAGCGTTCCCGTCTTGTCCGAGCAGATAACGGTGGTGCTGCCGAGCGTCTCGACGGCGGGCAGCTTGCGAATGATCGCACGCCGCCGCGCCATGCGGGACACGCCGATGGCCAGCGTGATGGTGACGGCCGCTGGCAGCCCCTCCGGGATCGCGGCGACGGCCAGCGCGACCGCAGCCAAGAACATGTCCACCCACGATTCGCCGCGCAGGATGCCGACGAGGAAAGTGACCGCCGCCAGCCCGAGGATCACGTAGAGCAGCAGTCGGCTGAACTGTCCTATCTTGAGCGTGAGCGGCGTCTGCAAATTATCCGCCGTGTGGATGAGTCCGGCGATGCGGCCCATCTCGGTCCGGTCGCCGGTGCCGAAGACCACGCCCTCGCCCTGCCCGTAGGTAACGAGCGTGCCGGTGAAGGCGAGATTCGTGCGTTCGGCGAGGATCGATCCCGCGGGCAACGGCGAGGTCTGCTTTCCCACCGGAACGGATTCACCGGTCAGCGCCGCTTCCTCGATTTGCAGATTGCGCAGGTGCAGCAGGCGCAGATCGGCGGGCACGCGGTCGCCGGATTGCAGCAGCACCACATCGCCGGGCACGAGCTGCGCCGAGGGAATCCGCAGCTTCTTGCCTCCGCGCCGCACCGTGGCCTCGGTAAGGACCATCTTCGCCAGCGCGTCGATGGCTTTCTCCGCTTTCGCCTCCTGGAGATAGCCGACGATGGCGTTTATGAAGACGACGCCGAAAATGACCGATGCATCCACCCATTCGCCCAGCGCCACCGTGATTCCGGTCGCCACAAGCAGGATGTAAATGAGCGGTTGGTGGAACTGCAAAAGGAACCGCATCCATTCGCTGATGCGCTTCCGCGCGGTCATCTGGTTCAGACCAAATTGCCGCAGCCGCGCCTCGACTTCGGCCTGCGCCAGACCAGTTGCCGGGTCGCTCCCCAGCAGCACGGCGGCCTGTTCCGCCGGGAGTTCGTGCCAGTTGTTTTGGGTGGGTTCCTTCATGGGGTGTTACCTTGCTGGCGGCCACACGACGAGCACCGGCCGCCGGCTTCCTTGCAGCACGGCGAGCGAAACGGAGCCGAGCACCTTGGCGGAGAAACCGGCGCGTGTATGGCCACCGACGCAAATGATGTCCGCGCCGAAACGCTCCGCCGCTGCGCAGATCGCCTCGGCAGTCGCACGGCTTTCGGTCACTTCCACCTCGGTCGTGATGCCGCGCGCTTCCGCTTCGTCAGGTGCGAGCGAGCGCAGTTTCGCCTCGGATTCGGCGACGAGTTGTTCGTGTTCCTTTTGCGCGGGGAAGTCCTGATAGTAGCCGCCGATCATCGGATTAGGCACGCGGAGGGGCGCGATAGTGTGCAGCAGGCGCACCGTGCCGCCGGGCTGGATGATCGAATACGCGTAGGGCGCGGCAAAGCCGTGCGGTTCATTCAGATCGACCGCCACGAGCACGCGCTGGCATTCGCGAATGCGCGGCCCGACCATTGGCGCGACGGTGGGCGTGGGCACACAAGCCACGCTCATCGGAGCATGGTCGAGGATGCCCCGAGAGACCGAGCCATGCCGGAGCCTGCTGAGGCCGCGCCATTGATGAGTGCCGACGACGACGAGATCGGCCTGCGCCTCGATAGCCATCTCCACGAGCGGCATGTCCGCGCGCCCCCAATTGCCGCGCACCAAGACGCGCACACTTTCCCTGCCCAGCAGCCGGGTTACTTTTCCCAGAAGATCGCGCTCAAGCACGCTTTGCATCGCAGGCAGATTCCCTGAGAACCCAAGCGGACCGGAAACGCCCAACCGGGCCGCTTCTTCCGGCGGCCAATCCACATAACCGGCGACGACCTCGATAGGCCCGAGCTGCTGCTGCTCCGCGACCCAGCGCAACGCCGCATCGGAGCTGGCGGTGAAATCCACGCCGACAAAAACCTTCAGCGCCCGCTCGCCCCGCACCCACGCCTCGAAGGGCGCGGCCTCGCGCACGACGAGCGTCGGCACCGGCGAAGACTGCGCCGTGCGCTTCGCCACACTGCCGAGCAGCCAGCGCGCGGGCGCGCTCGCCCCGAGTGAAGAAACGACGATCAGGCGAGCCGCGTGCTGCTGGGCGGCTTGCCCGAGGACGGCGGCGGCGGCGCCTTCGATCACCTCCGCAGTGAGATCGGCGCCAGCATCGCGCAGGCGCTGGGCCTCATTGCGCAGAGGCTCGCTGGTGGGTGGAGAACCGGGGATTGCAGAGGCATGAATGAGCCTCAGCGGCGCGTTCAGCTGTGTGGCCAGAGCAGCGGCGACGTTGGCAGCCTGTTTGGCGTTCTCGGAAAAATCAGTGCCGCAGAGAATGGGTTGGGAGGGAGTATTCTTCATGGTGGGTTTTTCGTGGCTTCAGACGAAGAAGCCCATACGATTGGAAGACGCACCAACAGGACTGGACTGTGGCATTGCGCCATCACCGCTTGCGCGACGACGCCCATCAACTTTGCGGAAAACCGACTCGACGACAAGCACCGGTGGTATTCGTGCTCCGCGATAAACGAGAGCATGTCGGACAGTGAAGCCGCCGATTCGCTTCGCCCCTCAGCGGGCAACGTAAATGTGCGGCTGCAGCGTCCCGCCCCCGACGTAAACCCCGTGGTTGATTCGTGGGCTCCGGCACCGTGTCTCCAACACCGCACTGAGCACCTCCTTCTGGAAGGGTTTAAGAAGGAAACTCCCGGCCGGCCCGGCGACTGGCCTTATCCGTAACGATGCAGCAGGAAACCACGAATGGACACCAATGAACACCCATTCGGAAGAGGATGGGGAAAGGCGGGGAAAGAAAATCATTCACTTCTTGGTGGGCATCAAAACCGGCCGCCTGCAGCCCTGTTTTTCATTCGTGTCCCTTCGTGTTCATTCGCGGTTCAATTGAATGGATCCGGCTTATCCGGGCTGCCGCGCAAAATTCTGCAAGTCAATGGACCTTGGCATAAGGCTCAGCGCGCGGCGAGTTGGGGAACTTTGATCTCGCGGCGGGGTGCGGCGGGGTGATTGCCCGGAGGCTTCCCATCCACCGGCATCGGTGCCGTTTCCCGGCGACCAATCAATGTTTCGAGGTCCTCTACAACTCGACCGAGTGCGAGCGCCTCGGCATTCAACTCGGAGGAGGCAGCGGCGTTTTGTTCGGCGTTGGCGGCGTTGCCCTGTGTCACGGCATCCATCTGTCTCACGGCAACATTGATTTGCTCACAGCCTTGCGCCTGTTCGCGGCTGGCGGTGCTGATGCCGGTCACGAGACCCGTGACCTTTTCGCCCAGCGTGCCGCTGACCTTGATGGCCTCGCTGACCAAGCCGAAATCCTTGGCGGTGTTCGCCAGATGGTGGCGGGAATTTTCAACCAATTCCTGCGTATTGCGCGCCGCTTCCGCGCAACGCCGCGCGAGATTGCGAACCTCGTCCGCCACCACCGCGAAGCCGAGGCCGGCTTCACCGGCCCGGGCCGCTTCCACGGCGGCGTTGAGCGCGAGGAGATTTGTTTGAAAGGCGATCTCGTCAATCGCCTTGATCACCTCCGACGTGCGCGCACTGGCCGTCACCGAATCCTGCAGCGTCGTTTGCACTTTCACCGTCAGTTCGCGGATGAGTTTGATGTTGGGGTTGAATTCCTCCCGAATGCAGGCCTCGACCCCGGCGGCAGCATTGGCGTTTTGTCGCGTGATACCGGCCAATTCCTCCAGCGAAGCGCTGGATTCTTCCAGCGCGGCAGCTTGTTGGCTGGCACCGTCGGCAAGGGCCGCACTTGAGTTTTCGATGGAATACGCGGTTTGCCGGACTTGTTGTGCGTTGCTTCCGAGTTGGTTGGTAACCCGATCGAGCGGACGGATGACCTGCGTGCGCACGAGCACAAAGATCAACCCGCCGAGCACAGTGATCAATGCGACTGTTGTTCCTGCTGCGCTCCGCAGGTTCTGGTCGCTCAACGTCGTGGCAACACCCTCCCATTGGGCCTTCGCATCCTTCAAGGTTTGGGTGCTGTAACGGTAGGCCATCACCCCGCCGACCTTGCGGTCCTTGAAATTGCTGTGGCAATCGAGGCACCCCGTTGTCACGGGCATCGGATGATAGATCTCGAACGAGGTCTCGGTCTGCCGCTGGATATCCGCAGTGTCGTTGAGCAGCGCTTCGCGCAGCTCATCCGGCAGTGGCTTCTTCAGAAAAGCCTTGTCCGTAGACAGGGCGACGGTGCCGCGGATGCTGTAGAATGAAATCTCCTGCACGCCCTTCACCTCGCGCTGTTGCGCCAGCAACTCGCGCACCTGATCCATTTCGCCGGCCGCCATCGAATTGAGCATCGCCGCCCCGGCGGCACCCTGGATCGCATGCACCCAACGCCACTGCGACTCCTGTTCCTTGGCGAGAGTGACTGCAGTGATCTTATCGAGCGTCGCCCTACTGGCGCGCTGCTGGACAACTTGCGACGTGATGTAGACGACGGCAATGCCGGCGATCAACGAAGTGAGAAACTTGCCTTGAAGGGTCATATGGGTAGGCACCGGCAAGTGCTTTCAAAGCGTCCTGCCTGCGGGCCCTATCCTGAAGCTTCGGCATTTTGACGCCTCAATTTACTGTTACCGACGGCCTATTTGCCAAATTACTTCACCCTATAACACCAATCACGGGCTGCTTTGAGACAGTGGCGCGGAGCGCTGGATAGGGCGCATCGGCTCGGTGCGCCGCGGCGGAGCAAGCCGCTCCGCCCCAAGACACTCGCGCTATGGGACGGCTGTGATTGGTAAATGGGATAAGGCTACTGCACCCCAATCGGCGAATCTTCCGGTCCGGTGCGGTGGGGCCAGTCCAACGCACCCCCACCGTTTCTCGCACAAGACCGCCGACGCTTAATGCACCAAGAGGGAGAGGAACGCGTAGATTATCAACCCGAGGAGGAAGAGGCCGGTGCCTACCATGACGAAGCCGAGCGCCTTGTAGAGGGTGCGCCGGCTCTCCCAATCGTCGTGCGCTACTCGGTGTTGCTCGAGCCGCCCGGTTGCGACGAGGCGCACAAACCACTTCTTGCGTTCGTTCATCATCTCGTTCTTCGAGATGCGTCCGGAGAAGATCACCATGTCCATCGGGAAACGATCGAGCCGGAAATGCGTGTTGAAGAAATGGAAGGTGAAGATGAAGCCCGCGGCCAGCAACGCCTCGTCGGAGTGGATGACGTGCGCGATGTTGATGCCCCAGCCGGGAATGAACTTGGTGAAAAACACCGGGAACCAGAGCACCAGCCCCGAGACTCCGATCATGGCCACGCCCCAGAAAACGGCGAGGTAGTCAAAGCGTTCCCAATACGTCCAGCGGTCCCATTGCGGTTTCTCGCCTTTGCCGAAGAACCACTTCACGTGGGCGATCATGTCGCGCAGATCCTGAAGCGACGGGACCATCGAGTCGGGTCCGAAGAGCACACCCCAGACATGACGCATTTCGAAGCGGCCGTTTTGCGGATTGAACACGGCGCCGCGATTGCGCCACGCGCTCAACGCCAGGCTCCCGAGGTGCAGCGCGAAGTAGCCGAAGGTCACGATGGCCGCGAGGTGGTGCAGCGTGCGCGCAGACTCCGGGCCTCCCAGCAGGTTGAACAAGACCTTCGCCCACGCGGCATCATAGAATTTCAGGGGCATGCCGGTGATGACCAGCATGAGGAAGCTCGTGGCGACGAGCATGTGCAGGAAGCGCTCGAACGGTGTGAAGCGCCGGTAGGTGACGCCATCGGCATGCGCGGCTTCCTTCGCGGCGCGAAACGCGACGGGGTCCCGCAGATAATTGATCACCATCCGCGTGACCCAAAGGAGCGTGTGGAGTCCGAAAAAGGCGAACACGCTGAGCAGCAGCGTCGTCATGAACAGAAACACCTTGTTCAGGAGCGGATAACCCTCGGCGTCGTAGGGATCGGCGTGCGCCTGGTATTGGGTGAACGAGAGATTGGCCCCGGGGTGGCACTCGGCGCAGGTCTTGACGATGTTCGACCGGTGCAGCTTGGAGCGGGCGTCGTCGCCTCCGAAAACCTCGTGGTGGCCGTGGCAGTCGTAGCAGGCTGCGACCGCCGGGGCGGAGCCGGGGCGGTTGAGCACCATCGCCTTCCCGTGGTAGGTCTGGTGGTAGTTCGCCAGTTGCTTGTCGTGGCACTTGCCGCAGCTCTGGTCGCTGGTGAGTTTGAAATGGGCATTTGTGGGACGCTCGATCTGGTGTGCCGAATGGCAGTCGGTGCAAACGGGCGCCTTTGAATCGCCCTTCAACAGCGCCGCACCATGCACGCTCGCCGCAAACGTCTTTTCGATGCCGACATGGCACGCCGTGCACGTGGCGGAGAGCTGGCTCTTGTGCGTGTGCGAGGTCAGGTCCTTGCCGGACTTGATGTCGTGCACGCCGTGGCAGTCGTTGCATGTGGGCGCAACCTTGAGGCCCATCTTGTAGAGGCCATGCCCATGGATGCTGTCGCGGAAATCATTTATCGCGTTCGATTGTCTCAAGCCCAGCTCCGTCGCGGCCTTCCCATCTTGGTGGCACTTCGCGCAGGTGTTGAGTAGGTTGAATTTCGACACCGGCGAGTCGATATGCTTCGCCGGCAGCAGCTCGTGGGTGTTTTTCCCGTGACACGACGCGCAGGTCGCCGCTGGCGGTTTACTGCCGTTACGCGGCAGTCCGTGAATGCTGCCGCTAAACTCCGTAACGGCCCGACCGTGGCACGAGGCGCAGTCCACCTTCGGCAGCCTCGGCGTGTGTTCCGGCTCCGTGATCGTGTTGTGGCAATCCACGCAGTTCAATCTGGCGTGAGCGGAGGCAGCGAATGCATCGGGACGAATCCCGACCCACTCCTTCGGCTCGCCTCGCTTGCGGGATTTGAATTCCGCCTCATGGCAGTCCATGCATTCGCTGTTTGGCACGGCGGGCGGCGTTTTGGCCACGATCGCCATTTCAGCCGAGGAAATAATTCCCGCCGCTAACACCAACGCCGCCAACGCTCCTTGCGCCAGCCCGCCGCGAATCATCGCTGTGTTCATAATTTTCCTTCTCCGACAATCATGCCGGAAAGCGGCGCTGTTGACTGCGCAACAGTTGACTGGTCCACGGCGTATCTTGCGCCAACAGCGCGACACTTCCGCTTTTTCCGAAAGCTTGCGCAATAAATGCGCAGTGAAGGTCAATGCACTCGTAGTGGGACCGCGCCATTTCGTGCATCGTCACTGCACCCCACCACGCCATTTTATGAACCATCGCACCCTCATTGCCATTAGTGTCGCCCTGGCTTTCGCCACGGGCTCTTTCGCCGCCGACGCCGCCTCCAATTGGGACAACCATTGCTCGTCCTGCCACGGCGCGGACGGCAAGGGAGAAACCAAGATGGGCAAAAAACTCAAAATCAAAGACCTCACCGACGCGGCTTATCAGGCCTCGTTCACCGATGAGGACATTTTCAACGCCATGAAAATCGGCGTGAAGTCCGAGTCCGGAAAAACCACG
>CAMTVF010000073.1:0-13736 GCA_947085115.1 uncultured Opitutaceae bacterium | reverse complement strand
TGATACATGAACAACCATGGCGATATTGGCATTCAACTGGGAAACAATGGGGTCTGATCAGACAGCCGTGGTCGAACCCATGTGAGCCGATCTTCCGCCGACGAGAACAGGCGCCCCGAAATTCAGGGGGTCGCCGGATCCCGGCGCAGCACGCCGTCGGTGAGGATGCGGGCCCGCAGTCCGCCGCGACCTTTCATCCAATTTTCCGCGCCGGAACCTAGCGCGCCATCCATCCAGTAGCACGGCCGGCACTCCTCCACCCCGGCGAAGTGCACGCCCTGTATCTCGAATTCCATTCCGACCAGCGCGTTCAGATCCACCCCGCGCGTGAGCACGTTGCGGCGCGTCGCCTCGGGCCGGACGGCGGGCAGGTTCAGCTCGTGGCTCAGCCTGTCGAAAACCTCCATCGCGAAGAACGTGATCTGCCCCTTGTAGTCGGGCTGGTGGTCGAAATACCGGTCGCCCCGGATGCCCCGCGATGCGACGCACTCGATCGCGTCCACTTCGACGATCTCGTGCGTGCCCGCCGGCCCGCCATGATGACCGAAGAAATTGTGCCCCGGGGAAACGAAGAGGTGTTCGATCCGGATCATCGTGATTCCTCCAAATGCCGCAGGGCTTCGCGGATCGCGGGGATGAGCGGCGGCAGGCACTCGCCGATCGCGCGCGGGTTGCCGGGCAGGTTCACGATCAGCGTGTGTCCGCGAATTCCCGCCGTGGCCCGGGAGAGGATGGCCGTCGGCACGGTGGCAAAGCTGTGCATCCGCATCGCCTCGCCGAAACCCGGCAGTTCCTTCCCGATCACCGCGCGCGTCGCCTCCGGGGTCACGTCGCGCGGCATCGGGCCGGTTCCGCCCGTGGTGATGACGAGGGCGCAGCCGGCCGTGTCGCAGAGTTCGCACAACGCCCGGGCAATCTCCCCTTGCTCGTCAGGCAGCAGGCGCACGACAAACTCACAAGGGCCGCCCCACGCCGCGAGGAACACGCGCTCAATCTCGGGACCGCTCAGGTCCTGGTAAATTCCCGCGCTGGCGCGGTCGCTCAATGTCACGCGGCCGACTTTCATCGCTTCTCCTTCAGGTCGAGTTTCACGCCGTCGATCACCATGCCCTTGTCGACCGCCTTCATCATGTCGTAGAGCGTCAGCGCGGCGACCGCCACCGCCGTGAGCGCCTCCATCTCCACGCCCGTCTTGCCCTCCGTGATCGCCTCGGCGCGGATGTCGATGCGGCCGGCCTTCACCGCAAAGTCCACCGTCACCTGATGCAACGGCAGCGGGTGGCAGAGCGGGATCAGCTCCGCCGTGCGTTTGGCGGCCTGGATGCCGGCGACGCGGGCCACGGCGAGCACGTCGCCCTTGGGCAGCGCGCTGGCCTTCAGCGCGCGGAGCGTGGCGCGATCGCATCGCAATGCGCCAGTCGCCACCGCGCGGCGGTATTGCACCGGCTTGGCGGCCACGTTGACCATGCGGGCCGCGCCGTGATCATCGAGATGCGAGAATCGGTTTTTCATAAAAAAGTTCCGCCGGAGGCCCCGCAACGGACGACTTGCACCTGCCCGCCGGCGGCAGGCTGTGCGCCGGCCGGCACATGGATGAGCGCGTTGACGCCGCCCAACGCCTTGACGTCGCCGGAGTCGAGCCAGGGCAGCGGCTGCGCTTCCCATGCGCCCGGTGCCGCCGAAAGGCGCGCCGGCCAGAAGGTTTCCCGCGAATCGGCCGGCGCCGGCAGATACGCCGTGAGCCGCGCCAGCACCGGAGCCAACGGCGCGCGCCCGGCGAGCCGCCGCAGCGCCCGCGCCACGAACACATGGAAAGTCACGAAGTGCGCGACGGGATTTCCCGGCAAACCAAACGCCCACCGGTCACCTTGACGGGCGACCACGAGGGGTTTCCCGGGACGGGAATTCACCCGTTGCACCAACACCTCGAAGCCCATGGCTTCCAGCGCCTCCTTCGTGCGGTCGTGTTTCCCCACGCTCGACCCGCCGGACACGAGCAGCACGTCAAAATCCCCGGTGCCGCGCACGGCCTCCACCAGCGCGCCGACGCTCTCGTCCACATGACGCCGTGGCGGTGCCACTGCTCCCGCTTCGCGCAGCAGCGCGGCGATGAGCGGACCGTTCGTGTCGCGCACCTGCCCGGCTTCGGGCTGCGTTTCAAACGAAACGACCTCCCTTCCCGTGGTGACATGCAGCACCCGCGCAGGCGGAACGACGTGCGGAGCCCGCACTCCTGCGGAGGCGAGCACGGCGATCTCACCCGCGCCAAGGGTCGCACCCCGTTCCAACAGCACCGAGCCGGCCCGCACCGAGCTGCCGCGTCGGCGAATCAAACGCTCCGATGCATCCGCGCGCACCACGACCCGCGCGCCGTCCGTTTCCGTGTCCTCCAACATCACGAGCGCGCAGCCATCAGGCACGGCGGAACCCGTGAAGACGCGAAGAATCTGGGCGCCATGCGGCGGGCCGGGAGCGGGATCGCCGGGAAGAATCTCACCCGTCAATTGAAAATTTCCCGCCCGGCTCCCGGATGGAAGCGCAAAGCCGTCGATCGCGGAGCGGTCAAACGCCGGCTGGTCCGAATCGGCGGTGATGGTCTCGGCCAGCGTGCAACCGTGCGCCTGTTCCAACGGCACCGCCCGGGGCGGGAGCGCGCCGACATTCTCGTCGATGAGTTGCAGGAGTTGCGCGACGGTTGTCATCGTTGGGGGAGCGTCACGAGAACAACAGTTTGGCCGTGGCCACCACAAGCACGGACGCGAGGACCGGGCGGAGGTGCGCCGGACGGGCGATCCGGCTGCCCCACCGGGCGCCGACCAACCCGCCCAGCAGGGCCGCCGCCGCCCACCACGGCCACGAGGGAGGGAGGTGGTGCAGCGAGCCCGCGTTGCCGAGCAATCCGGCCGCCGAGTTCACAAAAATGAAAGGCGCCGACACGGCGGCGGCGGTCTTCGGGGTCGCCCATTTGCACAACAGCAGGAGCGGCGTCAGGAAAATGCCGCCGCCCACGCCGATGAGTCCCGACACAAAACCAATCGTCGTTCCCACGAGCACGATCGCCCACACCGGCGGATCGCCCGGCGTCTCGTTGGCCGGCGCGGGCAGGAACAGCCGCAGCGCAGCGAACGCGAGCGCGAAGGCGACCAGCAGGCGGAACTCCTGCGAGCCGAGGTTCAGCGTCCCACCGAGGAAGGCGAACGGGATCGAGGCGGCGGCAAACGGCCAGAACAGGCGCCACGCGAAATGGCCGGCGCGGAAAAACATCACCGTGCCGACCAGGGAAACCACGATGTTGAGCACGAGCGCGGTGGGCTTCATCACGGCGGGCTCGAAACCCGCGAGCGCCATGATCGCGAGATAACCCGACGCGCCGCCGTGGCCGACTGCGCCGTAGAGAATCGCGACGCAAAACAGCGCGGCCGCCATCATGACGCGTTCTCCGTGCCGTGTGGACGGGTCGTCCCAACCGCCCGGCGCGGCAACCCGCCCGCCAAGGCAAACACCTGCGCGACACCACCGGCGCGCAGTGCCCGGGCCACCGCCGCGCTCCGCACCCCATAGGGACACGCCAGCACCAGAGGCCGGTCGGCGGGTGCGGCGAGCTGGCCGAGGCCTTCCGTGTCCGCTGGATGCAGGGCCAGGAAACCAGAAGGAAGCTCGACGCCCGCGAGCTCTTCGGCCGTCACCAGCGCCACCCGTCGCTGCGGGCCCGGGCGGGGCAGGTCGTCCGCGTCAATCCACAGCGGCGCGACGTCTGCGAATGCGGCCGCCGCGCCCCCGCGTTCCCCTGCCCGATTGCAATACGGGCAGCCGGCCCGCGCCGGACGCTCGATGCGGGTGATCCCGGCCGAAAGCGCGTCCACCAAAAGCGTGTGGCGCGTCGCGACGTCGTCGCCGCTTCGGCCCAGCACGACCTTGATCGCCTCGGCGGCTTGCAGCAGACCGAGCATCCCCACCGCCGGGCCGAAGACCGGGGCGCCCGAGCAATTGCCGACGGTGTCCAGTTCGGCGGGCCGCCGCGGCATGCCGGTGCAGTAAATACATCCGCCCTCGCCGCGCGTGAAGACGTTCAGCACCCCTTCCCACCGGTGGACCGCGGCCTGCACCAGCGACACGCCCGACTCGAGGCAGACATCGTGCAGCAGCAGTCGCGTCGCAAAATTGTCGGTGCAATCCAGCACGACGGTGCGCCCGGTCACGAGAGCCCGCGCATTCACCGCCGTGATGTCAGAAGAGAGCGCTTCGACGACGACATGCGGATTGCGTGCACGCAACGCCATCGCCGCCCGGGGGGCCTTCGGCGCCCCGACATCACCCATTTCGAAAAGCCCCTGGCGGTGAAGGTTTGAGAGTTCGACCTTTCCCCCGTCAACCAGCGTGAGTCGTCCGATGCCCGCGCCGGCAAGATACAGGGCGGCGGGGCAGCCCAATCCGCCGACTCCGGCCACGAGCACGCTGGCGCGGGCGAGCCGCTTCTGCCCGTCTTCGCCCACCTCGGGCAGCGCAGTCTGGCGGGCGTTGTAGGCTGCGGCGTTGCGGGCCACGCCGGTGTCCTCGGTGCAGTTCACCCATACGGGCTCCGCGCCGGGGTGATATTCTTTTTTCCACACCGGCAGGCGGCGTTTCACCTCCTCGATGGCGAGACGCGCGGCGCGAAACGCATCGTCGCGATGCGCGCTCGTGGCGCCGATCCACACGGCGACGTCGCCGGGCGCGAGGTCGCCGCAACGGTGCACGCAAATGATTTTTACGCCGGGAAACCCGTGCTCCACCTCCGCGACCAGCGCCTCGCCTTCGCTCTGCGCCATCTCCGCGAAAGCCTCGTAGTCGAGCCGCGTGACCGGGCGACCGCGGTGGTGATTGCGCACCCAGCCTTCAAAGACGACGAACGCACCGGCCTCGGGCCGTTGCAGGCTCGCCCGCAACGCGGCGGCATCGATCGGTTGTTCGGTGAGGGCGAACATGGCTCAGCCGCCGGCAACCGGCGGAATAAAGACCACGCGGTCTCCCGCCGCGAGCGGGGTGGCGGCGGGCACGTAGCGCTCGTTCACGGCGAAGGTCAGGATTCCCGACGGCACGGAGAGACCGCAGGTCTGCATCAGCTCTGCATAGAGCGCGACCGGCGTGGCCGCGGTCGTGTCGAGTGTCAATTCGCGGCAGCCCGCCTGCTCCCGCAGGAGGGCGAAGAATTTGACGGTGATTTTCATGGGTGAACTCATCGCGGCCAACTGAACTCAGCCGCCGATTTCGGACATGCCGCGGCTGGCGGGAATCAGATCGCCCGCCAGATCGTGACCCCAGGGTTTGCGGTGGATGGCGGTGCGGAGGGCAACCTCCAGCTCCTCATCGGTGGCTCCGCGGCGCAGCAGGCCGCGCACATCGCCCTCATCATCGCGCAGCAAACACAGCCGCAGCCGGCCATCGGCGGTGAGTCGCACGCGATTGCACGCGGCGCAGAACGGGGTTGAAACCGGGCTGATAAAGCCGATCACACCGGGTGAACCCGGGACACGAAACATCCGCGCTTCGCCATCGAGCCTGCCCTCGTGCAGCGGTTCGAGCGGACCGAACACGGTTTCAAGATGCGCACGCAATTCGGTTTCGCGCACGATGTGCCCGGTCTGAAACGCGGCGTTGTTCGCGAAGGGCATCATCTCGATGAAGCGCACCTGCCAGTCGTGCTCCAGGGTGAGCCGGGCGAGAGCGACGGCGTCGGCGGTGTCGTTCACACCGCGGATCGGCACGGCGTTGAGTTTGACGCGCAGGCCGGCGGCCGTGGCGGCGGAGAGTCCCTCAAGGACATCGCGGACGTTGCCCCAGCGCGTGAGCTCGCGAAAGCGGGTCGGGTCGAGCGTATCGAGGGAGACGTTGACGGAGGCGAGGCCGGCCTCGGCGAGGGGTTGCGCGAGCTGGTCGAGCAGCAGGCCGTTGGTCGTAAGTCCGACCTGCCGGATGCCCGGCTGGTTCGTGGTGTGGCGCACGAGCCCGACGAGACCGCGGCGCAGGGTGGGCTCGCCGCCGGTGAAACGGATTTTTTTAAAACCGATCCGTGCGAAGAGCGGGATGAGGCGGAACAACTCCGCATCGCTGAGCAACTCCGCGGGCCGGCGGAACGCCATGTGCTCGGGCATGCAATACACGCAACGGAGGTTGCAGACATCCGTGAGGGAAATCCGCAGGTAATCGATCGCGCGCTGGTGTTGGTCGAGTGGCATGGCCGGGGGCGGTCAGTCGCGCGCGCCGTCGATCTCGTCGTCGATCCAGCACATGGAGCGCATGGCGCTCGGGAAACCGAGGGTGGTGGTGGCGAGGAGCGCGGCGTGGCGGATCTCGTCGGGCGAGGCGCCGGCCTTGATGCCGAGCCTCACATGGGCGCGCGCGGCGCCCTCGAGCCCGGCACCGAGGGAGATGCCCAGTTTCACGAGTTCGCGGACTTTCGGCTCCAGCGGTCCCTGCCAGTGGCAGGTCTTGCCGAGTTTTTCGTAGGCCTCGACAACGGCCGGGTAACGGAGCTTGAAGTCCAGGTAGGCGCCGGGCGGCGGGAGATCGGGCTGGAATGCGTCGTTGTTCATGGGAAAACCGATTGTATCACGAGTTGTTCTTGGAGGGGGCTGGTGAAAAAAAGCACCCGCCGCGCCGGTGGGATACCAGCGGGCGGGCGGAAATGGCGATAATGGAATACGGGTGCATGCATTGTCTTCTTTCCAAATACGGGAGGCGCGTGCGTTTCCTTGCGCACCCTAATCGGCCGGGGGATCGTGGGGCCGCGGGGCGGTCCGTTAGATCACGAGGGCTCGAAGACGACGATGTAGAACTGAAGCGGGGCGGGACCCGGTGGTCCCGCCCCACGGTGCTGCCAGAGAGGCAAACCTGCGCGCGACTAGCAACCGGCGGAGGCTTTGCCCTTACCCAAGGTGAACGTTTCCCCGACCTTCAGCTCGTTCGCCTTGGTCGTGGTGAGGATGATGACGGGGCCTTCCGAGCCGGTGATTTTTGCGCCACGCAAGACCAGCTTTCCGGCCTCATTGACGGCGCGGAGGTGCCCTCCTTTCCTGGCCCACGAGGGCAGTTCGCCCGCAGCTTCGATTTTAACCTGATTTCCATCGATCGCGACGACCTTGCCGGTCAGCGCGCCGTCCGACGCCATCGTGGCGGTGAGGCCGAAGGCGAGGATCACGAGGGAGAGGATGAGTTTTTTGATCATGGTAGATACTCCAGTTGAGTTGATGGTTTGCAGGGTTGGCTCAGAAGGCCACTTGGAACTGGGCGCGAATCGTTTTCGTCTCGGTAAAACCGGCCGGATTGACACCCGTGCCACTGGCGAGTGCGGTGGGTTTTCCGAATTCGTTGATCTGATACTCCGCCGTGAAACGGACGTTGTTGTTGCCCGTGATGAACCAATTGAAACCGACAGCCTTCTGCTTGATGTTCTGTTCGGTCACTCCGGCGATGACAGCGAAGTCCCAGTTCTCATAGTAGGCGAAGGGCTGGAGCTTGCCCGCCTTGCCGAACGTCTGGGGCAGCAGGTAGGCGGCGCGCACATACCAGCCTTCTTTCTGGCCGTTGACGCTGGCGATATTGGCGCTGCGGTCACCGGGATTGAGGTTGGTCAGATACGCGTCGTCGAAGTGGTTCTTCAGGTAGGCCGACGTGACCGTGTAGGTGCCGCTCGGGGTCGGGTATTCGAAGAGCATGTCGGCGGTGAACGCCGTGTAGTCCGCAGTCTCGCTGTTCTGCACCAAGCCGGCTGAGGTGACGTTCTTGTAAACGGCAGCCCTTTCAAGCGCCGCGCCCACGCCGAAGGTGAGGATCTTCAGGTCGCCCAAATACGATCCCTCATAGCCGGACGTGTCTTCCTTGTCCCAGAAGGAATAGTGGACGCGACCGACGTAAAGGAAGTTGTCGCTCGGGGTCTGGCTCGAGACGACCGTGGACTGATTCATCGGATTCGTGGTGCGGGTGAAGCCCTCGCGGCCTTGGAACACGGCGGCCTGATAGACAACCCGCCCGTCGGCCAGCTTGCCCCAGGTGTTGACGCCGATGTCGCGGCTGGCCTTGGCGGGCACCGTGCCATAGGCGCTGAAGATGAACGCCGAGCGATCGATGGTCAGCGGATCAAAGCAGCCGTCGAGGTTCCCACGCGTCAGCGGATTCTTCGTCAGGCCGATCTTGAAGTTCAGCCAGTCGTAATAGTTGGCGATGAAGTAGCCGTCGTGCAGGCGGATGTTGCCGTCGTTCGAGTCGGTGTCCTGAGCAGACACGCCGTAGCCGGTGACCCCAGTCTTGGTCCCGCTTGTGATGCTGGTGGTGTTGATGAGGAACCCGTAGGTGTCATCCTTCATGCCGGTAATGGTGAGCCGGAAGCGCGCGAACCGCAGATCCGTGCGGTCGCCCCGTTGATCGGTGCCGGTGCCGTAATCGGTGTTTTCGATCATCAGTTGCCCGCGCAACTGGACGCGAAGACTCTGCATGTCTGCCTCCAGGATGTCGGCCTGCGCCGGCACCGCCACCGCAAGGGCGGCGAAGCAGGCAAGCGTGCCTAGCTTGGTGAGTGATAGTTTCATGTTCTTTCGATGTTGGAGCCCGCAGGTGTCAGGGAAGTGGACCGCCGCGTCGGATACGCGGGGCGCGCACGCAAGCACTGTTCGATCATCCCGGGCAGAAGGTGACTGAACTTGATGCTCACATAGACACTCATACCATCGCTTGATTGTTAGTCTATGATAACAGGATTGCCTCCGACGAGGTATCATGCGGACAATTGGATTCATAGAACTTTGCTAATGCTGCGCCGCTTTTGCATTAGTGCTTCTATCGGCGGCGCGCTGGTCACCCGCTCTTCCGCCGCCAGCCGCGCCATCGCGCATCGCTTGTCCGCCGGGCGGACCGCCAACGGACCAGCTCCCGGCATCGGAGGCGAAGTCGTCTTTCTTTTCCCCGACTTCTCCGCAAAATCAGAAGCCGGCGATGCCGCGCGTCCAGTGGCTTTCCTGTCCGGCGAACACCAGGACATAGCGCAGCGCGAAGGCTCCGATGAGCACGAGCAGCGCCGGGATGATCGTGGCGCGAATCTTCTGTCCGATCTCGAGCAACTGCATGGCGAGCGGGGCGACGGTGCCCACCCCGACGACCAACACCCAGAAAAGCAGGGCCTGCGGCCCCGCGAGGAGCAGGGTGACCGCCCGTTGGCTCACGTCGGGGGCCGAGAGCATCCCGACGAAATAGAGGCCGATAACCACAAGTTGGAGTGTGAGAAACGCGACGATGCCCCAGCGCAGCATCGGGGCGATGGCTGCATCGGGTTTGCTCCCACCGGTCCAGCGTGCGAGACGGTCGATCCATGATTTGCCCTTTGCCGTGCGGCGCTCGTTTCTTGCCACCGCCACGAGGACCGCGTGCAGCACCGCAGCGGCCGCCGCCAGACCCGAGATGAGGAAAATGGGCCCGAGCAGGGGCGAGTTCCACAACGGTCGTGCGTGCAGCGTGCTCAACATGACCCCCGTGTAGATACCAAGCGAGAAACCGAGCCCCAGATTGACCGCGCCAAGGGCTATCACGCGCGAGGGCCGCGCGAAAATAACCCCGCTGATCCGCGCCAGCACCGGGATTCGTTCTGCCAGCTGCGGGAGGGTGACGGGCAGGTGCGCCACGAGATTCAGCAACAGCGCCCCGTAGGAGAGAGGCATGAGGTAGGAGCCCCACGAGATCGGCGCGGTCGGTTCAAAGGTAAGGTAGAGCTGCCACACATAGAGCTTGTGCGAGAGTTTGAGGAACAGCGCGGTGAGTCCCACGCTGAGGAGAATAACGCCGAGCATCGGCCCGACGGTGCACGTTGCCATCGGTTGCGGCTTGGTGGGGCGGACGATCAGTAGATGGAGACCTGCGAGGACCATAAGCCCCGCCGCGATCGCCACGACGAACAGATCGATCGGCACCGCCACGAGCCAAGCGTTGAGGACGGGATCGATGCCGGGGTTGTCGCGGGTTGTGGTAAATTCAAGTGGCATGGCGAAAGCGGGTTAAGTGAGGAAGAAAACATGCGGCCGGCAGCCGGCCTCGGGGAGCAGCGTGTGGTGTTGGCGGGTGGTCAGCAACTTGCTCACCCCGCTCGCCGGGTCGTCCACATCGCCGAAGAACATGCAGTGGGTCGGGCACACGGAGACGCACGCGGGATCAAGGCCTTCGGCGATGCGATGGATGCAGAACGTGCACTTGCTCACGTAGCCATCGGGGTGCGTGAAGCGGGCATCATACGGACACGCGAGCAGGCAGGCCTTGCAACCGATGCACTTGTTTTTTTCCACCATGACAAAGCCGCCCTCGCGGACGTGGCTCGCTCCCGTGGGGCAGCAGCTCACGCACGGCGGGTTGTCGCAATGGTTGCAGCGCTCCGAGCGGATTTCGAGCCGGACGTCGGGAAACTCGCCCCGCACCGTCTCGGTGATCCAGTCCCGGCAGAAACCGTCCGGGACATTGTTTTCGGTTTTGCAGGCGACCACACAATTCATGCAGCCGACGCAGAGCCGGGTATCGATGACCATGGCGTAACGCATTTTTCAGCTCTCCGATTCGAGGGTGACGAAGTTGACGTTCACGGCGGTGCCGCCCATCAGCGGGTCCACCTTGTAGCGGGTGACCATCTGCGAGGTGCTCGCGCCATTGCCGGCGGCGCTGGGCAGCCCCTTCGCCGTCTGGCCGAAGCCATGCACCATGTAAACGCAGTCGGTCCGGATGCGGTTTGTGGCCTTCACCTTGATGGAATGGCTCGTGATTCCGTCCTGGTTGCGCAGGCGCACGCGGTCGCCGCTCTTGAGCTTGAGCCGGCGCGCGACGGCGGCGTTCAGCCAGAGCTCGTTTTCCTTCATCATCTCGCTCAGCAGGGGATTGGTCTGCGTGGTGGCGAAGGTGTGCACCGGCGCCCGCCCGAAAAGCAGGCGGAACGAGCCCGGCGGGCCTTCCTCGTGGGGCGTATAGCGTGGCACGGGGTCGAATCCGGCCTCGGCCAATTGCTCGGAGTAGAACTCGATCTTGCCGGAGGGCGTGTCGAACTCAGCCGGCACACCGTCCGCAAAATAGAGCGGTTCCTTTTCGCCGAGAAGGATGCCCTTCTCCTTCAGTTCGGCATAGCTCAGGCCGGCATCCTCGACACGCCACTTGAGATAATCCTCGACGTCCTCCCAAGGGTAGTAGGCGCCAAGCCCGAGCTTTTCGGCGAGCCTCTTGGCGATCCACCAGTTGGGCTTCTGGTCGTGGGGCGGCTCGACCACGGGCTGGCGAATGCCCACGAACGGCTGTTTGAACGGGCCGATGTGCAGCTCCTCGAAACGCTCCAGATAGGTCGCCTCGGGCAGGACGACGTCCGCCCAGCCGGCGATTTCGCTTCCCGCCACGTCGATGACCACCATCAGGTCGAGATTCTGGATCGCACGGATCGTCTCCTCCTGGTTCGGCAGAGCCTGGATGAGATTGGTGGCGTAAACAAACCAGCCCTTGATCGGATACGGCTTGCCCGTGATCGTGGCCTCGCGAATCCCCGTGGTGATGGAGTCGCCGGCAAACGGATACCGCTTGTCCGGGTTATCCACCTTCGGCCTCTTGGTTTCCGGGTAGGGCGGATAAGGATAGTCGGGTATGGGCATCATTGAGGGTGTGTAGAACCCGCCCTTGCGGCCCCAGCTGCCGAGCAGCGCGTTGAGCAGGGCGATGGCGCGGCTGCGTTGCGCGTCGTCGCCATACCAGTTCACCCGGCGGCCGGGATGGACAAGCGTCGCGGGCCGGTGGCGCGCCATTTCCCGCGCCGTCTCGCGGATGCTCTCCACGTTCAGCCCCGTCTCGGCAGCCGCCCATTCCGGCGTGCAGGTCGCGATGGCCTCGCAGAATTCGTCAAACCCGTGCCCGTGCTCGGTGACATAATCCACGTCGTAAAGTTTCTCCGTGACGAGGACGTTCATCCAGCCGAGCAGCAGGGCGAGGTCGGTGCCGGGTTTTACCGGGAGGTAATGTTTGGCCTTGCTCGCCGCGACGGAGAAGCGCGGATCGGCGACGATCACGGTGGCCTTCCGCTGCACGGCGGCGGCGAACTCCTGCACCTGGGTGTTGTGCATGTTTTCGCCCAGATGGCATCCGATGAGCACGATGCAGCGGGCGTTCTCAATGTCGGTCGGCTCGGGCGAACCGAGGCCGGTGCCGAAGGTCAGCTCGAAGCCGGTGTCGCGCGGTCCGCGGCATTGCGCGAAGGAGGGTGCCGCGCCGTTCGCCGAGCCGTAGGCCCTCAGCGTGTGCTTGAAAAACGTGCCGCCGATGCCGTGGCTGAACAGCGCGACCGACTCCGGCCCGTGCTCCTCCTTGATCTTCCCCATGCGCTCGGCGATGTAGTCGAAAGCCTCGTCCCAAGTCACTTCCTTCCACTGCTCCTTTCCGCGTGCGCTCACGCGGATGAGCGGGGTGCGGAGTCGGTCAGGATCATAGTTCGCCCCGATGCCGCCGGTGCCGCGTGGGCACAGCCGACCGTTGCTCAGGGGGTCGAGCGGATTGCCCTCGATCTTCCAGATCTTGCCATCGCGCACCGTGGCGATCGCGCCGCATTTCCAGAAGCAGACGTTACAGTAGGTCGGCACCGTGCGGGTGCCTTTCTCCGCAGCCTGGCTCGCTCGCCGGGCGAATCCCGAGGCAATTACTCCGGACGCGCCGAGGGCGGCCACAGAGCCTGCTGATATTTTCAGGAAGCGACGACGAGAGAGAGCATGCATGACTAATTTTCGTTCACCAGTGATTTGTGACCCCGAGAGCGTTTGCCGGGCAGCCCCGCGTTGATCCAATCGACGATGCCGTCCTCCAGCCGGAGCGCATTGATGGCTCGGGCGGCCAACTGCTCCTGCGCCATGTCGCCCAACAGGCAGTAAGGACCGCGGCAATAGAGCACCACCGTCTTGTCCTTCGGAAGCTCCCTGATTCGCTGCATCAATTCGGCGAGCGGAAACGAAATCGCGCCCGCAAGATGCCCCGCATCATACTCTTCCTTCGGCCGGACATCGAGCAGGACGACCGCATTTTTCTTCAGGAGCGCGAGCAGCGACTTTCGTTCGACGACTCCGCCGCGCTTGCCCCGTTGAACCGACAGTATTCCCTTCAACATTTGTAGTTCCACCAGACGGTCCGTGCTGAAGTCCCGATAGAGCGGCCAAAACTTCCGCACCGTCTCATCGGCCAGTCCGTAGGCAATATGCCGGCCCATCCGCCGCGTGGTCACCAGCCGCACCTTTTTCAACAACTGAAGATGGTGGGAGACATTGGCCATCGGTTCTTTCATTGCCTCCGCCAGTTCCTCAACGGTGCGGTCGCATTGGCAGAGCAGGTGGATCAGGCGCAGCCGTTGCTGACTGGCCAGGACATGGCCCATCTCGGCCATCAATGCGTAGGGGGTATTGGGATCATTCGGGTTCATTCCGATAGTTCTTTGATTGTTTGAGTTTCGAGTGAAGGTAAAGGGCGACGCGCAGCCCGAAGGGCGTAAGTCACAAATCTATTTTGGTCATTAATTTTCATTATTCCGTGATTCCTTGCCAACAGATTTGTTTGTTTGTCGCAACATGGGGCCGACGGCCCGCATCTCCGCCGCGATTCCGCTGTCCCGAACGAATTCAAGAGGACCAGAAGGGGCGCGTCCGCTTCCTGCGCGGTTCTCATTCCGCCGTCCGGAATGCGCCGCACCCTGCCAAATCCGCGGGAATCGCACC
>CAMTVF010000072.1:0-5700 GCA_947085115.1 uncultured Opitutaceae bacterium | reverse complement strand
GCCGTTCGGTTTGCACTCGGCCTGCAACCGCAAGGTTTGCAGGCGTGACTTGAGGGCGTCGAACTCGTGCTCGATGAGTTTGATCTCATCCCCGAGCGTGGCGTGGCCCAATTGCTCCATGTGTTTCTTTCGCTCCCGGGCCTCATCCTCGCGTTGGGCTTCGTGCATGCCGTTCATGATGACGCCGATGAAGAGGTTGAGCATGACCATCGTGCCCAGCAGCACGAACGAGACAAAATAGACCACGGCGGTCACGGGCGTCGCGCGGGATTGCGTCGCGCCGGCAAAGCCCTCGATGGCGTAGTGGGCCGAGCCGTGCATCTGGATATACATGATGTCGGTCCAGTCCTCGAGGGTGACGATGCGGAACAGCGAGAGCAGGGCGGACTGGAGCGAACCGAAGTGCATCGGGTCATTGCCACCGAACAGGAACACGCCCGTCACCGCGTAGATGTAGAACAGGAGGAACAGCAGCAGGCCCACGTAGCCCATCGAGGGGATGCTTTTGAGCAACGCGCCCACCAGCAGTTGCAATCGCGGCAGCGCCGTCACGAGGCGCAGCACGCGCAGGATGCGCACGAGGCGCAGCACGGCCAGATAGTGCCCGTTGATCGGCAGCAGGCAAACGGCGACGATGACGAAGTCGAAGGCGTTCCATGGGTCTTTGAAAAAGCGCCAGGGTTGCCGGCCGTGCGCGCCCAGCTTGAGTGCGATTTCAACGACGAAGATGGCCAGGATGAACTGGTCCAGGCGCTTGAACCACGCACCGTAGCGCTGGATCAACTGGGGGTATGTCTCCAATCCCACCAGCAGGCCCGCCGTGAGAATCACTGTGATGATGACCGGTTGAAACCAGCGGGCGGAAACGATGCGTTGGCAGAAGGAGGTCATTGCTGATATGAAGGTGGATTGGCCGGGAATCTCGAATAGAGTATTAATGCAGCCTCTTCCGGACAGGCCTCCCATTCAGGGGATTAAGGGGTGCGGGTTGGGGATGAACCGATACTCTTGCCTTTCCTCAACCATCGTCGTTTTTCATTCCTCACCGTAGCGCCCAGCACAATGGCGGCACTGATGATCACCAGGTTTTTGATGATGTATTGCCCTTCAAGGGTAGGGGCATAGGGGATTTTTGAAAATACTTCCGCAGGAAAAAGAAAAACCGGTGTCATGGTTCCTATCATTTGAAGGAAGAGCAGCAGGAGTGTGGTCCGCATGTAAACCCCTGTGAGTAAGCCCAGGCCAATAAGCACTTCCCAGGCAGCAAGCATGTGAATTGAAACATGGCCGGCAACCAGCCCGAAACTCAATAGGTCAATGGTGCGGATCGCGAGATCCTGCGCAGGACTGAGGGCGGGAATAAACTTCAGAATCCCGAACCAGAAGAACACGATCCCGACACTCAGCCGCAGAAGCAAAAGGCCATATTTTGACATCCATGCAGTGATGCCCAGATCAACATGATCAAAGAGGGTTTTGGGGTCTTGCATCAGATGTAATGGTTGCGTGATTTGGTTGTTTTGTAGCGTCAGATGGCACACGGGTCATGGGTTGCAAAAAGGGCAATGCGCAGGATCGGCGAAGCGGGGTCCGGCGCGCTCCCGATGCTCGCGGTGCGCGCATTTCAGGCATCCATGCACATCGGCGCGGAACTCGTTGGTCGGCGCGCCGCAATCGGCGCATGGCAGACCCGCGACGCGCTCGATGATCCAGAAGCCTGGCAGGTCGCACGCCGGGCACCGGGAGCGGATTTTTTTCACCAGATGCTCGGCGGCCTGCCTGATCATGCCCATGCGCGTGGGGTTGGCATGGGCGCGCATGTCGGTTTCCACAAACACCAGGCTGTTGGTTGCCAGCTTGCGCGCGGTGGCAAACCCGGCTTCGAACTCAGTCCACGAGTCGATCCCCTTGCGAATGCGCGCATCGCTTTCTCCCTCCGGACGGGCGATCAGGTGGTGATCGGGAAATCCCGCCCTTTGGGCAAACACCGAGGCGGCACCCCAGTCCCCCGTCAGCAGGTGCGCGAAGTTGGTCGCGCCTTGGGCCTGTCCCACGATTTCCAGGCGATTCTCCTCGTCGAGGAAAACGAGCATCTCGAAATTCCATGAGGACAGTCCGATGAGCGGATCGGGACCGAACGATCCCTCGCTGGCCAGCCCGAGCGGCAGGCCGGCGAGCTGCATGCCGATGCGTGCCTTTTGGCGCGCCGTTTCAATCTGGGTGCCGGCTCGCGGAACGTCCCGCGTGAAGGTGCCGAGTTGATCGGTGTCGAAGCCCGCCACCAGCTCCACCCGACAGCCCAGCGCGGCATCGAGCACCGGGGCGACCGCCCGTTCCTTGCCGTGCCGGGTGAGCAGCGCGATTCGCCGTCCCGCATAGACGGACATGCTCGTGGCACAATCCTCGTTTTGCGCATGGTTGCTCACGTCGTTCATGTCCGAAACGTTCGACTGCCAACGCAAGAATGGAGTGCCGGCGACGACGTGGCTGCGTCGCTTTGCCAATTGTTCCCGGTTGGATTCATCCGTCGTTTCCGCGACGCGGCTGATGGATCGTGTTCACCTCTGAACCGTGGAGCGGGACCGGCGGTTTTCCGGACCATGCACCAGTTGCGTGCCCTTGTGGCGGGCGTGCAGCTTGGCCTTTCGCCGCGCGATCTGGCCTTTCAGGTTCTTCATCACCTTAAGCCAGACGGCCTCGAACGTGTGGTCGCTCGCGGTGGCGTGGATGTCGGGGCCGGATACTGCGAGATGCACAAACGCCTGCATCGCGGGCGAGGCGCCCGCCCGGCGTTCCAGCCGCACGTCGGCGGCCGTGATGACGGTCAATTCCTGCAAGTCGCGCAATCCGGCTTCAAGCCATGTGCGCAAGGCGGGCCGGGCCGTGAAGCCCTTGAATTGGATTTGTGGAGTCATGGAGTGGACGTTTCGATTTGGGATGTTGTTCATAAATCAATTGGTTCCGGATGAGGCGGGGTCACTGTCTTCATGGCGTCTGGTTTGCTCCGTTGGGGCGACCGGCGTCCGAAGATTTCGGATCGTCGGAAGACCCCTGGGCGGCACGGGGCCCGGCCCAGCGGCGCCGGACCCATTTTTCAACCCCGACCAATGCGTAGCCAGCCACCGCCACCGCCAGAATGTGCAGCCAGGCCAGGCCGCTGATCGGCGCGGTGTGGAAGAGGCGGTTCATAACCGGCGCGTAGGTGAACAGCAGTTGGGCCGCGATCATGGCACCGATGCCGACGAAGATCCATCGATTGGAAAAGACCCCCACGGCGAACATCGAATGCGTGAGCGAACGGCAGTTCAACAGGTAGAACACCAGCACCATGACGACCACGTTCACGGCAATGGTCCGCGCCTCCGCGACGCTCGCGCCGTGAGCGGCCTGTTCCCAGACAAACAGGCCGAACGCGCCCGCCAGCATCACGGCGGAAACCAGACCGATCCGCAGGATCATCGGGAACGTCATGATGGGCGTCTTGGGGCCGCGCGGCGGCCGTTGCATCAAATTCAGTTCCCGCGGCTCGAAGACGAGCATGAGGCCGAGCAGCAGGACGGTGGTCATGTTCACCCAGAGCAGTTGCACCGGGAGAATGGGCAGCGTGACGCCGGCAAATACCGCGGCCAGAATGATCAGCCCCTGGCCGAAGTTGGTCGGGAGCGTCCAGAGGATGAACTTGGTGAGGTTGTCGAACACGCTGCGGCCTTCCTCGACGGCGGCCGCGATGGTGGCGAAGTTGTCGTCGGTCAGCAGCATGTCGGCGGCACCCTTGGCCACGTCGGTGCCCGCGATGCCCATCGCCACGCCGATGTCGGCCTGTTTGAGCGCGGGCGCGTCGTTGACGCCATCACCGGTCATGGCCACGACATGGCCGCGCGCCTGGAGCGCCTGGACCAGCCGCAGCTTCTGCTCGGGCGCGACGCGGGCAAACACCACGGCCCGCTCGGCCACGTCTCTGAGTTCCTGATCGGAGAGTTTTTCCAGATCCCCGCCCGTGACCGCCAGCAACCCGCCGCCTGCGCCCGCCGCGCCATTCAGCCCGATCTGGTGCGCAATGGCTTTGGCTGTCAGCGCGTGGTCGCCGGTAATCATTTTCACGCGGATGCCGGCAGTCTGGCATTGGCGGACGGCGACAATGGCCTCGGCGCGCGGCGGGTCCATCATTCCCTGCAGACCGAGGAACGTGAGCTGGCCGGCCACGTGGGAGTGGTCCAGCCGGCTGATTCCGGACGGCAGGCGGCGCAGGGCGAAGGCCAGCACGCGCAAGCCGCGCACCGCCATGGCGTCGGCGGCGGCGCGGATTGTCTTCTCATCCAGCGCGGTCTCGGTGCCGTCGGCTTCCAATGCGGTGGCGCACCGCTCCAACACCCGCTCCACCGCGCCTTTCAGGCAAAGGATCTGGCCGGCGCGCTCGGCGTCCGCGTGCAGCGTGGCCATGAATTGATGCTCGGACTCAAAGGGGATGACATCGAGCCGGGGATGGCTGCGCTGCGTGTTCGCTTCCGTCCAGCCGCCCTTGTGGGCGGCGGCAATCAGCGCGCCCTCGGTGGGGTCGCCCTGCACTTTGACCCGGCCTTCGGCCTCGACGAGCAGCGAATCGTTGCAGAGCAGGCCGGTCTTGAGGGTTTCATTCAAGGCGGCGTTGCTGGCGACGGAGACCGGCTCGCCGTGCCGGCGGATTTCACCGCGGGCCTCATAACCGCCGCCGGTGACTTCGTGGAGCTGGCCACCGGCGAAAATCTGCTGCACGGTCATCTTGTTCTCGGTGAGCGTGCCGGTTTTGTCGGAGCAGATCACCGTGGTGCTGCCGAGCGTTTCCACGGCGGGCAGCTTGCGGATGATGGCGCGGCGGCGGGCCATGCGGGCGACGCCGACGGCCAGCACGATGGTGACGGCGGCGGGCAGGCCCTCGGGGATCGCCCCCACCGCCAGCGCCACAGCCGCCATGAACACCTGCACCAGCGATTCCCCGCGCGCGACGCCCACGGCAAAGGTCACCGCCGCCAGCGCCAGAATCGCAATCATCAGCACTTTGCTGAACTGGGCGATCTTCCGCGTCAGCGGCGTGACCAGGTCATGCACGTCGGCAATCAGCGTGGCGATGCGGCCGGTTTCGGTCTGGTCGGCGATGGCCCACACCGCGCCCTCGGCCTGGCCGTAGGTGACCAGCGTGCCGGCATAGGCCAGGTTCTTGCGCTCGGCCAGGATGGTGTCAGCCGCGAGCGGGTCGGCGTGCTTTTCCACGGGCACGGATTCGCCGGTGAGCGCGGATTCGTCCACCTGCAGGTTGCGCACGTGGAACAGCCGGAGGTCGGCGGGCACTTTGTCGCCGGACTGCAACAACACCACGTCGCCCGGCACGAGGTCTTCGGAAGACACGCGCCGTTTGACGCCATCGCGCCGCACGGTGGCCTCGGTGGTGACCATGCGGGCGAGGGCCTCGATGGCCTTCTCGGCCTTGGCTTCCTGCAAGTAGCCCACGATGGCATTGACCAGGACGACGCCGAAGATGACGGCGGAGTCCACCCATTTGCCGAGCGCGGCGGTGATGACGCAGGCCGCCAGCAGCAGATAGATGAGCGGCTGATGGAATTGCAGGATGAAGCGGAGCAACTCGCTCCTGCCCCGGCGCTGGGTGAGGCGGTTCGGGCCGTATTTCTCGCGGCGGCGCTGCAACTCGGCGGCGGAGAGGCCCGT
>CAMTVF010000071.1:0-17386 GCA_947085115.1 uncultured Opitutaceae bacterium | reverse complement strand
CTGACTGTTCCACCGCTTACCGCGACTAATTCCTGATCATTCAATATTTTCATGTTTTTGTTTTCCTTGGTCTTTGTTTGGTTTTGATTCTCCCCGGCAGAATTGCCTGGGAAAGTGATTTAAGAGTTCAGGGCTGGGCGCTGCGGTTGTCGTCCGGGTTGAGCCAGGCGCTGACATCTTGGTAGAGGATTTGCAGCATGCTCCGGCGGGCGACGAGGAACCGGACCGAGAGAGTCAGGCCTTTCTTGAGGTCGCCGCGCAGGCCGTTGGGCAGGGCGAGATAGGTGGCGGCGATTCTCTGCCGTTTTGAAATGGCGAGATGCGAATTCCGTCTATAAGTTGTGGCAGCATGGCAGGTGCGGAAAATCTGCAAAAGATTCAGGAGGCCAATTCCACTCTCTTGGTGATCAATGCTGTTTGGAGTGCCACAATCTGCGCATACACCACGATGAACAGATCGTCGCCATCGCGATTTATAATAGTGAAGCAGGGGATGGCTTTTACTGGAAAGCTCATCCCCTGCATATTGTGTCACTTTGTTGGTTTTTCTGTTCCGCACTCACTGATGCACCAAGAAGAATACATCTCTAGGCGGGAGTCGAGTTCCTCTACTTCATAGGACTGCAGTCTCTTTTCGAGATCCGTAGGATTGTAGGATTCACTTTTGACTATGTTTTTCATGTTCCGTTTTGTTGTTGTTGTTGGCCGTCCGCGTCGCCGCGAACGGAATTATTTTCTAATCTGGGTCGCCACTCCTTGTAGTCTTTGATCATATGCAGATGCCTTTTAATGAAAAACAGTCGGCCCTTTTGATCCATGACAATTTGTGATGGCAGCCAAACGCGATCAGCCGTCCATGCGTAGGTCAGTGTCGCGTTGACCAGTATGGAGCCGACGGGAGTAGTGAACGGCATAGTGCTCTCCGTCTTCCTTGGGAGTTCGGTTTTCAAGTCGATATATGCGATCACCTTGTTCTTTGGATTCTCCCTCGATATCCCCTCCCAAATCTCGACAGGGCTGCCATCCAGCTGATCCTTTCCCCGCAGATGCCATTCGTCGTAGCCGTCGAGCGCGCTGCCGGGGTCGGCCTGAAGGCCAAAATCAGCCTTGATTGTCATTCCAGGACTGCCGGTCTGCTTTTTAGACTCCGTTTTCCACCGCGGCTTTCCCTGCCCCAATTCGAGACGTTCCACTTCGCTGACCACGCCCAGCAATTTCCCGTCTCCGTTGAAGACGCTCATTTCGGTCTCGATGCGTCCGGCGATGTAGTGGCTATTTGCCTTCGTGCTCTTGATCGCTGCCTGCCATAGTGGCGGTTTGCTGGATGAGCCCGAGTTTTCGGTGTGCTGGTGCGGTCTGCCGACGACGATCTCGGCCTGCATCGCGCAGGTTGGGAAAAATATGCATACAAGTAATGTTTGAAATTTGGGCACCATTGATTTTCCCCTTTGTCTGTGTTGTTTGTTTTTTTCCGGCGGGCTTGCCGGGGAAAGAGTTTAGGGTTGCGCCGCAGTCGGTCACGTCACGTTGGCGGAAGGTCGGCATCGTTCAGGTCGGATTCGCCTTGGGGTCGAGCCAGGCGCTGACATCTTGGTAGAGGATTTGCAGCATGCTCCGGCGGGCGACGAGGAACCGGACCGAGAGAGTCAGGCCTTTCTTGAGGTCGCCGCGCAGGCCGTTGGGCAGGGCGAGATAGGTGGCGGCGGGGCGGACGAGGACTTTGAAACCGGCGGCAGGGTTGGAACCGCTGTTCCCATTCGCGGCGTTGGGGACAACGCCGCCCAGCAGGTCGCCGCTGATCGCGGTGACGGTGCCGTCGAGCGTGCCCCACTGCGTGTAGGGATAGGCATCCACCTGCAGACGGGCGGTCTGCCCCACCCGCACCAGCCCGATGTCGCGCGGCGAAACATAGACCTCCACCTGCAACGCGTCCTCCGGCGAGACGGCGCCGAGCGATTGCCCGGCGGCGATGAATCCGCCCGCGCTCCAGCCGCTGAAGCCCACGAGCACGCCGTCGGCCGGGGCGCGCACAGTGTGGAGCGCCTGCTCCTCCCGCAGGCGCTGCGCCTCCGACTCCAGGCCGGCCTGCGTGGTCCGCTCGTCGCGCAGGCGCGCCTGCCAGCGCGCGAGTGTCTGCTCGACGAGCAATCGCAACTCCGCCTGCAGCCGTTCAACCTCGTAGCGCGCGTTGTCGAGTTCCTGCTGGGTGGCGATGCCTTTGCCGGCAAGCGTGGTGTAGCGGGCGAGTTCGCTGCGCGCCTTGGCTTCCGCCAGGCGGTGGGAGTCGGCCTGGGCGAGAAACTGGGCGTGCTCCTGGCGCAAAGCGGCCGTCTGGAAGACCACTGCAATTTTCACAGAAGGTAACGAAGCGAACGAAGGATGAGGCGGCGGTTCGGACCCTTGGTTTCCTTGGCGACCTCCTGTGAAATCGGGTCGGGTTGCGGCCGATCCGTTTCTATCCGGGAAATCCGTGGTCAGATTATTCAGGTCGGCGATGAGGGCGGCGTGCTCGGTCTGCTGCGCCTGATTGCGCGACAGGCGTTCGTCGAGATCTCGCGAGTGGAGCACGAGCAGCGGCTGCCCGGCGGACACACGGTCGTTGTCGCGCACCAATACCTCGGCGATGTGCCCCGATACCGCCGGCCGCAGCTCGGCGCGCTCCGTCGTCGGCCGGACCAGCCCGGCGGCGCGCACCGAGACATCGACCTTGATCAGAGGCAGGCTCGCCAAGGCGCCGATCACGCCGGCGAGGACGAGCCAGTAGGTCCACGGGCGCGGCGCTCCATGTTCAGCGTAAAGGCTCTCGACCGTGTGCTGCGCGAGTTCAGCAGGAATATGTTGTGTGGAATCTCCCGTCACCGCGCTGGTGATACCTCAAAGCCCGGCGCGTGCGGACAACCAAAACCACCTGAATTTAGGTCACGCCTTCAATCGCACCGCGCCCGAATCCAGGCGCCCGGACACGGCGGGGCAGGGCCTATCATGAACTTTTTAGAAATGAGCCTCGGGGAGGCGACGTGTAGGTTGCGAGCTCGCCTCGCAACGTGGCGCGTCAAACGCGCTGGCTACGGGGAAAAGTGCATGACTGGCTCCAGGGATACCCGCCCGACCACGGACCGAACCGAGGCCCGACGGACCGGACGGAGCCGGTCCTCCCGAAAGGGACAATACGCCAAAGGCGGGAAGCCCGCCATAGGCGGACAAGCCTCCGTGTCGTCGGCCGTGGGCGGGACGTTTCACTCCACCCAGCTGATCGCGTTGATCTTCCGGTGGAAGTCATACCAGTCGCCGTCCGGTTTGAGACTTTGGTCCCGGCTCGCCGGGACTGGCCGGCAGAACGCGGCAAAAATGATGCTCTCAGGGATCGAGGTGGAACGCGTTGTCCTCAACGCGTTTGATTCGTTTCGGAAAGCGTGTTGGGGACAACACGCTCCACCTTTGGCGGGCCTTGGCTACAGTCGAAAGGCAATTGGTAACTGGTATCACACAGAGATGGCCTTGGAATTTGCGGTCCATCCACCGGAACCGGATTTTCGGTCTCTCCGTCGGGTTCCGTCCATGTCCTGCGGACTGCGACGCGCACTATTCAGACTCGTATAATCCTAGAAAACGCAGTTGGACACAGAGAGCACCGAGCCAAACCGGAGGCGCACAGGGGTTTGAAATAAAATCGAGCACTTATCTGCGTTCACCTGCCGAGTGAATGGCGCCGGTGGAGAAGCGAATTGGCAAATCACTCTCCGTGAACTCTGTGAACAACTCCGTGCGCCCAGTGACCCAATTCATCTGCGGAATCCAAGATAATAGCCTGACGGGCGCACCGGCCCGGCGACCGGTGCGAAAGCGCGGGCGGTGCGCTGCGGCGGAGCGGGCCGCTCCGCCCCTATCCTCACGCCTCGTGCGTCAGCCTAATTCGCGAACCTCAATAAACGTCCGGCCGGGTGCCTTGGGTAGCTGGCACGAAGAGTGCGCGGCTTCGCGGCGGCCATCCTTCCGATCGACCGGCGGCGCTCACAACCGGCCGACGACTTCGGCGGCGAGGGAGCGGAAGGCTTCGGCGCCCGTGGCCGACCCGTCGTAGAGCGCGATGGGCTTGGCGCTCATCGGGGCTTCGCCGAGGGCGATGTTCTCGGGAACCACGGTTTGGAAGAAGTGCAGTTTCCTGAACGCCTTCTCGCCCGGGAGCCGCGCCATCGTCTCCTGGTGGAACGCCACATGGCGGCGCACGCGGGTGAAGACGATGCCGAGGCATTTGATTTTGAATTCGAGTTCGGACTTCAGGTAGTTGAGCCGGTCGAGCAGCAGGCCGAGACCGACGGAGGAGAGAAAGTCGGGTTGCATCGGCACGAGGAACCAGTCGCTCGCGTAGAGGGCGTTTTGCGTGGCGGTCTGGAGGTTGGGCGGGCAGTCGCAGATGATCACGTCGTAGTCGCCGCGCACGCGGTCGAGCTTGCGCCCGAGGAGGCGTTCGCGGCCGGGGCGGGCGGCGAGATCGAGGTCGAGGAAGGTGAGCTTGAGGTGGCTCGGGATGAGATCGAGGCCCGGGATTTCGGGGACGATGCCGGGGATGATGCAGTCCTTGAATTTGTGGTGGTCGTCCTTGGCGCGTTTGCCCGCCCCGCCGACCTCGAAAATGTCGGCGGTGGTGCCGTGCGTGGCGACCCAGCCGGCCCAGGCCTTTTCGGACATGAGCGAGAGCGAGGCGTTGGTCTGCGGGTCGAGGTCAACGAGGAGGACTTTCTTGCCGTGTTCACGGGCGAGATTGGCGGCGAGGTTGACGGCGACGGTCGTCTTGCCGACGCCGCCTTTCATGTTGAGGATGGAGATGACGATGGCTTTGGGCATGGGCGGGCGGGGTGGAGGAAAGGGAACGCACCCAAGTGTGCCCGCATGGTGCGGCGCTGCAAGCCGCGCGTGGCGTGATCCGGCGGTTTTTGCGGGGCGCGCCCGGGGAAAGATACAAGGCTCCAAGTCTTTCGGTTGAAGCCGCCAGAGATGGCTTGGGGGTTGGGTCCATCCACCGGAACCTGATTTTCGGTCCCTCCGTCGAGCTCCGTCCATGTCCTGCGGACTGCGACGCGATGAACCGTCCCGTTCCACGAACCACGACTCACCGAGGCCCCCTTTCCCCGCCCGTTACCTTACCCGCCCCGGAGCGGCGCAAAATCCGGCAGTTTCAGCACCCGGGTAAAATCCTCGTCGTGGTGCAGCAGCGGCAGGCCCAATCGGTGGGCGACGGTCAGAATCAGCAAATCGCCGGCCGGCAGCGCGACGCCCTTGCCGCGCAAGAGCGCCGCGAGCCGCTCCGCTTCGAGGCCGTCCGTCTCGGTCAATGGCTCCCACTGGCTGACGGCGCGCAAATCGGCCAGATACTCGCGCTCGGCGGAGCTGCGCAGCCCGACCTGCAGTTCCAGCCAAACCAATTGGGGCAACACCACGCCGGCATGCCGCCAAAGGTCGCCGATGCGCCGCTTCTCCGCGTCGCTGACGTCGCCACGCCAGGCGTCGATCCAAAGGGACGTGTCAACGACGGCGCGCATGCGCGAGGCGCTTTTTTTCGGGGCGCTCCAGTTCCTCGTTTGTCGGCAGATGGGGCAGTTTGCCGAATGAGCCCAGCAGCCGCTCCACCGCTTTTTTCCGCAGCAGTTCCCGCAACGCCAGGTCAATGACCTCGGTCTTGGTCTCCACGCCATATTCGGCCATGGCCTCCGCCACCTTCTTGGCGTCAATATCCAAAGTCATCTTCATGCCATACGAAATAGCCGGATTCGGCTGGCTGGCAAGCCGCCATCCGGCTGGCCAAAGGGAAAGTCGGACGGAGTCAGCCTGAGCCAAAACCATGCAGCAGGAAACCACGAATGGACACGAATGAACACCAATTCGGAAGAGGCCGGGGAAAAGGCGTGGAAATAAAAAATCATTCACTTCTTGGCGGCATCAAAACCGGTGCCTGCAGCCCGGTTTTTTCATTCGTGTCTCTTCGTGTTCATTCGTGGTTCAATTGAATGGATCCGTCTGGGGGGTTGGTTCCGCCAGCCGGAACCCGATTTTCAGACTCTCCGCCGAGCCCGGGTTTCGCCCGGTGAGCCACGTCGCGACAGGCTTCCGTCTTCGTCCGCCGGACTCCGACGACGTCTCGCCGGAGCTCGCCATGGACGGGCCGGTCGCTGTGTTTTCAGCCTTTCATGGAACGTTCCGGCCGCTCGCGATATGACGTGGAAACACTTCAGGTGACGCGACCCGGCGTTGCTCATCGGTTCAGCCCCGGAACCAATAGACCCATGTCGGCCGTTTTTTCACCGCCTCTCGGGCATCCGATCCCCGGCTCGCCGCACTCCGTCTCGTGCAGCCTGCCGACGATGGCGGATGTGATCGGCTACGAGGAACGCGACCCGGCGGTGATCAATGCGATGACGGCAGGCTATCCGCGGTTCGCCGTGCATCCCTTCGTTGCCGAGCTGACGCAAGTCCTGACCGCTGCGCACGCGGAGCGCGGCGAACATCTCTGGCCCGTGCTTACAGCCCGAACCGCGAGGGAATTGGTGCGCTATCTCAACACGGGACGCGCCGTCACACTCGATGGGGTGGATGCCGTGATTCATGCCGCTGACACAACCCTAGTCACACAGGCCAAACTCTGGCTGCAACACCGCGGCGGGTTGCTGAGTTCGCGCGGCGCGGAGGATGCACTGGTGCGGCTCGGCCGACGTGCGTCCAGTTTGCCCGAATCCGTTTTTGCCGGCGATGCCACGGCCGAGGTGCGCCGCGTGCTCGGTCGCCATTTTCCCGTTGCGCCTCAGCACATCCACCTCGCGTCGAGCGGCATGAGTGCGATGCAGGCCGCGTTTCGAAGCATCAGCGAAATGCAAGCTGCGCGTGGCCGCACGGCGTGGGTCCAACTGGGCTGGCTCTACCTCGATACGATCGCGTTGTTGAAAAAATTTGCGCCGAATCCTGTGCGCGACTATTTCGTGCAACCCGACGTCACGGACCTCACCGCGCTCGAGTCTTTGTTCGCCGCCCACGGAAAGCGCCTCGCCGGGCTCGTCACCGAGGCGCCGACCAATCCGCTGCTGCAAAGCGCCGACCTCGCGGCCGTCGCCAACTTGGCCCGACGCCACGGCGTGCGCGTAATCTGCGATCCGTCAATCGCGTCACCACTGAATGTCAATGTGCTGCCCCATGCCGACATTGTGGCGTGCAGTCTCACCAAGTATGTGTCGCACGCGGGCGATGTGATGGCGGGCGTGGCGGTGGTCAATCCCGCCGGGACCGATGCTGCGCAATTGGAGTCACTCCTGCCGACCCTCATCGACGCACCCTATGCGCGCGATTTGGCCCGGCTGGCTGCGGAGATCAGTTCAGCCGAAGATGTCGTTGAGCGCATCAACGAGAATACCCCGCAGGTCGTGGCCTTTCTGGAACAGCATCCGGCGATCGATCGCGTCTGGTGGTCGCTGCAAAGCGCGACGGTCGGCAACTATCGACAGATCGCATGCACGCCCGATGCGGTGGGTGCGGTGGTGTCGTTTGCGCTCAAGGGGCCGCTCGCACCCTTCTACGACCGCGTCGCGCTGCCCAAGGGGCCGAGCTTCGGCATGGCGACGACGTTGCTCTGCCCGTATCTCTACCTCGCGCATTACGATTTGTTGCCGCACCGCAGCACAAGCACGGACCTGGCCGAGGCTGGCATCCCGCCAGAACTGATTCGCCTCTCGGTCGGGGCTGAGCCGGCAAACGAGATCATCGCCGCTCTCGCGGCCGCGCTGGGCTAGCGTTACTCTGTGAGATTCACTGTCAGGATTTCGCTGATTCCCACAGTGAGTGTAACCTAATAGGTTACAATCGGAGTCGCTCCTTTTTTGCGAGGAACATCACAAAGTAATACTAGATTCCCGCGGAATCCGCGAAACCGGCAGGGCTGCTGATTCGCGCTCGCTCCGCTCAAGCCAAACGCTTCAGTTCGGCCCTTCATGTCCCACCCGGAATCCGTTGTCGAAGAAGCTCCGTGGCGCGTCGGTCTGCACAGCGCCCGCGCCACCGCGTTGCCCGGCATGGTGCTGATCACAACAGCCGCTGCCGTGGTGACTGCCTATTATTTCAGTCCACCGGTTCATGCCGCGCTGGAGACTTTCGCGGGATTCCGCACGCGCGGCGGGTTCCTTTTCTCGGCGCTGGCGACCGCGTTCTTTGCCGGATTGATTCCGTTTCTCTACTTGCGGTTCCATCCCCGCACGTCGGCGCTTCATCCGTGGCCGCACCTCATCTTCTTCGTCGTCTTTTGGGGCTACAAGGGCATCGAAATCGACCTCCTTTACCGCATGCAGGCTCTGCTGTTCGGCAATCAGGCCGATTGGCTGACGATCACCAAGAAAATGCTGGTCGATCAGTTGATCTATAATCCCTTCATCGCCGCGCCCTACGGCCTCATGCTTTACGCGTGGAAGGACGCAGGTTTCCGCTGGGTCGCGCCGCTGGCCGATTTGCGCGCGTCGCGCTGGTATTACCGGCGCGTGTTGCCCGTGATGATCGCCGTGTGGGGCGTTTGGGTGCCAACCGTGTGCCTCATCTACGCCCTGCCCCTCGCCCTGCAATTGCCGCTCAACACGCTTGTGAACTGTTTTTGGGTGATTCTGTTCTCCCTCATCACGCTCCAACAAAACCGTCCGGCGACGCCTGCTTGACCAAAATCCATGCAATGGGAGGTCGCCACGAAATACACAAAACACACGAAAAACGGATCTTCGGGTGGAGCGTGTTGACCCAACGCGCTTTGCGGAGCGAGCCCAACGCGTTGGGGTCAACGCGTTCCACCTCGAACCACAAGATCATCATTTCGTGTGCTTCGAATATTTCGTGGTTAACCCGACTGAATCGTTACGGCTTAGTTCCAACAGCCTATGGCGGACGGGCCCCGATTCTGCTAGGCTCGCGGCTCGCGCGATGAATTCCTCCGCTCCTTCCGCCCCGCTGACCAATCTGCCTCCGCTCCTGGCGTTGATCGGTCGCACGCAGCTGGTCGCGCTGCATTTTCGCGAAGAGGGCGTAACGATTCATGCCAAGGCCGAATTCATGAACCCCAGCGGTTCGATCAAGGACCGGCTCGCCGCCTGCATCTTGCTCGATGCCCGCGAGCGCGGACTCCTGCGTCCGGACTCGATCATTTTGGAATGCACCAGCGGCAACACAGGCATCGCCCTTGCGATGGTCGGCACGGCGCTCGGCCACCGCGTGCGGGTCTTGATGTCGGACACCGCCAGCGTGGAACGCCGCCACCTGATGCGGCACTTCGGCGCGGAGTTGCATCTCTTCAAGGCTGATCGCGGTTACATCACCGGCATTGAAATGTCAGAGGCCATGGCCGCCGCCGATTCGCGCATCTTTCTGCCGCGACAGTTTGCCAATCCACTCAACGCGCAAGACCACGTGGACCACACGGGGCGAGAGATTCTCGAACAGTTGCCCGGACCCATCGGCTCCTTCGTCAGTGGCTACGGCACGGGCGGCACCCTCAACGGCACCAGTCGTGCGCTGCGCGCGGCACATCCGGACATTCGCATCGTGGCGATGGAGCCAGCCGAAGCCGCCATGCTCTCCGGTGAATCACCCTGTTGCCACAGCATCGAGGGCGTGGCCGGCGGCTACATGCCACCCCTGCTGCAGGGCGTGAAGATCGATTGGCCCGAAAAAGTTTCATCAGCCGACGCGCTCTCGATGACGCGACGTCTGGCGCGAGAGTTTGGCCTGCTCGTGGGCACGTCGTCCGGCGCCAACGTCGTGGCCGCACTGCGCACTGCGGCCAAACTACCGCACGGCGCGCGGGTCGTCACCATCCTCTGCGACCGGGCGGAGCGCTACTACTCGACCAAGCTTTTTAGCGAATCCTGCAATGAAGGGGTCTAATGGATTCGCCCGATGATCGTTTGAAATAAACCCGCATTCAGCTACCCTCACCTCCAATGAAGCTTTTTCGTCCGCTCCACGCCCTGCTGAGTGCACTGTCGTTCTTCTCCGTTCTCGCCGTCGCCCAGGCGAAGTCCAACTGGGTGAAGAGCGGCGCCGTGCGGGTCGAACTCGTGGCCCACGACAACTCCATCCAGCCCGGCCGGCCCTTTTGGGTCGCCCTGCAAATGGACCACGACGCGCACTGGCACAGCTATTGGATCAATCCCGGCACCGGTTACCCGACGACGATTGCGTGGACGCTGCCCGAAGGCTTCACCGCCGGGCCAATCGTCTGGCCCGCACCCGCGGTGGTGAAAGACTCCAAGGGCACGGTAACCGGCAACGGCTACGAAAACAAAATCTTCCTCTTTGTGCAGATCACGCCTCCCGCGAATCTCCAGCCGGGCACGAGCGTGACCTTGAAGGCCTTCGTCGAATGGCTCATGTGCAAGGACTCCTGCATGCCCGGCGACGCGCAGTTGGAATTCACCCGTCCGGTCAGCCTTGAAAAACCCGGTCCCGACATGACGGTCGCGCGGCTCTTCAACAACTCCTTCCGCGACCTGCCCACGAAATCCAAGGCCTGGGCGTTCACCGCCCAGCGCGACGGAAGGAAAATCACCCTGCGCGTCACGCCGCGCGACCCACGCGATTTCGGCAATCCCGCCGGGTTGCACTACTTCGACGAAAATGCCGTGGTCGACTACGCCGCACCCCAAGTCGTGCGCGAGGAGAACGGTTCCTGCGTGATCGAGATGGTCGCGGCGAGCGAAGCCCAAGCCGACGCGTTCGGGCTCAAGGGAGTGCTGATTTCGAAGCAGAGATTTTCAGTGCACGAATCCAACGCGCTCTTGATCGACGAACCCTTCGTCGTGCGCGAACCCATCAAGGCCAGCGGCGACCCCGCGAAAGCGGCCGAAGCAAACCCCACCACTTCCGGCGGTTCGGCGAAAAATTCGGGGGCAATGCCCTCTGAGTCTACGCTCGTCGGCACGCTGCTCCTCGCGCTCCTGGGCGGCCTGGTGCTTAATCTCATGCCCTGTGTCTTCCCCGTGCTGGGCATCAAGATCATGGGCTTCGTCAATCAATCCGGCAGCGACCGGTCAAAGGTGATCCAACACGGCCTCGTCTTCACTGCGGGTGTGCTCGCCTCGTTCTGGGCGCTCGCTGGGTTGCTGCTCGTGCTCCGCGCCGGCGGAGCCCAGCTCGGCTGGGGCTTCCAGTTGCAGTCGCCCGCCTTTGTCTTCGCCATGGCGGCCTTCCTGTTGGTCTTCGCGCTGAATCTCAGCGGGCTTTTTGAAGTCGGGCTCTCGGCGACTGGTGCGGGCGCGTCCCTGCAAACCAAGGACGGTCTCTCCGGTTCATTTTTCACCGGCATGTTGGCCACGCTGGTCGCCACGCCGTGCAGCGCCCCGTTTCTGGCACCCGCTCTGGGAGCCGCGCTCACGCTCTCCGCCATCGAGTCCATGCTGGTATTCACAGCCATCGCGATCGGCCTCGCCGCGCCGTATCTGCTGCTTTCGATTTTCCCGCGGGCGATCAAGTTGCTGCCGCGTCCCGGCGCGTGGATGGAAACGTTCAAGCAATTCATGGCGTTCCCCCTTTACGCCACGGTGGCCTGGTTGCTGTGGGTGCTGGCGGCCCAAACCGCAGCCGATGACAACGCCCTGCTCCTGATCGCGTTTTCCTTTGTCGTGATCAGCATGGCCGCGTGGGCCTACGGGCGCTTCGGTCAAGCCCACGGCAAGCCGACGCGCCAAATGCTGGGCCGCGTCTTTGCCTCCGCCCTGCTCGTCGGTGGCTTGTGGCTCGGTTGGCCCAAGGACGCCAACGCCGCACCTGCGCCCGGCGAGCAAGCGGGCTACCAAGTCGTCTGGGAAAAGTGGAGCCCGGAGGCCATCGCCGCCGCGCAAGCCGGGGGCAGGTTCGTCTACGTCGACTTCACCACCCGCTGGTGCGCCACCTGCCAGACCAACAAGGCGACAGTTTTCACGTCCGCCGAAGTGCTGGCGGAATTTGCGCGGAAGAAGGTGGTGCTCCTCAAGGGCGACTGGACCAATCGCGATCCGCTGATCACCGCCGAACTTGCACGCTGGAACCGCTCGGCGGTGCCCTTCAACTTGATCTACGCTCCGGGGAAGAAAGAGCCGGTGGTGTTGCCGGAGTTGTTAACCGGCGGAACCGTCCTCGAAGCGCTCGCTGAGGCAGCGCGACCCAGCGGCAACTGAACCACGCCCACCGTCCCGGACGGGCGGTCCGGTGCCCGATCCGCTTTCTGATTCCCAACGGGCGCCAAATGCGCCACCTGTAATCGGCCCGTGCGCAATCCTGACCACACCAAGTCCGTTGCCCTCCTCCTGGGCGCAGCCCTCTGCTGGAGTCTGGGTGGGGTGTTATTGAAGTCCGTCGATTGGCCACCGTTTGCGGTTGGCGGCGGCCGCGGGCTGATCGCCGCGATCTTTCTCCTGCTCGTGACGGGGCGCTCGTTGAAATTCAAATGGGGGGTGCTCCCCGTCGCGACGGCCATTGCTTACACGGGGTGCACGGTGCTTTTCGCCGCCGCCACCAAGCTCACCACGGCGGCCAACGCGATCTTGTTGCAATACACGGCTCCGGTCTACGTCGCATTGCTCGGGGCGTGGTTGCTCAAGGAGCGGCCGCGCCGCGCAGACTGGGTCACCATGGCCGTCGTCTTTGTCGGCATGGCAATTTTTTTCTATGACGGCCTGCGGCTCAACGACCTGACGGGCATCCTGCTGGCGATCGCCAGCGGCATCAGTTTCGCCTTCATGATCGTGCTTCTCCGCATGCAGAAGGACGGGGCGCCGCTCGGCTCGATCATCTTGGGCAACTTCATCGCCTTCTTCATCGGCCTGCCATCGATGATCGGCGCTCCCTTCCCCGACGGCGGCAGCATCGTCGCCCTGCTGTTGCTCGGCGTCGTGCAACTGGGCTTTGCCTACTTGCTTTACGCGCGCGCCATCCGGCATGTAACCGCACTCGAAGGTGTGCTCATTCCGGTAATCGAGCCCATCCTCAATCCCCTCTGGGTGATGCTGGTCATCGGAGAGACACCCACTCCGCTCGCGTTGTTCGGCGGCGCCATCGTCCTCGGCGCCGTGACGTGGCGGGCAATCACCTCGATCCTCCGGCCACCGCCCGAAGTTCTGGCCAACTGATTTCCATGCGCCGACTGCTCACCCTCCTTTTCGCGCTCTCGCTTGGCTTGCCTGCGGCCGTTTCGACGCCCGCCGACGAACGCGAATGCGTCGTCCTGTTGCACGGCATTGCCGTCTCCAGTTGGACGATGAATCGGCTGGCCGGAAATCTCGAGGCTGCGGGCTATCGCACGATCAATCTTTCCTACCCCTCGCGCGACATGCCCATCGAACGGATCGCGCTCGAATTGCTGCCGGAACAATTGCGAATCCACGACGTCGCCCGCGCGCCCAAGGTGCATTTCGTCACACATTCGATGGGCAGCCTCGTTGTGCGTCTCTACTTGCGCGATCGTCGCCCCGCCAATCTCGGTCGCGTCGTCATGCTTGGGCCGCCAAACCAAGGCAGCGCCGCTGCGGATTCCGCAGCCCGTCACTCATTTCTGCACTGGGCTCTCGGTCCCAACATCGAACGTCTCGGGACGGGAACGCGGAACATTATCAACCAACTCGGACCCGCCGACTTCGAGCTTGGGATCATCGCCGGCTCATCGCAGATCAACCCGCTTTTCAACCACGTGCTCGACCGGCCGCACGACGGCGCCGTGTCGGTGAAAGCAGCGCGCCTGGAGGGCATGAAGGACTTTCTGGTCGTGCCCTATTCCCATACGCTGATGCTTTGGCGTGCCGCCGTCAGCGAACAGGTGCTCGCGTTCCTGCGCAACGGCCGGTTCAGCCACCCGACCGCGAAGACGTCCCCCTGACTCAGCTGGCGGCGGCAGGCCGCGGCGGGCGAAATTGAATCAAGAGATTGGCGCCTGTGATCAAGCCGCCGCCCACGAGCAGATGCCACGTCAGGGTTTCATTCGCATAATTGAACCCGGCCCAAACTGAAAACAGCGCCGGCAAAAAGAGCGCCATCACGGAGGTGAAGATCGGTTCTGTGCAGTAAAGCAGTCCTGCCTCGGTGGCGGAAATCGAGGGCTGCCAGCGAATCATCAGCGTGAATGAACCAAGCGTGCAAAAACCCGTGAGCAAAAGCGTAAAGACCAGCCAAGGGCCCGAAGACCACGGCACGAGCACGGCCGACAGGTTCGGTGCCGTGCCCAGCGCCATCAGGGAAAAAATCACCGCTTGCACAACGAACATCACCGCGGTCACTGGCAATGCGCGGTTACCGGCAAAGCCCTTGTGCTCAAGCACGAGGATTTGCCACATGAAGAACCCGGAACTGATGAGGGTTTCGAGTTCACCGCGTCCGAGATGCATGGAACGAAAATCAAAACCGGACAAGATCGCCACGCCGGCCAGCACCAGGGCGCTGCACAACCATACAACCGGCCGCGGCCAGCGTCGTGCCCTCACCGCCACGTAGGCCGGAATCATGATGGCGTAAAACTGGGTGAGAAACGCCGAGGTCGACGCGTTGGTAAACTGAAGCCCGTCCGTTTGGAACAGCATGCCGAGCGAAGCGGACACGCCCAGATACAACCCCTGCCGCACCTCGCCGCGACTGACATTCGCCAGCTGACTCTTCGCCACCAGCCCCATGATTGCCGCAGCCATGAGAAAGCGCGGCGCAATGGTCATGGCCGTGACAAACCACGTGCTGCCTTCCGGCAACAGCTGCTGGTGCGCCGCGATGATCGCCTTGATGAGCGGAAAACTGAGGCCCCAGAGAAAATTCGCCAGCAACAGCATCAACAGGGCGGTGGTGTGGTTGGCGCGCGGGTTCATCACAAGGAACGCGCAGCGTAGTTCTGACGCAGACTGCTCCAAGAACAAAGCGCCCCGACCGAATGCCCAACCGGCCTCAAGTCCCGGTCAACTTCTTCAACACCGCATGAAACAGGGAGTCCCGCATCGGCTTTTTCAGCACGGTGTGAAAACTCTCGCGCAACTCGTCGCGCAACGACGGATCCAAACCTACCGGAACCAGGCCAACGACGGGCGCCTCCGCGTTTTCGCCGCGCTTGCTCAGCAGCGCCGACCACCGGGTAGCGTCACGCCTGAGCACATCGACCAGCAGGAGGTCGTGCTTCGGCTGCCCCTCCAGCGCGGCGAGATTTTCCACGGGTGTGGGCACCAAACCCCAGCTCTTCAGCAACGCCGCGTAATGCTCGCGGGCGCGGGCGTTGCCCGAGATGACCGCCACGCGCTTTGCCGAAAGAGGCGCCAAGGGAACGCTGGCCTCAACCAATTCAACATTGATGTAGAAGTGGAAAATCGAGCCCGCACCTGCGGCGCTTTCGACCTCGATTTCACCGCCCATCAACCGCACCAGGCTGCGGCTGATCGCCAGCCCCAGACCGGTCCCACCATGCTTCCGTGTCGCCGACGCATCGATCTGGCTGAACGGCTTGAAGAGATCCGCGTGGTCTTCCGCAGCGATTCCCACGCCCGTATCGCGCACGGTAACATGCAGTCGCATCCGCGACGGGTGGATTTGCAGCGGACGCACCGTGACCGCGATATCCACTTCTCCCGCAGGCGTGAACTTGATCGCGTTGCCCAAGAGATTGACCAGCACCTGCCGCAATCGTCCCGGATCGGTGATCACATGAGCCGGCACATCCGGCGCCACGGAAACGAGGAGCTCTAGGTTTTTCTCGGCCGCGCGGGCCGATAACAGCTCCGCCGCCTCCTCAATCAACAGTCGCGGTGAACACGTCTGGGGATCCAATTGCATCCGCCCGGCGTCAATCCGCGAGTAGTCGAGCAGTTCGTTCGTCAACGTCAGCAGCGATTCTCCACTGGTGCGGATCGTGCCGGCGAAATCCCTCTGCTCAGAAGTGAGTTGGGTGTCCTGCAGCAGCGCGGCGAAGCCGATGATCCCATTAAGCGGGGTGCGCAACTCGTGGCTCATCATCGCGAGAAACTCGCCCTTGGCCCGATCCGCGGATTCCGCCTGATCGCGCGCAATCCGATAGGCATCCTCGACTTTCTTCTGCTCGCTTACGTCATCAATAACGCCGACCAGATTGATGATGGTCCCGTTCTGATTTCGCACCGGGGAAAACACGGCGCGGGCGGGGAAGGTCTCTCCGTTGCGTCGGCGAATCCGCAACTCGCCCTGCCAGCGCCGACCTTGAAGCAGCGTCTCGCGGAGCTCCGTGCGCTGGTGCTCGCTGGTGTCATCGGGCAACAGCAGGCGGGTTGGCTGGCCGATGAGTTCATCGACGGCGTAGCCGGTCGCGGCCGTGCAGCCGTCGTTGGCATACTCGATCCTTCGCTCCACATCCGTGATCAGCACCATCGAGTGGCTCTGCTGGATCGCCGCCGACAGCCGCCTGATCTCCCGGTTGAACTGCCGCTCGCGGTGGAGAAACATCCAGACGCCAAACGGCGCGCCGAGCATGAGCAACACATACGAAAAGGTGGTCAGGCCGGTTTTCCACAATTCCCACTGCCAATCCAACACGTCCACATCGAGACCCAAGACCACGCTCGGCCTGCCGGGCGTTGGCGGATCGCCCACCGGGGCATAGGCGGTCATCCACTCCCCGAAGGAATCGCGCAACGGGCCTTCCGTGCTTGATCGGTGATAAAGAAGGATTGACTGCAGGCCCGGTGAGTTGAGCGCCTCAGGGTAATCATCTCCCGGAAGCGACTCGTCCACCGACTGCGCGGGTTCTGAATCGGCGAGAAAAACAACCCGGCCGGTCACCCCTGTGGAACGGAGCAAATAGATGAACCGCACATCCGGGTTGACGGCGCGCAATCGCTGCAAGCGATCCTTCACCGCGAGATAAGGGGCGGTCCCCAGATCCGCCCGGGTGCCCGTGAGCGCGCGGGTGTCCTCTGCACCGAAGGCGATCGCGCAACGATTCGCCTGATCGAGCAATTGCTGCGTCAGAACGACGCGGCGTTGATCAGCCCGGTGCCGGCCAGCCACTCCCGCAAGCACGAGAATGAGCAGCCAAACAGCGACTGTGCGGAAAATTGACCAGGAGGAACGCACAACGGAGAGGTGCGTGACTAAACGTCGCCCATCTCCGCCGGGCAAAACAAAACCGCCGCGGATTTCTCCGCGGCGGCAATGTAAAAAAGGGACGACCCGTTAGATCTTCGTGACGTGCTTGCTGACGAGCTTCGTCATGTCGAACATGCTGACTTGCGCCTTGCCACCGAAGACGGCCTTAAGGGCGGCGTCACCGTTGATCATGCGCTTGTTCTTCTTGTCCTGGAGCCCGTTCTTCTTGATGTAGGCCCAGAGTTTCTTGGTCATTTCCGTGCGCGGAAGCGGCTTGGAGCCGACAACAGCAGCGAGAAGGGCGTCCGGT
>CAMTVF010000070.1:0-16872 GCA_947085115.1 uncultured Opitutaceae bacterium | reverse complement strand
GCGGTTCCAATCGTTGCCCCATGGATAGAGGCGGCCGTCGGTGCCTTGGGCGGCGTATTGCCACTCCCACTCGTGCGGCAGGCGTTTGCCCGCCCAGACTGCGTAGGCGCGGGCATCCTCGAGCGAGACCCAAGTGACAGGTTTCTTCTCCCAACCGGGCTGTGGCGCGCCATTTTTCCAGTCGCGGAGAAAATGGTGGTCGTCCTTCGGGTGATAACCAGTGGCGTCAATGAACTTCTTGTAGTCGGCGTTGGTGACCGGGTAGCGATCGATATGAAACGCTGGCATCTTCATCCGGTGCAAGTGGGCGCGCCGCGCGGAGTTTTCCCACGGGTATTGAAAGTCGAGGCCCTTCCACGTGAAGCCCTCGATCTCGATGCCGGTGACCTTGAAGTCGAATTCGCCAGCGGGGATCGTCACCATGCCAGCCGGCGCGACGGCGACAGGCTTGGTCGGGGCAATTGGAATGATTTGCTGAGGAAGCGCCTGCCATTGGGCGGAAAGTGATTGAAGCGGAGCGGAGGTGAGATCGCGGCGGCGGGCAAGGTAGGCGTCCAGTCCGGCTGGTTGCATGCCGACATCGACGCCGAGCACGGCACCGAAGCCGCGGCTCTCGAGCGGGAAGGCGAGGGTGGTGAGGCCGTCGCCGAGGCGCGGGGTGAGTTCGGTGCCGTTCCACACGTCATAATAGCGGCGCCCTTCCTGATGGGCGACGAGAAGCTGGTCGCCCGCCAGTTCATATTCATTGCGGTTGACGACGGTCCAAAGGGCCAGGCCGCTGACGGGGAACATCGACGCAAAGGCACCAGGCTGCAGCGTGTGAGCGTAGGGTTCCCAGTCGGTGCTGACGAGGAGATCGGGAAACTGGCGGTAGAGGTGGGCGATGCGGTGAAGGGCCGCTGCGTCGCGCGGGGTGAACTGATTCCAGATGCCCCAGATGTTTTCCCAAGCGTTGTAGCCTGTGCCGTTGAAGAAGATGTAGTGAAAGTCATTCGTGCGGTCGCGGCCCCAGCGGTTCTCGGTGTTGCTCATGTGGCGCGGCTCAAGCCACTTCAGCTTGCTGACGGCGGGAATGACTTCGGTCGGGATGAGCTTTCCCCAGCTCTGGAGGTTCCACATCAGCGCCTCGTCGGACAGCGGCACGGCCTCGGGTTGGAACACGAGCGGATGGCCGAGGGCGTCGGCGGCATCGAGGAAGGCGCGCGGCACGCCGCTGTAGGTGTCGCCGTTGACGCCGTCGGCCCCAACCGCTTGTGCCAGCCGCACGACTGCCTCCCAATCGGGGATGCCGGCTGGTTGCGTGCCATTGTCCCAAGGCATGGTGGGAATGAAGACCTTGACGCCGCGGCGGTGGAAGTCTGCCACGGCCTGCTTCAGGCCCGCGAGGCCTCCCGGCAGGTCGGAGGCAAGGGCAAATTGGTTGCGATCGTCGATGCCGATGTTCGGGTAAACATACCAAAGGAGCACGCTGTCGATGCCGCCATAGCGTGATTCGAGATCATCGAGGTAGCGATCAACCGTGTAGCGCCCGGCGACTGGATCGTAGAAATACCGATCCTCGACCATCATCTGGGTGTGGACGAAATTGCGCTGCGACCAGCGAAACTCGGGCCGCTCGTAGTTCGCGCCGCTATAGCCCATGCGGGTGAGATGTTCCTGGCGCCACTCGCGGAAGTCGCGCCGCCAGTCGTTGGCGCGGCTGTTCACGTCGATGCGCCAATGGCCGATGTTTTGAAACGGCCAGCCCGGTGCACTGCCTGGGACCGGGAGGTGGGGGCCGTTGCGGGCGTGCGACAGCTGAAACTCGGTGATCTGGGCCGAGGGAGCTCGGACAGGCTTGGGCGGACGAGAGCCAGGGGGTTGGCCGGAAGAGGGGAACACGGGTTTGTTGGGGGGGGTTGTCGGGTGCAAAATAACTGTCCGCGGGCTCAGTGCAGCGAAAAAGGAGGCTGCTGAACATCGAAGGCAAACGTTTGCCCGGAAACCAGTTCTTGTCTATGATATTTCTTGGCATGGCTGACCGGTCAATGCTTGCCAGCCAATAACGATGGTCGCAAGTTGACGCGCTGGCCAGCAACTCCTCGTGACCTGCTGACTTGATGAGAGACAGTTTTTATCGAGGCATCCCGCCAGTTTTATCCAACAAGAAACGAGTGTCGCCCTTTCCATGAAGAAGCCCAGTCTGATCGACGTTGCCCGCCGCGCGAAGGTGAACATTTCAACGGTATCGAGAATCATCAACAAAACCGGCTCTTTTGGTTCCGGGACCGAAGCGCGAGTCCGCAAGATTATGAAAGAGCTCGGCTACAAACCAAACCGGGTTGCTCGGCGCCTGCGCACGCAGGAAGGCTCGAGTCACCTGATGGGGTTGATTATTCCCAATATCCAAAACCCGTTTTTTGCCGACCTTGCACGGGGCGTGGAGGATGTCGCTTACCGGAACAACTTCGCTGTCCTCCTGTGCAACTACGATGAGGATGAGAAAAAGGAACGATTCTATCTGGACGTGTTGCAGTCGGAATCGGTGGACGGAATCATTCTTCCGCCGATCCACGAAAATGACCCCGCCGTGCTTCAGGTCGTGCGCAACGGCATTCCGGTCGTTTGCGTCGACCGCAGTCTCTCGAGCGGTGCCCTCGACAAGGTGGAAGTCGACAATCACATGGGGGCGTTCACTGCGGTTGAACACATCATCGCCAAAGGCCACCGGCGCATCGGAGTGATCTGTGGCCCGGCGGACTCCTCCACCGGTCGCGAGCGTCTGCGCGGATACAAGGACGCGCATGCGCGGGCGGGTCTCCCGGTCAGGTCGGAACTCGTGCGTTTCGGCGATTTCAAGCAACTGAGCGGACATGCACTCACACATGAAATCCTGTCGTTGTCCCAGCCACCCACCGCCCTTTTTGTGTGCAATGGCCTGATGATGATTGGTGCGCTCGAGGCCATCGCTGCGCGAGGGCTCAAGATTCCGCGGCAGATCGCATTGGTCGGCTATGACGAACTGTCTCTCTCGGCGGTTTTCAACCCGCCGCTCACGATGGTCAAACAGCCAGCCTACGAGGTTGGAAAATGCGCCGCCGAGTTGCTGCTCAAGCGCATCGAGGATCCCAAGCGCCCACCGACCAGCCTCAAGCTGCTTCCCGAACTGATCATTCGGAAGTCCTGCTGAAAGGCGGCGGAGCGGCGGAACCGCCGGGAAGGTTTCGCTTGACTTCGACGCGGCGCAAACGTTTGCCTTGAGCCGTTGCCGCTTCCTCCCCGGAGCACTGCACCGCCCGCTCATTATGGATTCCATTCCCCAAGTAGTTGTCGTAGGTAGCATTATGCAGGACCTGACTTTTACCTGCGTGGATTTCCCGACTCGGGGTGAAACGACAATTGGTCGGCTGACCGCATCGCAGGGAGGCAAAGGCTCCAACCAGGCAATCGCCTGCGGGCGAGCCGGAGCCAGCACCACTTTTATTGGAGCGATGGGGCGAGACGGGTTTGTCGACCAAGTCCGCGCATTCTATCGCAAAGAGGGCATCGGATGCCGGCTGGCGCTGAAGCCCCGGCTCGCCACTGGCACTGCGGTCATCCTTGTGGACCGGAAAGGCGATAACCAGATCGTGATTGAGCCTGGCGCGAATGATCTGCTGTCCCCGGCTGACGTGCCCCGCACCCTGTTGACCCGAGCCAAGGTCGTTGTGGTCCAGCTCGAGGCGAATCTGCTCACCACCGCGCACGTCCTGCGCGTCGCACACGACGCCGGTGTGACCACCCTGTTGAACCCCGCGCCGATGCGCGCGGACTTCGATCCGCAGCTCCTTCAGTTCGTTGACGTCCTTGTGCCGAACGAGACTGAGTTCGTCGCGCTCGTTCGGCAGCTACCGCAAATCCGACGACGTGGATTTCGTGAGACCGATCTGGAACGGATGCCGTCGGCACAGTTGCACGCTCTGTGCCGGAAGTTCGGCGTGCCTACGCTGATCGTGACGCTCGGCAGCCGCGGCTGCTTTGTGTCCGAGAGGTCGGGATTTCTCCAACTCCCCGCCCATCGCGACATCCGTGTGGTTGACACGACCGGGGCAGGCGATGCCTTTTGCGGTGGATTCGCGGCGGGGTTGGTCCGCTGTTCCGGCCACATTGCAGATGCCGCGCGCATGGGGAATGCGGTGGCGGCACTCTCGATCACAAGGGCGGGTGCGGCCAGCGCGATGCCGACAAAGTCGGAATTGCGACGCTTTTTGTCCCAGCAGAACCATGCGGATGAATACTCGGTGAGCAAAGCCTCCCCATCGAACGGTTCTGGCTCTTACCCAATGGCTCAAATCCGCCGCAAAAATCCGCCGCCCACCGTCTTCAGCGATCTTGCCAAGCGAGCTGCAATTCCTGCCACCTGATCTCCTTCAAAAACAGAAACATCATGCTTACGAAAATCGACCTGTTAAACGACGTCGCGCTTTTGCAAGACCGGGCTCGTGCCAGCCTGATCGGGCACGCGATCGGCGATTCATTCGGCGACATCGCGCGATCCCCAGACTATCATCTGCAATACGGCATCACGATGGATTTTACAGAAAGGCCTGCTCCGGGAACCGATGATACGGAATTTGCCTTGCTGACGGCCCAAACGCTCATCAAGGCCAAGGGAAATCTGACTGACGCCGCTGTCCTTGAGAGTTGGAAAGAGCATGTTCTTCCCCTGACCGAATTGAAGCGAGGGGGTGCGAGCGAGAGGGAAGCGGCGGCAAATATCCGCCGCGGAGTGCTGCCGCCTCTTTCCGGCATCTACAATTCCCATTACATGAGTGACGGAGCCGCCATGCGCGTAACGCCAATCGGCATTGCCTGCGCGGGTGATCCCGACCGTGCCGCGCATTTGGCGGAGATTGACGCACGCATCAGCCACTCTCGCGACGGACTGTGGGGGGCGCAGGCGGTTGCCGCCTCCGTTGCCGTTGCGATGGCCGGGGCTTCGGTCGATGAAATCTACCAGACAGCGATCGATGCAACTCCCAAGGAATCGTGGATGAGATTCACGCTCACCAAGGCACTGGCTGTCATTGAAGAGCGAAAGACACTCGAGGCTTCCTGGAAACCGCTGCACGATGCGCTTTGGACTGAATACAAGTCGGTGGCGCCGGAAGCGGTTGCCTCAGCCCTCGCCATCCTGAAATTAACCGACGGGGATTTTCGGAGGGGCATTGTCTACAGCGGGAACTTCGGTCGCGATGCGGATACGATTGCGGCAATTCTCGGTGCCATCAGCGGTGCGATGAACGGGATGAAAAGCATTCCGCCATCCTGGATTGATAAGGTCCGGATCACAACGGGTGTTTGCCTCCCTTTTACAAAGGGCATGGATATTTTTGACGTCGCGTCCCGGTTGGCGGGCTTGGTGAAATAAAAGTTGACACGGGGCACGAAATTTTAATCGTCATTTTAGGCAAACGTTTGCCTGCCAAGTAAAACACCCCGCGCCAACCCTAGGCCCGAAGAATAATACCCAAGCCCCTTTTCCCTGGCACCCGCTGCACGCGCAGCACGGACGCAAGAGTTCTTCACTCCGAACCCACGGTTTCCTCTCGAAAACCGCAATCCTCAGCAACAGCACACAAACGTTTGCGCTAACGCCAACACAACATCGATGAAAACGTCCCTCAAAACCCCACCCACCGCAGCGGCCATGGCCGCACTGCTTTTTATCCTATTCGCGACAACAGGCTTCGCTCAGGCCGTGCCCATTCCTGAAACCGACGCGGAGAAGGCCGAGATCAAGGCCGCCGCTGAGGCCACGGCCGGAGACGGGAAAGCAGAAGATGAGATCGTTAAATTGGAGGCCTTCACGGTGACCACCGGTTACCGGTCGCCCAAGGCGATCGACCAGATTCCCGGGGCGGTCAAGTTGATCACCTCGGAAGAGATCAGACAGACCAAGTCATTGACCGAGGACTTTACAGCCGTGCTGGCACGAACGGTTCCGGGCTATGCCCCGGCCACGCAGGCCATGAACAACACCGGGGAAACGTTGCGGGGACGTGTGGCGCTCCGTCTGTTGGACGGCATATCCCAAACCACGCCTCTGCGCGAGGGCAGCCGCAACGGAACTTTTACAGATATGGACATGATCGCCAGAATTGAAGTGATCAATGGCCCCTCGGCATCCGAAGGCGTCGGTGCCGTTGGTGGCATCATCAATTTCATCTCCATCACTCCCAGCAAGGAGGGCAGCGAAGCCACTCTGAGATCAAAATTCTCAGGGCAGGGTTACGATGACAGCTTCAACTGGCGGGTCGGTCTGAATTATGCCCACAAGTCCGGCAACAATGATCTGCTCGTCGGCGCTGCCGTCAGCAGTCGCGGCATGAGCTATGATGCGAACGGCCGGAGGCAGGGCATGAGTCAAAGCGGTTCGGTCAATGATTCGGAATCACAGAACTTCTTTATCAAGGTGGGCCGGACTTTCGGTGAGGAGAATGCCCAGCGCGTCACGCTTTCCATCAGCCGGTTTAACCTCGAAGGGAAGGGCAACTATGTGTTCGAGTTTGGCGATCGCAGACTGGGCATACCAGATTCGGCCAGACGGGGTCAGCCCCTGAATTCGAAGACCGAGTTTAACGCTTTCAATCAGTATGCCCTGGCCTACAACCACAACGCGCTCCTCGACGGTGCGCTGAATATCCAGATTTACAAATCCGGTCAGGCCATGCGCTTCCTCACGGAAGATGGCTCCGACCGGCAGGATCCACTGATCGCACCTCTAGGCACGTTGGTGGACCAGTCGGAAATCAACTCCCAGAAGAAAGGCATGCGGAGTTCCTGGACCCGCAAGGACCTGTTCAGCGTAGAGGGATTGGAAATGAACGCCGGCTTCGACTACTTGGAGGAGACGGCGCAACAGATGCTTGCTCTGACCAACCGAGTGTGGGTTCCCCCGATGAATTACACGAGCAAAGCGCCCTTTGCACAGTTTTCCTACAACCGTGGTCCGGTTACGGTTAGTGGCGGCGTGCGCCAGGAGAACGGCGAACTCCAAGTGGATGATTACACGACGACCTACTTCCGCAATCGTGTCCTCGTGCGCGGTGGCACGCTGGATTATCAGGAAACCATCCCCAACGCCGGGGTGATCGTGCGCCTGCCGCGCGACTGGTCGGTTTTCGGCTCCTACAGCAAGGGCTATACCTTGCCCAATGTCGGCATCCCGCTGCGCAATGTGAATGTCCCGAACAAGACCGTGCAGGGCATCCTCGATCTGCAGGCCGTGGTCGCGGACAACAAGGAGGTTGGCGTGACCTGGAAGGGGAAACGGGGGGCGTTCAGCGCCTCATACTACAAATCCTATTCGGACTTCGGGGTGGCGCTGACGGTCGATCCGGTCACGCGTGATTTTGTGATGCAACGGCGTCCCGTCGATCTGAAAGGTTGGGAGGTCCAGGGCGAATACAAGCCGAGCAAGGCGTTCACATTCAGCGCCACCTACTCGCACATCGAGGGGATGACCAGGACCACCGAGACCGGGCCACTGATCCGTGAAATGGGCATGGCGAGTATCAGTCCCGACAAGCTTAACCTAACCGCCAGATGGACCATTAATGACAAATGGAGCGCTTCGCTGCATCAGGACAACCTGTTCAAGCGCGAGATCAATATCGGCGCCAGCGGAGAAGAGCGCACGTCGGGCCTGACGCTCCATCATCTCACCGTCAATTATGCCAGCCAGTGGGGCGATTTCTCCCTGGGTGTGGAGAATCTGACTGATAAGTTCTACATCCTCCCCTGGTCCCAGATCGACCAATTCCTGAATTACTTTGCCGGCCGCGGCCGGGTGATTTCCGTCAGTCACTCGATCAAGTTCTAAGGGCTGTTTAGAACGCGCTCCAGCTGTTTCCCTTGCGGAACAGCTGGAGCTTTCATGTCGGCGCTTTTCATCTGGCCCGTTCCGTTCGCGGCCACCCGCTGCTCGACGTCCCTGCGCGACCGCGCACACTGCCTCCGTTACCCCAAGTTACCGTCCATGAAATTCCTGATGCCGGGCCTGCCCATGTGTTTGTTGCTGCTCGGTGCATTCCTGCCCTTGCGGGCGGAGAATCTGGTTCCGGTGCGCACCGGGTCGCTGGGTGAAATTGCCGGTCCGGTCGGCGAGGAGCATGTGACGGTGCTGGCCGGACGCCCGGTTGCCCTGCGCCCGGCGACAGCGTCGGCGTATGACGAAAGCCGCCGGGAATGGACGCTATTGGAGTGGGCGCAGCCGCCGGCACCGGTGAATGCCGTTGTGCCCGATGGCATCGGGGCGATTCTACTTCTCGGCCGAACGAACGACAGTGGGACCTTGCGGGTGGAACGCCTGACCCTTGAGGGGAACCGCCTCGTCACCCGCGCCCTGGCTCCGCTGCCGACGGCGCTTCAATCCGTGCGGGGTGCGGTGCGCGCGGGTCAGTTGTTTGTCGCTGGTATCGACTCCGGCGGTGCCGGGAAAATGTTTTCGCTCAACTTGGCAGCGCCCGCAACGGGCTGGACGCCGCATGGCGGATGGCACGGTGGCACCGGAGAGCTGACATCGCTGATTGCACAGGACCAGGCACTGTTTCTAACCGTGCGCGGTCCCGAAGGGAGCGGAGATTCCCAACTCCGCTGGACATCTGATACTGGCTGGACCGCCAAGACTTCGCTTTCCGCTCGGGTGGTCAGCGGCGTGGCGCGCCCGATTGGTCAAGGCCACATCCTCTACTTGCTGCAAGGGCCGCCGGGGGCGGGAGTGCGGCTGGTGTCATTTCACACGATCACGGGTTCTTCGGCCGTATTGCAGGAGTTGGGTGAACGGGTGGTCCGATCCGGCGCGGGCTGGAAGAATGGTATCCTTTGGACGGAGGCGCAGGCCGGGGCAACGGTGGTCACGTTCGCGGAGCTTGAGCCAACCCAACGGTTGATCGGGCCGCTCGATTGGGTGGTCGTCACCCTCTACCTCGCGGGCACGATTGGCATCGGCCTCTATTTTTACCTGCGCGAGAAGAAACAATCGACAGCGGAGTTCTTCGTGGGCGGGCGCAGCATCCCCTTCTGGGCGGCAGGCATCAGCCTCTATGCGACCAACACCAGTTCGATCAGCTACATCGCGATTCCGGCCAAGGCCTTCGCGACCAACTGGCAATATCTGATGAACAACCTGGTCGCCGTGCTGGGGCTCTTGTTCGTCGCCGTCTGGATCGTGCCGCTTCTCCGGCGCCTCGACCTCATGTCGGTGTTCCACTACCTTGAAACCCGTTTTCATCCCGCGATCCGCTCGATCGCAAGCGCGCTCTGCATCGCCATGCAGTTGGGTGGGCGCATGAGCGTGGTGCTGTTCCTGCCGTCGCTCGCGATCTCCACCATCACCGGGATCGACGTCGTCTGGAGCATCCTGATCATGGGGACGGCCACGATCTGCTACACGGCCATGGGCGGGATGAGGGCCGTCATCTGGACGGACTGCCTGCAACTCTTCGTCATGTTTGGCGGGGCGCTCTTTGCGATCGGCTTCATCGTCTTCAAGCTCGACGGCGGATTCGGCGAGTTTTTCGCGATTGCGGCAGTCGAGAACAAGACGCAGCTCTTCGACTGGAGCTTTGACCTGACGAAGGCGACGGTCTGGGGTTTCATCTTTCTCGTGTTGTTCGATGTCGTGCTTACCTTCCCGAAGGATCAGGTGCTGATGCAGCGGGCACTGTCCACCAAGTCGGCGCGGGAGGCGAGCCGGTCAATCTGGACTTTTGCGGCCATCATGGTTCCTGGCGGCTTCATGTTCTACCTGATCGGCACCGCGCTCTACGTCTTCTACAAGGCCCACCCGGAGCGGATGAATCCGCTGCTCACGACCGATGCCACGTTCCCGCTTTTCATCGCAGCGGAGCTGCCCATGGGCGTCACCGGCCTGATCATCGCCGGGATTATTGCCGCCTCGATGTCCACGCTCTCCAGCATCATGAACAGCGTGGCCACGCTCGCTTCGGTCGATTTCTACGAGAAGCTGGTGAAGAAGAGGGACCCCGCCTTGAGCGTGCGCGTGGCCGAGTGGATGACTGTTGGCGCTGGTATCATCGGCATGAGTTTGGCGCTGCTGCTTTCGCGTTACGACATCGATTCTCTGTTCGACGTCTCGATCGAGCTTTCCGGCCTGCTCAGCGGCGGGTTTGCCGGTGCCTACACACTGGGGATGTTCACCCGGCGCGCCAACTGGCAGGGGGTGGTCATTGGCATCGCGGTCAGCATCACCCTCACGGTGCTCGCCTGGTCGCAAAATCTTGTGCACCCCTATTTCTACATGCCGATCTCGATTTTCATCTGCATTGTGACCGGCTATCTCGGCAGCCTGTTTTTCCCGCCGCCGACGCAATCGCTCGACGGCCTCACTATTTTCACCCGGCAGGACAAGACCGGCTCTTCCTCCGCCTGATCATTTGGGTGCCGGCACCGCGGATTTGAGCCACTCGAAGGCGAAAGTGATGCCCTCGCTGAAGGCAGGCCGCCATGTTCCCCAGTTGTGCCCGCCATCGACGACACGGAGTTGCGCGGAAACACCTTTCGTGCGACGGAGGTGATTATAGAGCGTGTGGGCTTCGTAGTCCAGATCGTGGCTGGCCTCAGCGGGATCGGTGAGTGCGGCCTCGTCATCCCCCACGGCGATGAAAACGGCCAAGGGCAGGCCCTTCGAGGCAAACTCCGGCAGCAGGGCGGGGTAGTTCAACGACCGATAGACCTGCTCGCTGAAAGGTTCTCCGCCAAGACCGAAGGCGCCGAACTCGCGCGTGCTGGAATCTCGCGGCGGCAGCGGGAAATAGACGGCCGGGCTCAGCACGATGGCGGCCCCGAACAGTTCCGGGTGGGCCAGCGCATGGCGCAGCGCCCCGGAGCCGCCCATCGAGTAACCGGCCACGAGGCGACCGGCCCGGTCCGTTCGCGTGGGGAACGAGGCATCGACATGGGCCACCAGGTCTCTCGTGAACGCCGCTTCCAGCTGCTCGCCTGCCGGCAATCCGGTCCCGCCCCCAGTCCCTGTGAACTGCGAGTCGATGTAATAGCCGGCACGGCGGCTCCCAGGCGCGTCCGGCATGACGGCGATGACCGGTGGAATTCTCCCCGCCGCGATCAGCCGGTCAAGATCCGGCTTAATTGTGGCCCAAGCCTGCATGGAATCGCCGCGCCCATGGAGCAGAAAGAGCACCGGATAGCGCTTGGTTGAGGTCGCCTGATAGCCCGCCGGCAGGAACACCAGATAGTCGAACGACCGCCCGAGTGTCGCCGAGTGGAACGTGACGGACTGAAGCATTCCCTCTTCCAAGCCGGACTTGAAACTTGCAGAGATTGCCGGGGGCGAAGCTGTTTGGCTGGAGCCGCAACTGTCACAAGGCAGGAGGGGCAACAGGAGAATTCCCGTCAAAAGCTTCCGAGCGCCCCGGCTTGGACGGCTGCGGGGAAAGGCGGCTGAAAGCCGTGACGGTCCGGGTTGTGCAAGCATGGGAGTGGTGCGGTTTCTCTGCGGGGGCAGGCAATATGAATTGCTCCATTGTCGCGAAACAAAACGGAGTTGCATGGCATGCCGGATTTTTCCTCCCACCGGCAGGCCATCGACCAATGGCCCGCCTGAATGAGCAAAATCACCCTATTGCCGGACGACCTCGCGTGTCAGACGACCGGAGGCCTGCACTGCGCTTCTCGCCGAGGTGTGGGTGACTGCTGGTGTGACAGGTCATGAGTAGCGGCCGGCAGTTTGGAACTTTATGGTGTAAAGAAACCGCAACTCATGACGACAGCGTGCCAAACCCATGCCGACAGTTTTTACGCCTGGGCCGCATGTCCCAACAGCGGCCTGCAATGGGGATTCGGCACGAATCACGGTGTTGGCGGTGTGAGGCCGAGGGCGCGCACGTAGCCTTCGTTGAGCTGGCAGCGTTCGACGGCGAGGTTTTGCAGCAGCCCGTCGAGGGCGCGGGCGACGACGGCGGGGTCGGGGCGCGCCGCGCGGATTTCGGGGAAGGTGCGCCGCGGGGCCTCGGCGTAGGCGAGCACAACATCCCAGTCCTTTGGCTGTTGAATGCTGAGGACGCAGCTCGTGCGTCCATCCATTTTCTTGTAGGGCCAGAAGCACCAGCCGATGTCGTGGGTCTCCATCAGTTCGCGGAATTGTTGAATCCACTCGTCGGTGTTTTCGCCGGACTCGCCGAGGTAGAGCGGCACCTGATGTTTCTCACCGTAGGCGAGGTAGGGCTCGATGGACTTCACGGTGGGTTCCGTCCAGTAGGTGTGGAAGGTGTAAACGAGGTTGGGCGCGAAGGGCTCGCCCGCCGCCTCAAAGTTGGTGTTCCACTGGGCGCCGCCGATGAAGATGACGTGGTGCGGGTCCACCTCGCGGATCGCGGTCACGATCCGCCGGTAGAGTGGCGCAAGGAGGGGGTTGAGCCGCTCGATGTCGAAATGATGCGCGATAGGCTCGTTGAGGAGATCGTAGCCGAGGACGATTTTTTCGTCGCGATAGCGGCGGGCGATCTCCCGCCAGAGGGCAACCGTGCGCTCCTGCGCCTCGGCGCTGTCGAAAAGGTGGGGATAGCCCCTGCTGTCGTCAATGTTGGTGCCGGTTTGGCCGCCCGGAGCGGCGTGCAGATCGAGCAGCACATAGATGCCTTCCGCACGGCACCAGTCGATGAGGCGGTCGAGGAGGGCCCAGCCCTGGCCGGAAAAATCGGAAGTGCCCGTGGCGCCGATGAGCAGCTTGTGGTGCAGGGGCACGCGCACGTGGTCGAAGCCGAGACGGCGGATGTAGCGGATATCGTCGAGGGTGATGTAGCGGTCATACCACTCGCGCCAGAAGGCCGCGGCCGCCTCGTCGCCCACCAGCTCCGAGAGGATGTCGTCGATCTGGCGGGCGGACTCGTCGCGTTTGAAATGCCACATGTAGCCCTCGGCGACAAACCAGTTGCCGAGGTTGATGCCGCGCAGGAGCAGGGGCTGGCCGGAGCCGTCCACGATTTGCGTGCCGCGCGTCTGCACGAAGCCGCCGGGGGCGGAGGCGAGAGCGGGGGTGATGAGAAGCGCGGCGAGCAGGAAGGAGGAGAAACGGAGGATCATGGGGAAAGGAGGTGTTGTTGGAAAAATTTTGTGGTGAGGCGGATGACACGGGCGCGGTGGCGCGGGCGGGTGAAGACGTGGTCGGCGCCGCGGAGCACGACATGGCGCTTGGGCGGGGGCGCGGCGCGCAGGTTGGCGGCGAAGCCCGAGCGAAATCCGGGGAGGTCGCGGTCGCCTTGGATTTGGAGTTTCGGGCACGCGAGCTGAGCATAGGCCGCAGGCACGTCGGTCGCGGGCAGTCCGCGGACGAAGCCGGGGCCAATGGCGCAGGGCTGATTCCTTCGGCGGGCATCGAGGGCGCGGTGGCGCATCCAAAAGGCAAAGCTCGGCACGCTCGACCAGGTGCATACCGCCGTGATCTCTCCGGCGGGCCGTTCCGCCGCCGCGCAAATGGCGACGGCGCCGCCCATGCTGAGACCGAGCAGTCCGGTGCGCCGCCAGCCGCGCCGCCGGGCCCAATCGAGCACGGCGTGGAGATCGGCGATCTCGGAGGCGGGGCTCATCGCCGCGAATTCGCCGGAGCTGTCGCCGCTGCCCATGAAATCAAACCGCAGGACATCAAGTCCGGCCGCAGCGAGGGCGCGTGCAGTGGAGACGAAGAGACGGCCGTTCTCGGATTTGTTGCCGGTGAAGCCATGTGCGAGAACTACGAGCGGCGCGCGGCGGCGTGCGGCGCGATGCAGCACGGCGGCGAGCCGGTGCAGGCCGTGCGGGATGAAGAGGAGTTCCTCGTGTTGTTGAACGGTGGTGCGCATCAGTTGCCGGAGCGGGAGGCTTGCAGGAGAAGGCCGAGTTCGCCGATGTCGGCCAGGACGAAGTCCGGCGCGGTGGAGGCGCGGCCGGCGTCGTCCGCCGTGGCTTCGCCGCTGAGCACGAGCACGCTGACGCAACCGGCGGCGCGGGCCATCGCCATGTCGGTGTAGATTCGGTCGCCGACCATCGCGATTTCAGGCACGGTGAGTTGGTGGCGTCGACGGATGCCGGTGAACATCTCCGGGTCCGGCTTGCCGAATACGCGATCAGGTGTGCGACCGGTGGCTTTTCCCAGCGCGGCGCAAATGGAGCCGCAATCCACGAGCACGGTCGGTTCGTCGGTGGGGCAGATGTGGTCGGGGTGCGTGGCGAAATAGGGCAGGCCGCGCGCGATCCAGTGGGCGGTGCGGCAGAGCCGGGTGTAGTCGAGCGTGGTGTCGAAGGCGACCAGCACGGCGTCGGGTGCGTCGGCGGGATCATCTGCGGTGAGTTCATAACCGGACGCGCGCAGCTCCCCGGCTAGGCTGGGGGTGCAGAGGGCAAAGAGCCGGCGCACGGCGGGCCGGTGCGCGCGCAACCAGTCAACGGTGGCGTTGGCGGAAGTGTGGAGCTGAGCCGGGTCGGTCGCGATGTCGAGGTGGGCCAGATGCGCGAGGTAGTCCGCCGAGCTGCGCGAGGAATTGTTGGTGAGGAATGTATAACCGATGCCGAGCGAGCGGAGTTGCGCGAGGAACGGGCGCGTGAAGGGGAACAGCGTGCCGCCTCGGTAGATGGTGCCGTCCATGTCGAGCACGACGTGGCGGACACCGGCGAGCATTGACGAGGGGGAGGACATCAGGGTTGGAGGAGCGAGCCGGCGATTCTCTCCCCGAGAAGCCGGTCGTAGCGGCGGGCGTCCAGCGGCAGCGTGACGCGCTCACCGGTCCACGCGGAGAGGAGCATCGCATTTGCGAGTTCGACCGAGGCGACGCCTTCGACGAGCGGGGCGATCAGCGGAGCGTTCTGCCGTTTCGACCCCGACTCGGAGTCCCGGCGAGCCGGGACAGGCCCAGGGCCCCGATCCCGCCGTGGCGGGACGAAGGGCTGGCCGGCAGAAAGGATCGCGGCGGTGAAGTTGCGGAGGATGCCGACGTGCTGAAGGCCGTGGCCGAGATTGCGCCAAGACCGGTCGGTGACTTGCGGGGCGGCGAAGAGCCCGGTCGTGTTGCGACTGAACTCCGACATGGGCACGGCGTTGCGGCGAAGCAGAAGCGTATCGTTTTCGTAGATGATCAACCCGCCCTCGGTCGTGATTTCGAGGCGGTTGACTCCCGGAGCCTCGCCGGTCGAGGTGATGAACGTGGCGTGCGCGCCATCGGGATATTCGAGATAGGCGGTGACGTCGTCCTCGACCTCGATGTCATGATAGCGGCCGAAGCTGCAATGGGCGCGCACATGCCGCGGCTGGCCGAAGAGCCACTGGAGCAGATCGAGATTATGCAGGCATTGGTTGAGGAGAACTCCTCCACCTTCTCCCGACCAAGTCGCACGCCAACTGTTCGAGTCGTAGTAGGCGGCGGAGCGGAACCAGTTGGTGATCGTCCACTGGATACGGCGGACGGCGCCGAGTCTGCCGGAGTGGAGGAGCGCGCGGATGCGCCTGTAGAACGGATCGGTGCGCTGGTTGAGCATCACCGCGCCGATTTGATTGGGACGGCGGGCGGCAGCGGCGGCGAGGCGTCGCGCGGTGGAGGTTTGAACGGTGAGGGGTTTCTCGACGAGGACGTGCAGACCCGCATGCAGCGCGGCATGGGCAATTTCGGAATGGGAAAAATGAGGCGTCGCGATCAGGACGGCGTCCACCTCTCCGGAGCGGATGAGCTTGGAGGCGTCGGTGTGCGCGGCGACACCGGGGAAGAGTTGGTGTCTGGCGGGGTCGGTATCGGCGATCGCGGCGAGGCGCATGCGGGGCACGCGGCGTTCGATGAGCGAGCGGGCATGGTCCTGCCCCATGAGACCGAGACCGATGATGCCGAGGCGGACGTTCTTCATGGCGGGGACGGGTTCAGCCGAGCGCGAGCGGGGCGAGGCAGTCGTAACTGATCCGCAGTGACTCGAACGGGTCGCCGGCGCAGGTGTCCTGCTCGACGATGAACCACTCGCAACCGGCTGCACGCGCGGCGGCGAGGATCGCGGGGAAGTTGAGATTGCCCCGGCCGATCTCGCGGAAGGCGGGCTGGTTTTGCGCGTCGATGCCGTAGTCCTTCAGGTGAATGAACGGCAGGCGGCCGGCGAGCCGGTTGATCCAGGCGATGATGTCGCCGCCGCCGGTTTGCACCCAGTAGGTGTCGAGCTCGGCGACGAGATTGCGCGGATCGGTGTTGGCGAAAATGTGTTCGAGCACAGTGCCGGCGCCGAGGCGTTGGAATTCATGGGCGTGGTTGTGGTAGCCGAGCGTGAGGCCGGCGGCGCGGAGGGCCGCGCCAGCCGCGTCGAGCTGGCGGGCGAGGGCGGTGACTTGCACGGGATCGGAAAAATCAACCCCGTGCGGATAAGGATAAGCGGTGAGTTGGCAGCCGAGGATGTGCAGGCGTTCGATGACGCGCGCGGGCTCATTGAGGATGGTCGCGGCCGGTTCGTGCGTTGCGCAAATCACCAGGTCGTGATCCCGCATGATGGCGGCGGTTTCGGCGGCGGGGATCGGGCCGGCTCCGCTGACCTGGACGGCGGTGTAGCCGATGGCGCGGATTTTCCGGGCGGACTCAGCGAGGCCGGCCGCATCGTGGCAATGAGTCCGCACGGTGTAGAGCTGGGCGGCGATCTGATGTATTTTCATTCGCAGAGGCTCCTGCAGGAGGAGAGACCGATGGGCCCAATGGCGATGGGAAACTGTGGGTCGGGGTTTCTCCGCGATGCGGCCTCATCCGGTCTAGAGCGCGGCTTGGGAATCGGCGTCGAAGAAGCGGGCGCGGGCGAGGTTGAGGTGGACGGTCAGTTCCGCGGCGAGCTTCAAGGCGTGGTGGGAGTGAAAGCGGGCGACCAGGCCGTGCGCGCCCG
>CAMTVF010000069.1:0-16926 GCA_947085115.1 uncultured Opitutaceae bacterium | reverse complement strand
TTGTCCTCAACGCGTTTGATTTTTTCGGAAAGCGTGTTGGGGACAACACGCTCCACCTTTGGCGGGTCTTGGCTGCAGTCGAAAAGCAATCGGTAACGGGTTTAATTCGATCTTGATGGATGAGCGTGCGGTCGGGAAAGCTGTGGCTTTAGGTTTCTTTGGCCGACGGGAGCGCGGCAAATGCTTTGTCAGGCCATGCCTTACAAATGATTAATAACTGATTCGGCTTGCCTGTCGCAGCGCCTTCCGTTTCATGCGCTAACCTTGGCTAACTAAGATTTGCTAACTAAGATTTCCTGCAGTTGGCTCCTACACACCAAACTAACAAACTATGAACGCACGTTCCCATTGGAATCTGCGGGCTCTGCTTGCGCTGCTTTTGAGCGCTGGCTTGGCCCACACCGCAGTGGCTCAGGCCACCGCTCCGACCGCCGAAAAGAAGACCGACGAATCCGTCAAACTTGAGAAATTCGAAGTCACCGGTTCGCGCATCCCGCGCGCTGAAGTCGAAGGCGCCTCGCCCATCAAGGTGATCACTCGCGCGGACATCATCGCGACCGGTCGCTCCAACGTCGCCGAGCTGTTGCGCGAAATCCCCGAAGCCAGCACCATTGGTATTAACGAAGGCGGCACCATCACCGCTGTCCGCGGTTCCAATGCGCTGAACCTTCGCAATCTCGGCGCGAACAACACGCTCGTCATCGTTGATGGTCGCCGCGTGGTGCTTACCGGCAACAACAGCGGTGGCACGACCTTCGTCGACCTCAACCGTTTCCCTGTCTCGATGATCGAGCGCATCGAAGTCCTCAAGGATGGTGCGTCCGCGATCTACGGTGCCGATGCAACCTCCGGTGTCGTAAACATCATCACCCGCAAGGACTACAACGGCGCCGAGATGGGGACTACCTACGGCAACGCCTTCGACACCGATGTGGGCGAGTTCTCCGCCAACATGTTTGCGGGTGCCGCCAGCGGCAAGGTCCGCGGCACCGTCGCCCTCTCATACTTTAAGCGCAATGCCCTGCACGCCCGCGATCGTGAGTTTTCGGCCAACGCCGACAAAACCGCCCTTGCGACTGCTCGTGGTTATACAGCCGATGCCGCTGCCGGTTTGTGGGATATCCGCTCCGGCGCGGGCAATATCGCCCGTATCACGGTCCGGGCCGGCCAGACACAGGGCGGCACTCCCGTTGCGGGCATTGCTCCCAACGGCTACGCGTATCCGACCGGCAACCCGGTGAACATCCCCGGCCTCCTTGCTGGAACGGCTATCAACCGCCTGCCGGGAACTGGCGGCGTCCTTCCTTCCGGAACCGGAGCACTTCTGGGCACCCTCGCCTCGGCGTCACCGGGATTCACTGGCGTGACCAACACTCCTGCTGGCGGTCAATTCAACCAAACCCAAGCCGGTCTGTTCGAAGCGCAGCGCCTGACCCCCGGTCAGACGCCCTCGAATCTCTATAACTATCAAGAGTTCGTCTGGCTTGTTCCGAAACAGGAGCGCGCCGGCATGCGCACGCAGTTCGCTTATCAGTTCACGCCCGAGATCGAGGGCTACATGACCGCCTCCTACCAGCAGAACAAGTCGGAGATCCAGTTGGCCCCATCCCCCATGTCGACGGCCGGCGACAACCAGATCTATGTGCCGCGCTACAACTTTTGGAATCCCTTCGGCGTCGATGTTAACTTCAACTATCGTCCGACTGAGGTTGGTCCCCGCATCAGCAATGTTATTAACAACAACTGGGATCTCCTTGCGGGCCTCAAGGGCAAGGTGTTCGACCGCTTCAACTGGGACACAGCTGCCTACTTCGGCTACGACGACGTGACCGACGTGACGACCAACGCCCTCTCAGAAAGCCGCGTCCGCGCCGCCCTTGCTCGAACAGATCCCGGTGCACTTAACGTCTTCGGTGGCGCCAACTTCAAGAACGATCCGGCTACCATTAATAGCATGAAGGTCCTTCAGCAAAAGGGCGGCTCGGCCGAACTTCGCCTCTACGACTTCAAGGTCGCCGGCATGATCGTCGAGATCCCCGCAGGTGAAGTCGGCGGTGCGATCTACGCGGAGTTCCGCGAGGAGCGTTTCAACGAGGCCAACGACGCCATCTCCACGACGCTGGACGACATCATCGGTCAGGTCCGTCTCTCCGACTCGACCCGCGCACAGCGCAGCGTCAGCTCTCTGGCCGCCGAAATCAGCGTTCCTTTGGTCAAAGCCAATTCGATTCCGTTCATCTTCGGGGCCGACCTCACCGTGGCTGCTCGTTTCGAGGATTTCTCGGACGGCTACGACTCCGGCTGGAAGCCCTACGTTGGGCTCAAATATCGTCCGATCAAGGATCTTGTCTTGCGAGGCTCGTTCACCCAGGCGTTCCGCGCCCCGACGCTCCCGCAGCTCTACGGTGGCGTGCGCGAGTCGCTCCCGAACGCTCTGCCTGACTTCGCTCGTCCGCAGGCGCTGACAGGCGATCCGTTTGACGGTGTCGCCACCCAACGCCTCGTCCGCGCCGGTGGTAACCCACGTTTGCAGCCTGAAGAGGCCGAGATGACCCAGTTCGGTTTCGTTTACGAAGTGCCGAGCAACAATATCAAGTGGCTCAGTTGGACCAAGGGGTTGAGCTTCGAGATGACCCGGTTCCAAATCGAGCAAGACAACATCATCACGACGACGGGCACGACGTTCCTTCGGGATAACGAATTCGGTGACGCCATCGGCCTGATCGTTCGCGAACCCGGCACCGAGACCTACACCAACAACACGGCCAGTCCGATCACGGTTTACCGCGGCCCTGGTCCCCGGTCCAATGCTGCGGCGAACGTGATCGTTCAGCCCGGCCAGTCCGTGACCGTCCCCGGACGCATCCGCAGCCTGTCGGATACGACGGTCAATCTGGCCTACCAGAAGGTCGTCGGTTGGGACTTTGGCATTCGTTACGACAAGAAGACGACCTCCATGGGTCGCTTTGTGGCACGGACTTCCTCGAGCTACATCGAGAGCTACGGTTTCCGCCGGCTTGCCACGAGCGCGCTGCCGAACACCGTCGATCGCATCGGTTTGCCGCGCTTCCGCATCCAAAGTTCGCTCGGCTGGAGCTACAAGGAATGGCAAGCGAACCTCGGCCACAACTATATGCACCGTCAGGGCGACCTCGCCCTCGACGGCTACACGCTCAAGGCCTACGATGTCTGGAACACCAACGTGTCCTACCAGATCCCGGCTGGTCGGCGCTGGCTCGAGGGCGTCGTTGTGACCGTCGGTCTCGACAACGTCCTCGATGAGCAGCCCGACCTGTTCTACGACGGCGTCGGCTACCAAGCGTCTTTGATCGGTCGCCCGCAGGGCCGCTTCGGCTACGTCTCGCTCCGCAAGGAGTTCTAAGGTTTCGCGAAGCTGACAGAATTACGGGCCCGATCGAAAGATCGGGCCTTTTCTTGCCTGCAACCTCTGCACAAATCACTACTGAGATACCTTCTTCACAACCCCCATGAAATTACTTCGTGCCCTTTGCTTTTCGTTTCTGGCTGTTGCCGGAATTTTGCGCGCCTCGCCTCCGCCGGAGTTGCCGCTCGAATCCTTTTTCGGTGACCCGCAGACCAGCCAGTTGCAGATCTCGCCGGATGGTCGCTACCTCGCCTATCTCTCGCCGGCGAACAACCGCATGCAAATCGTGGTGGTCGACCGGAAGGAGGGGAAACGCCAACGGATCACCGACATGAAAGAGGAGAGCGTGACTTCGCTCTTTTGGATTAATAACTCGCGCCTGATTTTCCGCCAACAGGTCAAAGGGCAGGAGTCCTTCGGCACCTATGCGGTGAACGCAGACGGCTCGAACCTGCGCGTGCTCCAGCAGGCGACCGTTCTCGAAGGCGAGCGTATTTCCAACTTGGATGACCGCCGCGGTTTCTCGGTCATCGACAACCTGCCGGACGACCCGGATCACATGCTGGTCAACGTCGCGCGCGGCCGCTCAGGTTTGGGCGACATCTACCGTCTCAACGTCAACAACGAGAAACGCACGTTGGTGCTCAATAATCTTGGCAAGGTTCGCTCCTGGCTCACCGATCGCAAGGGCGTGGTCCGCGTCGCCACCACCCAGGACGAAAACGAGTTCTACGCTAGCATTCTTTATCGCAGCAACGAAAAATCGGAGTGGAAGGAGATCGCGCGCAGACCCTTTGACGCGCCCGGCTGGAACCCCATCGCCTTCGACGGCGATAACAATACTTTGGTCATTGTCTCGGACGTCGACCGCCGGACCGCTGGCCTCTTCACATATGACCCCGAAGCAGGGGAAATTACTGGCACGCTGATTGACGATCCGCGCTACGACGTCGAGCCCGCGCTGATCTATTCGCACAAGAAGAAGAAAATCATCGGCGCAAGCTATGATGCGGAAAAGCCGACCACGGTCTGGTTCGACCCGGAGATGAAGCAACTCCAGGCCGGTCTCGACGCGGCACTGCCCGGCACCGTCAACTTCGTCCAGAGTTTCACTCGCGATGAGACGGAGTTCGTCATCGCGGCAGCGAGCGATCGCGACTCGGGCTCCTTCTACCTCTTTGATGCGACAAAGTCGGAATTAACCCTGCTCGCGCGCCGCAATCCGGTCGCGGACCCGGCGCAGATGGCCGAAATGCGACCGATTGCCTACCAAGCGCGTGATGGCATGCAGCTCTATGGATACCTCACACTGCCCGCCGGACGTGAAGCGAAGAACCTCCCGCTCGTTGTCCTTCCCCACGGTGGACCTTACGGCCCGCGTGACTCCTGGGGTTTCGATCCCGAGGCGCAGTTCCTCGCCAACCGCGGGTATGCAGTCTTGCAGGTCAACTTCCGCGGCTCCGGCGGCTACGGGCGCGACTACGAAGCGGCCGGTTATCGCCAATGGGGTCTCGCCATGCAGAACGACCTAACCGACGGCGTCGAGTGGGCCATCAAGCAAGGCTACGTCGATCGTCGCCGCGTCGCGATCTACGGCGCCAGCTACGGCGGCTACGCGGCGCTCGCAGGCTTGGTCTACACGCCGGAGCTGTATGTCTGTGGCGTTAACTACGTGGGAGTGTCGGACATCGAACGGCTCGGGCTCATGCTTGGCTTCAACAACATGACCAAACCGGTGCAGGCGTTCGTGTCGCGCCGATGGCTGCATCCACTCAAGGACGCGCAGCAGATCAAGGACACTTCACCGGTCAATTTCGTGCAGAACATCCGCGTGCCGCTGCTCATGGCCTACGGGGAATACGATCCGCGCGTGACGATCGATCACGGCAAGGTTTTGGAAACCGCGCTCAAGAAGCACGGGAAAACCTACAAAAACATCGTCGTTGGCAATGAGGGCCACGGGTTCAACAAATTCGAAAATCGCATCACCTTTTACAAGGAGATGGATGCGTTCCTTGCGGAGCATCTCAGGACGCCGCGCACCCGCGTCGAACTTGGCCCACTCAAAGTGAAAGAAATGCCAGCGCCGAAAGCGGAGTGATGGCGGGTTCGCCGTCGTCTTCGGCTCCCCGCGCCCTCGTGGCTTCCGCCCGCTGGTTGCCCTTCCTGCTCTCGACGCGCAGACCGCGGCTCAATCGTGTTTCTGCGCGAGCAGTTGCTCCAGCTTCACGATGTCGGCGGAGAATTGGCGGATGCCCTCCGCGGTCTTTTCGGTCGCCATGGCGTCTTCGTTGAGCGCGAAGCGGAAACTCTTCTCGTCGTAGCTCACCTTGGCGAGGTCGCTCGCCCGCGCGGCGACGGGGTCGAGCTTGCGCACGACCGTCTCGGTGCCCTGTTGCAACTCGCCGAGCAGCGCCGGGCTGATCGTGAGCAAGTCGCAGCCGGCGAGTTCGAGGATTTGGCCCTGGTTGCGGAACGATGCGCCCATCACCTCGGTCGCGCGTGTCCGAATCTCTTGTAATAGGCGTAGATTTCGGTGACCACACGACTGCACGCCCGGATACTCGGTCAACAATAGAGATTCAGTGGGGGCTGGCTTCGTTGGTCCGAGCGGGCGAGGCAGGCAGAAACGAACGTGGCGCGGACTCAGAGCGGCAGGCGGTAGGTGGCGACGATCTTGCGACCTATCTGCCGGCGGCGCTCTGCGGCGACTCTGCCGAGGGCCGCGCTGATCTTGGCGCGGGGCACGCTGTAGAAGTGCCCGCAACTGAAAAGCGTGGCGTGGTCGAGTCCATCGGATCCGTTGAGAATCACTTCATGGGTGCGCGGGATGACTCCGGGGCGTCGGGTGGTGCCATACAGGACGTTGAGCCGGGTGCGGCGGGGATCGGCGCAGTCTTCCGGCGGCGAGATCAGCACGGCGGGATGTTCGTCCCGGTCTTCGGGGTTGATACGCACGCGGACAATGTCCCACTGGGAGAGGTTCATTTCCGCTCTGCCTCCTCCATGGCGTCGGCAAACCTGTCGAGGTCGTAGTCGCGCTTGGAAAACTTGATCGAGCCCGGGGGCGGGTAGTCGATGGGCTCGAAGGGGAGGGGGGCATCCCCCACGGGGCTGAGGAACACGCCGCCGTTTTTCTCCTGCAAGTTGAGCCGGGCGCCAGGTTTGAGCCGGAGCCGGCGACGGACGGGGGCGGGCAGGACAATCTGGCCTTTGCTGGAGAGGGTGAGGTGCATGGCTTACGTTTTCCAACAGGACGACTCGTGTCAAGTGGGCATCCGGTGCGCGGGGCCGGGCGGGAGCACGTTGCCCGGTTGCTTTCCCTGATCTGACACGCGCGCAGGTTTACGAGTGCCTTGCCTGCTACGAGGACCACTTCGGCGAGATTGATCTGGTGGTGGTGCCGGCAACTCGCGCCTGACAGTCCGTGAGCATCAACTTCGCCTGATTTTCGACGGAGAAGGACATGGCCGGTCCTCCCCCGCCCCGCGATCCGCAGGCGTCGCCCCGGTTGGACCTAAATTTTGCAGTTCGTTTGACCATTCTGCTGGCCAGCCCCGACTTGCCGGGGATTCACCTGCCAAGTGAAGGACAGGAAACACCGTATGCCCTGGTTATCCGTGTCATCCTGTAATCCGTGGTTTCGACTGGGTTTTCCAGGTTGGACCGACCCGCACCGCGAACTTGCGCTTAATACGCAACATTGGCCGGACGGGCGGTCGCACCGGTTCAACCGCGCTTCTGCGCGAGGAGTAGCTCGAGCTTGACGATGTCGGCGGAGAATTGGCGGATGCCTTCGGCGGTCTTTTCGGTCGCCATGGCGTCTTCGTTGAGCGCGAAACGGAAACCCTTCTCGTCGAAGCTGATCTTGGTGGCATGGACCAGCTTGGCGGCAACTGGGTCCAGCTTGCGGATGACCGGTGCAGTGCCCTGTTGCAATTCGCCGAGCAGGGCCGGGCTGATCGTGAGCAGATCGCAGCCGGCGAGTTCGAGGATTTGGCCCTGGTTGCGGAACGATGCGCCCATCACTTCGGTGGTGTAGCCGAATTTTTTGTAGTAGTTGTAGATCTCCGTAACGGAGATCACGCCCGGATCCTCGGCCGGGGTGTAATCCTTGCCGGTGGATTTTCCATACCAATCGAGGATGCGTCCGACGAAGGGCGAGATGAGTTGCACCTTGGCCTCGGCGCAGGCGACCGCTTGCGCGAACGAGAAAAGCAGCGTGAGGTTGCAGTTGATCTTCTCTTTCTGGAGCGCTTCCGCGGCCCTGATGCCTTCCCAAGTGGAGGCGATCTTGATCAATACCCGTTCGCGGCCGAGGCCTGCGCGCTCGTAGAGTGAAATGATTTCGTGGGCCTTGGCGATGCTGCCGGCCGTGTCGAATGACAGCCGGGCGTCCACTTCGGTCGAGACGCGCCCCGGCACGATTTCAAGGATCTCGCTCCCGAAGAGCACCAGCAGTGGATTGATCAGCGTCTTGGGGCTTGCCGCAGAGCCGGCGTCCTTGATCGCCTTGTCGACGAGCCACGCATACTCCGGCATCGCTGCGGCCTTCAGGATGAGGCTCGGATTCGTCGTCGCGTCTCGCGGCGCATATTGATTGATGCTGCCGAAATCGCCGGTGTCTGCGACCACGACGGTGAACCGTTTGAGTTGCTCGAGTTGGTTGGGGGCTGTCATTGCGTCCGTTCAGCGTAGGGCGAGGGGATGGGCGCGCAAATAATTCCGCATCCATTCGATGCCGCCCGCTTCGTCGCCAAACGCGCCGTCGAGCTGCGATTCGAAGGCGGCTTCCAGCGCGGGCTTGAAATGGGGGCCGGGGTTCATTCCCAGCGCGATCAGGTGCCGCCCGAGCACAATTGGCCGCGGAGCCTCTTGTGCGACGGCGAGCCGGTGCGCGACATCGCGCAGGTCGTGAATCCGGCGGAGGGCTTCGTGTGACACGAATGGCGGGCGCCCGAGGTGATCCGACGTCATCACCGCGACCAGATTGTCGATGGTGGCCGGATGAATCTTGCGCGCGAGGCGTCGCACGGTCGTGTCGCGCAGGTTCATCATGCCTTGGTGATGCGCCAGATGGTGCACCACAAGCGGGCGCACGTGCCCGACCAAATCGAGTGGAGCGCCGATGCGCGGCAGAAATGTCTCGGTTATAGGTCCGCCCGCCGCTTCGTGGCCCGGGCTGACCCAGCGAATTTGGCGGCGGCGTTCGGCCTGATGGGTTGTCGTGGCTTTGCCGAAATCGTGGGCCAGCACACCGAGCGCCAGCACGCGGCGGGTGTGCGCATCGCCTTCTTGCCAAGCGGGGAGGGTGACGAGCGCATCGAGGCACAACCCGGTGTGAACAAATACGTCACCTTCCGGATGCCATTCGGGTTCCTGCGGCAAACCGTCGAGAGCGGCGATTTCCGGGAAATGGGATAACCAGCCGGATTGTTTCAGCACGGCAAGACCCGCAGAGGGCTTGACCGATTTCGTGCACCATTTGTCCCACTCGCCCCACACCCGTTCGAGGGGCAGTTCGTGAAAAGCCGCCTTGATCGATCGGCAAAGCGCGGTCGTTTCGGGTGCGAGCGTCAGATCAAAACGGCCCGCGAATTGGAAGGCTCGGAGCACGCGCAGCGGATCTTCGACAAAGGCCGCGCTCGTGTGGCGCAGCACCTTGGCCCGCAGGTCGCGCTCGCCGCCGTGATGGTCGATGATCCGGCGCTCCAACGGATCATAGGCAATGGCGTTGATCGTGAAATCGCGCCGCGCCGCGGCGTCGGCTTCTGAAAGATCCGGTTCCGGTTCGACCGCAAATCCGCGATGACCGGCGCCCGTCTTTGATTCACGGCGCGGCAGTGAAAAATCGTATTCGTTCCCACCGAGGCGGACCTTGAGCACGCCGAAACTGCGTCCGACGGGATCGGTCGCGCCGAACGGCGCGAGGGCTCGACCCATCTGTTCGAAATCGAGCCCGAAGACCTCGACGTCGAAATCCTTGGGTTCTAGGCCCAAGAGCCAGTCGCGCACGCAGCCGCCGACCAAACGCGGCCGACCCTCCGCAATGCGGAGGGCCTCGAAGACGGCGGAGAGGGCGGTTGGGATTTGCATGACGCGACGCAGGACGTGCGGAGCTAGGGTGGGGCAAACATCGGACGGCGCAAGGCGGGTGTCGTCTTGCCTCCTCCGGGCGATGCCCACGGGTCAATTATGTCGTCGGGCGTTTCCACGCACTCCAACCGAGGAGCGCCCAACCTGCGAAAAATGCCGCGCCGCCCAGCGGTGTGATTGGTCCCAAGATTCTCGGGCCGCCAAGGGCCAGCCAGTAAAGCGAACCCGAAAAAAGCACCACGCCGATCACCCACAATGCCGCGACCTTGGCACTGGGCCCGACTTGAACGTCGCGGCACCCGGCCAATGCCAGCAAGGCCACGCTGTGGATCAGGTGGTAGAGCACGGCGGTTTTCCACGTTTCGCTGGAACCATTGGCTTCGAGCGCGGCCTTCAAGCCGTGCGCGCCAAACGCGCCGAGCGCGACACCGAGAAATCCGAGCACTCCGGCACAAAGCGTGATCAAGCGAATCGAGGCAGTCATGGGCACGACGATGTGGACAACCGGAGCGAAAACAAACAGATCCCTTGCTGCATGTGTCGCATTCGCACCCTCCTGATTTTCGCCGCCCTGACGGCGTCACTTGGGGCCTGGGAGGATGAACCGCGCACAACGCTCGGGTTTGGTTTTGCCTCGCGTTTGGCGGTGGACGGAATTGAACGCGCGGAGGCTGGCGCTACGGCCGGCGTGGATTTTTCTTTTGCGGGTTTCCGCAGTGATGTGGCGATCCACCGGTCTTTCCGCAGAGCGGAACCGCGCGTGAGCCGTCTCGCGTTGCGGCAATCCTGGACGCTGGGTGAAGAATTTTCGGTCGGTCTCTCGGCCAAGCATTCGCGGCAGGACGAGGTGCCGGCGGGCATGACCCGTCACTCCTCCCAACTCGGCGCTGTGCTTACGTGGACCTGCCTTGATGGCTGGACGCCGAGCGTGGCGTATCACCGCGATATTCGTTTGCAGGCCGATCTCGCAGAAATCCGTCTCGCCCGGAGTTTTGCGCTGACAAATCTGGGGGCGTTTCTCGAGTGGAGTGCGTTCGCGGGGTGGATCGACGCGGCCGACGCCCGCCCCGACGCGGCCGGAGCCGCAGTGCGTGACGCTTTCAGCTACTACGGAGCGGAAGCACGGTTGCCGTATCGGATTGGCGAACGAACGATGGTGGTCGTGACAGGCCGCATTTCGGGTGCGATAGGGAATGCTGCATTTTGGTCGCCCACCGCTCGACACGGCGGCACCCGTGCGGGCGTCGATTTGTCTGTAACGTTCGACTTCTGAGCCATTAACCGCCGAATTGCCCCCGAAATCGGCTTCGCGGAAATTGTGAAAGGTTGTGTGTTGACAGGGTAGGGCAAAACCCTTCCTTTGAGCCCCTTTCCGCAATGAAAACCTATCTGGCCAAAAAAGAGACAGTCCAACCCAAGTGGTATCTTATTGATGCCGACGGGCAGGTCCTTGGCCGTCTCGCCGTTAAGATCGCCAACCTCCTTCGTGGCCGCAACAAGGCTACTTTTACCCCTCACGTTGATACCGGCGATTTCGTAATCGTGATCAATGCGGGCAAGGTCGCCCTCACGGGCAAGAAGGAAGAAGCGACTGAATACATGTCGTTCTCCGGCTACGTCGGCGGCGAAAAATATCGCAAGCTCGCTGACGTTCGCGCCAAGAAGCCCGAATTTATCATCATGCAGGCCGTGAAGGGCATGCTCCCGAAAAACCGCCTTTGCACGAAGATGCTCACGAAGCTTCGCGTGTTCCCGGGCGCCGAGCACACCCACGCTGCGCAGAATCCCACCAAGCTTTGATCTGACCCATGAGCGCTGAACCCACTGTTTTCCTCGGCACCGGTCGTCGCAAGACCTCCACCGCCCGCGTCCGCCTCATCCCGGGCTCTGGCAAGCTCACCGCCAATGGCCTCGATTTCGACGGCTACTTCAAGCACGACAACTTTGCCCGTCGCGCAGCTGGCCCCCTGGCCACGGCTGACGTGAAGGAAAAATTTGATGTTGTCGCAAACATCGCCGGCGGCGGCATCAGCGCCCAAGCGGGTGCTGTTTCTCTCGGCATCGCCCGTGCACTGCTCAAGTTCAACGCCGAGCTGCGCGTCACTTTGAAGAAGGCCGGTCACCTCACCCGTGACCCGCGCGAGAAAGAGCGCAAGAAGCCCGGTCAGCCCGGCGCCCGTAAGCGCTTCCAGTTCTCGAAGCGTTAAGCCCCCGCCAGTCAGACTTCATTTCCAAAACGGGGTGCCTTGTGCACCCCGTTTTTATTTGCAAACCACGCCCAGCTGGGCCTTTACTCCGTCTCTACTTTGATGAATGTCGGCATAGTCGGCGCGTCGGGTTACTCCGGCGAGGTTCTCGTTAAGCTCTTGCTCGCGCATTCGCACGTCACGTTGACGGCGGTGACGTCGCGCCAACACGCGGGCAAAACGCTTTCCAGCGTCATCCCGGCGTTGCGCGGCACGGTCGCGGAAACGTTGATGTTTTCGAATTCGGATGCCGCCGCACTGGCCGCGCGCGAAGACATCGGCGTGTGGTTCTTGGCCCTGCCGCATGGCGCTGCGGCCGATTTTGCCAAGGCACTTGTGCCCGCCGGTCGCAAGGTCATCGATCTCAGCGCCGACTTCCGCGTCGCTGATCTCGCGACGTATGAAAAATACTACGGGTCTCACCACGCGCCCGAGCTCCTGCCGCAGGCGCTTTTTGTTCTGCCCGAGCTGACCGATCCCAAATGGCGGACCGAGATCAAGCTGGCGGCCGCCCCCGGTTGCTACCCGACGAGCACCTTGGTGCCGCTCGCGCCCCTGCTTGCAGCGGGCATCGTGGCTCGCGAGCACATCGTGGTGAATTCCTTCAGCGGTGTCAGCGGTGCAGGCAAAAAGACCGAGGAGGCTTACCTCTACGTCGAACGCGCCGAGAGCGCCAAGGCCTACGGCCTTGTGAAACACCGGCACCTCGCGGAAATCGAGGAACAGCTCTCCCTTCGCGCCGACGCGAAGGTGATCGTGCAATTCAATCCGCACCTCGCGCCGATGCGTCGCGGCATCATCACCACGATCACGGTGCCGGCAGCGGCGGGTGCCACGATCGGGTCGCTCTATGCGGCTTGGCGGGCGGCGTATGCGGGCCGGCCCTTTGTCGCGATCCTGCCGAGTGGCGAGACGCCCGACTCCGCCCATGTGACCGGCACGAACCGGGTGGATATTTCCGCCGTTCACGATCCGCGCACGGGCAATTTTGTCCTCACCTCCGCCATCGACAACCTCGTGAAGGGCGCCAGCGGGCAAGCCGTGCAGATCATGAATCTGTGGTGCGGTTTTCCTGAAAACGCCGGACTGGTTTGAGACCTCCTTCCCCAACATGACACCAATGATCGTTACCCCTGACAGCGCGGGCATCACGGATGTGCCCGGATTTGAAGCCGCTGCGGTGGCGAGCGATATCCGGCGGAAAAATGACCACAAGCGACTCGATCTAGCCTTGGTCTATTCGCTTCGCCCTTGCACGGCCGCCGGCACGTTTACGACCAATGCCGTCAAGGCCGCGCCCGTGTTGTTGTGCCAGAAGCACCTCGAGGAAGGCGGCCCCTTCCACGGCATCATCGCCAACAGCGGCAATGCCAACGCCTGCACGGGCTCCGATGGCCTGAAGGACGCGAACCTGATGGCCCAACGCGCCGCCGCTTCGCTGAACCAAAAGCCGCCGGCATTTTTCGTTTGTTCCACCGGTCGCATTGGCCAGCCGTTGCCGATGGAACAGATTCTCAAGGGCCTCGAGCGAGCCGTCACCGAAAAGGGCCGCACTCCGGCGCACGGAAAGAAGGCGGCCGACGCGATTCTGACGTCCGACACGCGGGCCAAGACCGTGACGGTCTCGTTTGTTTACGACGGCAAAAAACACACGGTGGCGGGTTTCGCCAAAGGCGCGGGCATGATCCAACCGAACATGGCCACGATGCTGGCATTTCTCGCCACGGATTTTTCGGTCCCGCACAGTTTCCTGCAAAAGACGCTCTCGGAAGCCGTTGGCGGCACTTTCAATTGCATCACGGTCGATGGGGACATGAGCACCAACGACACGGTGCTGATCCTCGCCAACGGTCACTCCGGCGTGAGCGTCGGCGACAAGAGCCCGCGAGAACTCCGCGCGTTGTTTGCCGAGGCGGTGTGGAAGGCCTGCGAAGTGCTGGCGGACAAGATTGTCTCGGACGGTGAGAAGATCACCAAGGTCATCGAGGTGAAGGTGCTCGGCGCCGCCTCGGCTGAAGACGCCCAGAAGGTGGCGCGGGCAATTGGGAATTCCCTCCTGGTGAAGTCATCCTGGTTTGGCGAAGACCCGAATTGGGGCCGTCTGGCCGATGCCGCCGGCTATTCCGGCGCCAAGTTGATCGAGGCCAAGATGGATATTCGCTACAACGATGTTCCCGCCATGGTCGCCGGAAAACCGCAGCCGGACCTCAAGCCGAAGTGGAAGGAGGTCGTGAAGAACCGTCGCTTTACCGTGACCATCGATCTTCACCTCGGCAAAGCGGCCTACCGGCTGCTCGCGACCGACCTGACCGACGGCTATGTGAACTATAACAAGAGCGAGTAGGCGCGACGGCGGGGGGGCAAATCGGACTCCGGAACCCAGGGGAGGGCCCGTTCCGTTCAGGCAGGCCGCGTATTTTTTTAGTGAAATTGCAGCGCGTTGCCTTAACAAAACTTGCTGCAACCAACCTTCGATGATCAACGGCCGCCTCTCCCTTTCCCATTAACACCTCGATGAACGTCAACGAGGTCATCAGCAAAGCGCGCGTGCTGCTCGAAGCGCTGCCTTACATTCAGGATTTTCGCGGGTCCACGTTCGTCGTGAAATACGGCGGCAGCTTCATGGATGATCCCGATCCCGCGGTGCGCCTCAGCGTCGCGACCGACATCGCGTTCCTCGCGGCCGTCGGCATCAACGTCGTCGTCGTCCACGGCGGCGGCAAGGCGATCAGCAAGGCGATGGATGCCTCCGGCCTGATACCGAATTTTGTCAACGGACTCCGCGTGACCGACGAGGCGACCATCGCGATCGTCAAGCAGACGCTCGACGAAGTTGTGAACCGCGACCTGTGCGACATGCTCACGTCGGTGAAAGCCCGGCCGAAGGGCCTGCCCGGCGACTCCGTGATCGTTTGCCAAAAACTCACCGTGGACGATGACGGCAATCCGGTTGATCTCGGTTTCGTGGGTGAACCCACCGAAGTGAAGGTGAAGCTCATCAAGAAGGAGATCGCCGAAGGTTTCATGCCCGTGATTTCGCCTGTGGCCGAAGGCTACGACGGCAAACCCTACAACGTGAATGCCGACACCGCCGCCGGCCGCGTTGCGAGCGCCCTGCGCGCCCGCCGTCTCGTGTATATGAGCGATGTCCCGGGCTTGCTTGCCGATCCGAATAACCCCGAGTCGCTCATTTCGACCCTCAGGGCGGGAGACGTCGATGGCTTGAAGAAGAAGGGCGTCATCGACAAGGGGATGCGTCCCAAAATAGCCAGCGCGGTGCGCGCACTGCAGGAAGGCGTGCAGCGCGTGCATTTCGTCGACGGCCGCATGCCGCACAGCCTGCTGCTCGAAATTTTCACCGACAAGGGTGTCGGCACCGAGATCGTCCACGATTGAACGGACCCGCCCCGCCTCCGACAGGAGCGTATTCCGACGTTTCCTTCGCCGTTGCCTGATTCTATTCTCCGCCCATGACACCGCCCAATCTCGTTCGCACCAACACCGCGGAGCTCTACGACGCCTACGTGATGAAGAGCTACAACCGCTCGCCACTGACCATCGTGCGCGGTGCGGGCATCACGGTGTGGGACGACACCGGCCGGTCCTTTATCGACTTCACATCCGGCGTTGCCGTGAACGCGCTCGGACATTGTCACCCCACGTGGGTGGCCGCGATCCGTCACCAGGCGGGCGAGCTCATCCACGCCAGCAATCTTTTCCGCAATCCCAACCAGGGTGAACTGGCGCGCCGCCTCGTGCAGCAAGCCGGTCCGGGCCGCGTTTTCTTCTGCAACTCGGGCGCCGAGGCCAACGAGGGCCTGATCAAACTCGCGCGGCTGCACGGCATCCGCAAGTCGGGCGAAGAGGGGAAGTGCATCAAGATCCTCTGCGCCAAGCAGGCGTTTCACGGCCGCACGTTCGGCGGCATGAGCGCGACGCCCCAGGAAAAGGTGCAGAAAGGTTTCCGGCCGCTCGTGCCGGGATTTTCTTTCGGCGAGTTGAACAACCTCGAGAGTTTTGCCGCACTGATCGATGAGAACACGGCCGCGATCTTTGTAGAAACCGTGCAGGGCGAGGGCGGGATCAATCCCTGCTCCGATGAATTCCTCTGGGGCCTCCGCCGCCTCTGCGACCAGCACAATCTGCTTCTCATGCTCGACGAAGTGCAATGCGGCATCGGCCGCACGGGCACATTTTACGCATTTCAACACAGTGGTGTCCGAGCCGACGCCATCGGCATGGCCAAGGGCCTTGGCGGCGGCTACCCGATCGGGGCGATCTGGGCGGCGGAGAAACACGCGGAGCTCTTCACCCCGGGTTCACATGGTTCGACCTTCGGCGGCACTCCGCTGGCGTGCGCTGCAGCCCTCGCCGTGCTCGATGTCATCGAACGTGAGCAGTTGCTTCAGCGCGTGCAGACCAACGGGGCCGCGTGGAAAACCGAGTTGGAGAAACTCGTTGGGGAATTTCCCTCGCAGGTGAAGGGAGTGACTGGTCGCGGCTACATGCTGGGACTCGTCCTGCAGGGCGACCCCGTGCCGTATAGTGCTGCTTGCCGTGACGCAGGTCTGCTCGTGCCGGTTGCCGGCGGCAACACGATCCGTTTGCTCCCCCCGCTCATCGCGACCGCCGAGCAACTCCGGCAAGTCACGGAAATCATCCGCGGCGTGCTGAAGAAAAATGAGACTCGCGAAAGCACCGGTGTGGCCTGATTTGGTGGGGGCAATTTCGAGTGAAATTGGCGGCTGCCAGCGTGAGGCTGTCCCAGCAGCCAATGCCGCGCATCACGGCTGGATCAAGCCCGCCAGCACGCGGTTCACCGCGAACGATCCCCGCACGGCCGCGAAGGCCGCGATCAATTCCCGAGGCGAGCCCGCGCGCGGGAACACCATGTCGAGCGAGGCTCCGGTGCAGCGCACGTTCGCGTCCACGTTGTTGACTTCCGGGAGCGGAGGAGGATGCAGACGGCGTGACAGCCCCGCTGGCGCGACGTGTGCCGCCGGATCGTTGCGGACGTTACCAACCACAAACTACAAAGCCTGACCCCATCTGCTCGGCCTGATCCCGATCATCTGGAGGTCTGGTTCGCTCATCTGTTGCTCGGGCACATCGAGCTGTCCAGCGTTCGCTTCCTGCGGGCGGCTAGCCGCCCGCAGGAAGCAGCCTCCACCCTCATCGCCTGAACTCTTTCCACCCTCA
>CAMTVF010000068.1:0-3229 GCA_947085115.1 uncultured Opitutaceae bacterium | reverse complement strand
CGGAGACGCGGGCGCCGGAGCGCTTGGCGGTTTCGACGATTTCCACGGCGGATTGATCGATTACCCGGTAATCGAAGCCCTGGAGTTTGATGCGAATGCGTTGGCCTTTCATGGCAGGATAAAGAACAGGGGTTAGGTGCGGGCCGGGGCCTTGGAAGAGGTCTCGACGATTTTGGTGAGCAAGTTGGCCGGCACCTGCGCAAAGTGCGAAGGCGTGACGGACGCGCTGGCGCGTCCCTTCGAGAGCGAACGGATGTCCGTGACGTAACCGAAGAGCAATTCGAGCGGAACGTGGGCAGCGATGATGCAGGCGCCGTTCTTGTTTTCCATGCCCTGGATCTGACCGCGGCGACGGTTGATATCGCCCATCAGATCGCCCGAGTATTCTTCCGGAGTGGTGACTTCGACGCCCATGATCGGTTCGAGGAGAATCGGCTTGGCGGCCTTCATCGCCTCTTTGAAGCCGAAGATGCCCGCCATCTTGAACGCGAGTTCCGACGAATCGACTTCGTGGAAGGAGCCATCGATGATGCGAACCTTGATGTCCACGACCGGGTAACCGGCGACGACACCATTGTTGGCGCCTTCCAGAATACCTTCCGTCGTGGGCTTGATAAATTCCTTCGGGATGGCGCCACCAACGATCTCGTTGATGACCTCGACGCCCTTGCCTTTCTCGTTGGGCTCGATCGTGACGACGGCGTGGCCGTATTGGCCTTTGCCACCGGACTGACGGATGAATTTGCCCACGCCTTCGGCCGTCGCTGTGACGGTTTCGCGGTAAGCGATCTGCGGCTTGCCAACCGTGGCCTCGACCTTGAATTCCCGCTTCATGCGGTCGACGATGATTTCGAGGTGAAGCTCACCCATGCCTGCGAGAATGGTCTGACCGGTGTCTTGATCGGTCTTGACACGAAGCGTCGGATCCTCGGCCACGAGGCGCTGCAGGGCAACGCCGAGCTTTTCCTGGTCGCCCTTCGAGTTCGGCTCGATGGACATGGCGATAACCGGCTCAGGGAAGGAGGGTGGCTCCAGACGGATGTCGAAATCTTCGTCGCACAGTGTATCTCCCGTGATAACTTCCTTTACGCCGACGACGGCGCAAATGTCGCCAGCATAGGCGGCGTCGATTTCTTCGCGGTCCATCGCGCGCATCAGCACGAGGCGCGAAACGCGCTCCGAACGGCGGGTGCGAGGATTATAAACCGAAGTGCCCTTGTGGAGCGTGCCAGTGTATATGCGGCAGAAAACGAGCTTGCCGACAAAGGGATCGTTCCAGAGCTTGAACGCCAGACCGGCGAGCTTCGCCTTGTCGTTAACGAGCGCCTCAACCGCCTTACCGTCGCTGTCTTGACCAACCATCGGAGGCAAATCAATCGGGTTCGGGAGGTAATTGACGACGCAATCGAGGAGACGCTGCACGCCCTTTTTCTTGAAAGCGGAACCGGGAATCACGCCCGTGAACTTCATCGAGATCGTCGCCTTGCGGACGGCGAGGATGAATTCCGGCGTGGCGATCTCTTCGCCACCGAGAAATTTCTCGGCGATGACGTCATCAAAGTCGCACACGGCTTCGATCAGTTTCTCGCGGTATTCCTTCGCTTGGGCGGCGAATTCAGCCGGGATCGCGGAGGTGACTGGATCCATGCCGAGCAAGTCCTTGGTGTCGTCAAACACGTAAGCGACATTCTGGACGAGATCGATGAGGCCGTAGAAACCCTCTTCCTTGCCCATCGGAATGAACAGCGGGTGGGCGTTGGCCTTCAGCTTCTCGCGCATCTCGGAGACCGCGCGGAAAAAGTCAGCCCCGGTGCGGTCCATCTTGTTGACGAACGCGACGCGCGGAACGTTGTATTTGTTCGCCTGACGCCAGACCGTTTCGGACTGGGGCTGAACACCGGCCACCGCGCAGAATACCGCCACGGCGCCGTCGAGCACGCGCATGGAGCGCTCCACCTCGGCGGTGAAGTCAACGTGTCCCGGGGTGTCGATGATGTTGATGCGCTGTTTGATGCCCTTCCAGGGACCAAACGAGGCATTCCAAGCACAGGAAATGGCTGCAGCCGTGATCGTGATGCCGCGTTCGCGCTCCTGCTCCATCCAATCGGTCACCGTGGTGCCTTCGTGGACCTCGCCCATCTTGTGGACGGCGCCGGAGTAGAAAAGAATACGCTCGGTCGTGGTGGTCTTGCCGGCGTCAATGTGCGCGGCAATGCCGATGTTACGCGTCCACTCGAGCGGGAACGGGCGGTCCTTGGCGTTGGCCGAGGACACCTTGTTCTTGTCGATGACGACATCAATCTTGATGGGAGAAGCGACGGACATTGCTAAAATTCCTTACCAGCGAAGGTGGGCGAAGGCGCGATTGGCCTGAGCCATCTTGTGCGTGTCTTCCTTCTTCTTCACCACCGAGCCCGTGTTATTGTAAGCGTCGATGATTTCCGAGGCGAGGGCCTCGCGCATGGTGATGCCCTTGCGACCGGCCGCGGCAGCAACGATCCAGCGGAGGGCGAGCGACTCTTGGCGTTCGAAAGAAATTTCAACCGGAACCTGGTAGGTGGCGCCACCAACGCGGCGGCTCTTCACTTCCAGCTTCGGCCGTGCATTTTCCATGGCCCCCATGAGGAGATCAACCGGATCGCCTTTTTGGAGTTTCTCGCTGACGCGCTCGAAGGCACCGTAAACGATACGCTCAGAAATGGTTTTCTTACCGCTCTTCATGATCACGTTGATCAGATGGGTCACGAGTGCGCTGTTGTAGCGGACGTCCGGAACGGTGGTGCGATGGGTGGCTCTACGACGACGAGACATGGTGAAAAGGGAAAACGATTATGACTTGGCGGCCTTCGGGCGCTTGACGCCGTATTTGGAACGCGAACGACGACGCTTTTCGACGCCCGTGGCATCGAGGGTGCCGCGGACGATGTGGTAACGAACGCCGGGGAGATCCTTTACGCGGCCACCGCGCACGAGCACAATGGAATGCTCCTGCAGGTTATGGCCTTCGTCCGGAATGTAGGAGATGACCTCCGTGCCGTTCGTGAGACGAACTTTCGCAACCTTACGGATGGCCGAATTTGGCTTCTTTGGCGTGCGCGTCATGACTTGCACGCAGACGCCGCGACGGAAGGGGTTGCCTTGCAACGCCGGGGCCTTGGACTTCGCACGGACCTTGCGACGTCCTTTTCTCACGAGTTGGTTGATGGTGGGCATGTTGAAGAAATTGCTT
>CAMTVF010000067.1:0-8663 GCA_947085115.1 uncultured Opitutaceae bacterium | reverse complement strand
GCGCGTGGCGTCGTGTGGCATGGGCTCGCTGCGGACTTGCTTGCGCGCGACAAGGGCCAGGTGGCGGTGCAGACGACGCAGTTGCTGGAGTTTCTCCAGCCAGCCTTGCACTGCGCGGAACATGACACCCCCTGAGCTCAACGAACGGCATCCGTTTGTTGCCTTTTTGCAAGCTGACGCTCCGCTGCGCAAAACCGAAAACCAAGGAGTTCCGCATATCCGAAGGAACTGAGGACCATCGGGCATCACCTCCGGGCTCGGCGGCTTGATCTGGGTCTTCGCCAGTGGGATGTCGCCAAGAAACTCAGCGTGAACGTGCAAACGGTCGGGAATTGGGAGGTGGGCAGGGACCAGCCTGATTTCTGGTATATGATCCTCGTCCGAAAGCCGACACAGAGTCGCTTCGGGACGAGCTTCTGGCCTTCCGCTTGAAGCACGGACTCACGCAAAGAGACTTTGCCGCCCGCCTGCGGGTGAGCACATGCACGGTTTCAAGCTGGGAAGGAGGGAAGGCCACGCCGACGCCTGAATGCATGGCGCGCATACGTGAGATTCTGAGCCCGGCCTGTTGAAAGGGCAGCCAATCGCCATGAGCGCAGTTCGACGCGCTATTTTGCGCCCTCGAATCACGGCTATAGCCCTGTTATGCGAGCCTGTCTTGGCTACAACCTTTACAAACCAGCCTAACCAGTGGTCCGCTTTGCTGAACTGTTGAATGCAACCGCGCACGATCACCATTGATTTTGCAGCAGTTGATCAGTTGCAGTAGCAAGCAGTGCCCCGGCCATGCAACGACTATCGCGAGACTCGATAATTAGCTTGCGGGAAGAGTTACTCCGCACAGTTATACCCCCTTTGTTACGGCGGGAGGGGCCACCCCATTGTGACGAAATCCAACTCAACCCCTCCAACGTCAACCATTGCCTGTCTCGCATAGGCACATCTATCCAATGAAAGCTCTAGTGGCCCCCGCTACCCAAAAAAAGAAAATTTTGATATTATCCTTCCCAAGACCGTCGATCTTGAAATCAATGGAGTATGTAATCTCGACTGCCCTTGGTGCTGGGGGCCGGCCCACTCGCCCGATATCGAAACAGTGAGCAACGAGCGTTGGCTCGTGTTGTTGGAACAGTTGAGTTTTTACGGCACGAAATCAGTAATTATCACCGGAGGCGAACCGTTGCTTCGGCGCGGACTCCACGAACTCGCACGCGGTATTAAGCAGATTGGAATGCGCGTTACCCTTTCTACCAACGGCACGTTCAAGGATCGACTGGCTCCAATCATGCCGTTCGTTGACGACATCGGCCTTCCGATCGATGGGCATACGCATGAGACGAATGCAGTGATGCGGCGGGGCAGCATCAATCACTTTGCCAAGGTGCTTGGAACCATCAAACACGTCCAAGAAACCTACCCGAGCACAAAATTAACGGTGCGGACAGTAATATCGGCAAAGAATAAGGATTCGGTGCCGCTTATTGGTGGTGCGCTGAAACAGTTCGGGATCGACCCTTCGCGGTTACGCTGGAAATTTTATCAAATCAGCCCCGAAGGAACACGGCATGACGAAACAGTAAACGGGGGATGGATGGTCTCACGCGAGGTTTTCGACGACGTAATGAACCGTGTCCGCGAGCAAAATCCTGAGTTTAAGGATATTACTTGCCTGCCCGTCGAAAAGTCCATCAAGCGCTATCTTCTATTGGACCCGGCCGGAAATGCGCTAGTGCTCGGTCCGGACGCACAGGGATTTCCCACGCAAATTCTCATTGGCGATCTCGTGGCCGACTTCGATCTCGTGGCCGAGGAGCTCCAGCGGAGCAAATATTTTCCGACGGATATCACCCACGGCGTTTAAAGGACTACCATGAGCAAAAGCATTGCCATCATTTGCGGCGAGGGTGCATGGGTTAAAAATATTCCAGCCGACGAGAAGATTGCGGATCACCTACCGACTGTAATGTTCGATCTTGGGGTTTTGCGCGTGACACAAACAGCCGAAGAGCAACTGAAACAAAGTCACATGTTTTGCTATAACGCGACAGGCCTGACCACAGCAGTAGTGTGCCAGCGCAATGGATATATTTTGAGAGACCACAGCGATCCGCTGGTTGCGCACATGAACACACGTCGGCATCGCTCCGCGTTCCATTATCTCGAAGTAGAGGTAATCTCTGTGGACGGAAAGATTGTGGCTCGTGAGTTGCCAGCCGCCACCGCGTGCTGCGTTTTGATCAGCAGCTTCCGAAAGCATCTGCAAGAGATGCAAAGCACGATAGACGAACTGCACTCTCACGGAATTCGCGTCCTTTCGCCCAAAGATGGGAAGGTGCTCAATCCTCAGGACGAGTTCGTAATCTTGGATTACGATCCAGACTACTTGACGGACGGTGAAATCCAGACCTTGGTTCTCAAGAAAATGGAGATCTCGGAGTTCACCTATCTCGTCAACCCCAACGGCTATCTCGGGAAATCTGCAGCTTTCGAGATTGGTTATGCCGCTGCTCGCGGACTCAAGCTATTCGCAGCTGAGCCAATCGAGGACATGCATGGCGAATTTATCTCCGGGGTAAAAAGCGTTCGAGAAATTGTGCATGAATTTTCACTACTTGCGACCGCAGGGACCAATTCGCGCGATCCGCAATGATGCGCCTAGCTGTCGATTTATGCATTGTTAACGCCGATACGGTGTTGCTTGGGCACCGGATCGCCCGCGTGGGCTTCGACACGTGGGCGTTCCCGGGCGGGCGCGTCGAAGCGGGAGAGTCCGTTATCGAAGCCGCCAAACGCGAGGTCTGCGAAGAGCTTGGAGCGGGTTTGAAATATGCACTTTCCGGAAGAGTTCTTGCCGTCCGGGAATGCTCGTTTCCACCGGAATACGTTCCGCATTTAACCATTGTGTTGGAGGCGGTATACGTAAGTGGAGAATTGGCGTTGATGGAACCGCACAAGCACGGGGAATGGCGTTGGTGGCCTCTCGATAAATTACCTGAACGGTTGTTTTCGAATGCCGACGAAGTCGTTTCGGCTTATAGGAACGGTGAAGCCATTCTCATTTCGCATCGCTTGGATAGACTACTTGGGTCAGGAATCGGTCGTTGAGGAGGCTAACTCGGTCGCGTCGATCAATCCCGCAAGGGGACTTATTAAGGTGAAATGTCAATAGAAACGACAATCCTCGTCGCGCTGCTGTCCGCAGTATTCCGGGCCGTATCTGGTGTCATAGATCGGTTTAGCCTTGGCATCAAAGGAGGCCAACTGGGCATTGTTAATCTAGCAAACAATGCATTGCCTGCGATAACACTGTTGCCAATCGCTATATTTTTTTGTGCAGGAAGCCATGGGCTTGCCCACTTTGCAGATATTCGGACGATTGTTTTTGCGGCCGTAGTTCAAGGCTCCGCGTTCGCATTCTCATACGCATACAGGCATTATACAGTGGCGGATGTGAACTTGGCTGCCAAAATCGGTGATGGGGCAATCCCTTTCGCGCTAATGGCCATGGGTGTTAGAGTCACGGCGGTCGATATTACATTCGCTCTGGCAGTGTCTGCGATTATCGTGGCTCTCGCCGGATGGTCTCACGCCAAGAGGACGCATTATCTCCTCACTGGCGCGGTAATCACTGTAGCGATCATAGCGCAAAGCGTCTGCGGTGAATATGCTTTCAAGAACATCACCAAATCCACCCAAGACGTGGTCGGGTATTGTTTGGCATTTCTTGTATGGCGCTCGATTTTTAGCGTGCCGATAATCGCGATAGAAGCCTGCCAATTCCCAGATGGAACGTTGGCAACTCTCAAATCTCTAACTGAACGCCGAAGAGTTCTCGTCCTGCGAACGGTGGCGACCGTGACAAGTCAGTTCACATTTATCTATGTGCTGGCGGAAGGCGTGCGCGTGGTTGCCTGGCCGCTCTTGAACACGGTTCCTATCTTCGCGATGCTGTTTTCAGCGATGTCGCTACACGAACCCCCTACAAGAAAACAAGTGGTCGTCACAGTGGGGCTCGTGGCGCTCGTGTTCGGTAGAGCTTTGGCCGCTTGAGCATGATGACGGCTAGGACCATCGTAGCTGTTGCAGTGCTGACCGCGACGGTTGCGTCCGGATTTTCAGGGGAAACCGGCACGTCTGATCTGCATGGTGTCGTGATTGCGAAGTTCGGATTCTATCAATCCGACGAGTTCGCCTTCACACCTGATCCTTTCACAGCGGTCGCTTACACGCCTGTTTACCTTACCACTGGGCCGGTAGAATGGTTCGTGTCGCCTCAAATTCGATATTACGGAAACAATAACGGCGATTTTCTTGTCGTGCGGCAGAGCACCGATGAAACCTTAAGATTCTTGCAGGCGAACTTGCAGATTTCCGATTCACTTGTTGTAAAGCTTGGTAAGCAGCGCATGGCATGGGGCCGACTGAGCACAGGCATGGTGGATAGCGATATCCATCCGCTTCGGCGGATGATCGAACTTGAGAAGAGGTTCGGCGTGACAGCAGCGGTCCCACTCAAGCAGCGGGGAAGCCCCCATTTCTTGAAACTCACCGAGGTCGAGGCATCCTTTTTTTCGAACGAAATCACACCGCCGCTTTTCGCGCGAGGGACGTTGCCCCAACTCGACACATTGTCATCGCGAATCTCCGGGCGGATCGGTTCTTTGCAGGTGTTCCTTTCGGGACTTGTCCAGTCGCCTCTGCGCCAATCGCGGAAGGCTGCGGATATAACTCTCATTGTTCCTCTCGCATCGGAGCGTGCAAGTGCAAGTGTGACTATTGGAATGATGGGGGATGGCGTGGTCTTCCACTTACCTTCTCAAGTTCGCTCTTATCAGAATTTCACGGTTCGTGCACATCTAGCCGGATACGATGTGGCAGGTGAAGTTTCCTTGTTGGATCGAACCACTACGCACTATGCAGTGGGATTGTCCCGCGAGGTTGGTGCCGTTCGTGCAGGTCCGCAGATTCGTTTCGTCGATTCGCGAATAGGAAGAGACGAGTTCATAGCCTGTTTCCACGTTCGCGTTCAATGGGCGTGGCGGCTGCGCAACAATTCAGGGAAATAGTGTATCCGTCCGGAACTCATCCTTGGATGTAATATTGATAGGATGTAGCGCTATGTAAGAGTGTAAGTGTCCGGCCGGCAACCTCCTAGCCGCCGACGGCGGCCTGCGGTAGAGTGGCGGGATGGAAACAAACCAGGCGGAGTTGATCGACACCGGGGAAAAACGCGGCGGGCTGGGCCGGCGGCTGATGCCGGCGCAGCGGCGGGCGGAATTGGTCTCCACCTACCAGCGTAGCGGACTGACGCAGGCGGAGTTCGCCCGGCGCGGGCGGGCTTGTTCTACAAGCGCAGTGATTGCTTGGCTCATGCTCACGGACCAGTCAACATACAGCCTATGAAAATCTTGGAGCATCCCAAGCCGGAGTTCCAATCCCGCTCATGACTGAAACTTTGACCGAACGTCAGGCGTTCATGATTTTGAACGACCTGCCCAACATCGGCCCGATCACTTTGAATCGGTTGCTGGCGGAACTGGGCGGCGACCCGGTGGAAATTCTCCGCTCACCCAAACGCCGGCTCGAGTCCGTGCGTGGCGTGGGCCCGGAGACGAGCGCGGCAGTGATGAACTGGGCGCAACATTTTGATCTCGCGCGGGAGGAGGAGCGGCTGGCGAAGGCCGGTGCGACGTTTATCACGACGCGAGATGCGGGATACCCGCGCCTGCTCAAGGAAATCAACGATCCGCCGATCGGGCTCTATCGGAAGGGACAATATGAGCTGGAGCAGCCGTGCATTGCAATCGTCGGCAGCCGACGCACGACGCTCTACGGACAGGCGGTTGCGAAGAGACTCGGCGCGGATCTGGCGAGGCTTGGCTTCTGCGTCGTGAGCGGGCTGGCGCGTGGCATTGATACGGCGGCGCACGAGGGTGCGCTTTCGGTGGGAGGCAAGACCGCTGCCGTGCTCGGCACCGGACTCGACATCATCTATCCCTCCGAGAACCTCGACCTTTACCGGCGCATCGCAGAGAGCGGTGCAGTGCTTTCGGAATTTCCGTTCGGCCGCAAAGCCGACCGGCAATCCTTCGCGATGCGCAACCGGATCATTTCGGGCATGAGCGAGGCGGTGGTGGTGGTGGAGAGCGACGTGAGCGGCGGGGCGATGATCACCTCGCGCTTCGCGGGTGAACAGGGCCGCTTGCTCTATGCGGTGCCGGGCCGCATCGACCAACCGAGCAGCGCGGGCTGCCATCAATTGATTCGCGATGGCGCGACCTTGTTGACGGGCGTGGACGACATCTTGAGCGACCTGAACTACCTCGATGGGCTGCGGCCGGCAGGCATCAAGGAGGCTGGCGGACAGAGCGTGCTGGAGAATTTGCAAAGCGAACTCTCCGAAGATGAACGACGGGTGATCGAGACTCTCCGGGGCGGGGCCCTGCTGGGCATCGACGCGCTGGCGGCCGCGACGCAGCTCCAGGCGTCGGAGGTGTCGGCGACGCTGATGATGTTGGAACTGAAAAAGCTCGTCTCGAAGAGGGCGGACGGCACTTTCGAGCTCCGTCCCCTCAACTGAATTCCCCTATGAAAATGAAGCGTGTGTTGGTCGTGTTGGCGGCGCTGGGTGCCGTCGCTTTTTCCCTGAATGCCGCCGAAGTCACAAAGCGCGCCATCACGCACGAGGACGTGTGGCTGGCAAAGCGCGTCGGCGCGCCCGTCCCGAGCCCCGATGGCAAGTGGGTGGTCTTTTCCGTCACCGACACGGCTTACGACGCCAAGGACCAGTCGGCCGATCTGTGGATCAAGTCGCTCGCCGATGATGCGGCGCCGCGCCGCCTGACCTTCAACAAGCCCGGGGAGGGTGGCGTGAGCTGGTCGCAGGACGGCACGCGCATTGCGTTCACGACGCGGCGCGAGGGTGACGAGGCATCGCAGATCTACGTGCTCAACCTCGCCGCAGGCGGCGAGGCGGAACGCATCACCAACCAGCAGCTCGGCGCGCGTTCGCCCAAATGGAATGCGACTGGAAGCCAGATCATGTTCATCAGCGACGTCTATCCCGGCGCCGATGACGAGGAGGCGATCAAGCAGGCGGCCAAGGAGCGCAAGGACCGCAAATACTCGGCCCGCAGCTACGATGGATTTCCCGCACGCTTCTGGGACAAGTGGCTCGATGATCGCAAGGCGTCGATCTGGGTGCAGGACGCCAAGGCGGGGGCCAAGCCGCGCAACCTGCTCGCGGGCACGCAGCTCGCCCGGGCCCCCGGCTTCGGCGGCTCGCAGGGCGACGAGGGTCAGAACCTCGAGGCCGAATGGGCACCCGATGACCGCAGCATCGTGTTCACGGCCTCCACCAACAGGGATCAGGGTGCATTTGCCGACATCCACACGAACGTCTTCGAAGTGCCTGCGGCCGGTGGCGAGCCCAAGCAGTTGACCCGTGACGAGGGCGGCTACGGCCAGTTGGAATTCTCTCCCGACGGGAAGCTCCTGCTCGCGACTTTCACCGCCAACAACGACGAGGTCTACAACGCCAGCCGGCTCGTGAGTTTTGACTGGGCGACACGCGGCGGACGCAAGGTGCTCACCGCCAATTTTGACCGCTCGGTGTCGCGCTTTGCCATTCCCGACGGTTCAGACCGCGTGTATTTCACCTGCGAACACGCGGGTCTCGAGAAGCTCCACTCGGTCGGCTTCGCCGGCGGAGAGGTGCGCGCTGAACCTTCCGCTGAGTTCGGCTGCATCGGCTCGTTGCGCGCGGGCGGGACGGCGCTCGTCGGCACCTGGGACGCGGCGACCATGCCGCCGGAGGTTTACCGTTTCGATGGCGGGCCGAAGGCCCTGACGGGCTTCAACGCCGGGCGCATGGCGCAACTCGACCTCCCGCCGGTGGAGCACTTCTGGTTCAAGAGCAGCAAGGGACGCGACATCCACAACCTGATCGTCAAGCCGGCCGGCTTTGATCCGGCGAAGAAGTATCCGTTGGTCACCATCATCCACGGCGGCTTCGCCAACATGTGGCGCGATACATTTGTCATCCGCTGGAACTACCACCTCCTGGCGAAGCCCGGCTACGTGATCCTGCTGACGAACTACACGGGCTCGACAGGCTTCGGCGAGGAATTCTCCCGCCGCATCAAGCTCGACCCGCTCAAGACCCCCGGCGACGAACTCAACGAGGCCGTGGACGAGGCCGTGCGGCGATTTACGTTTGTCGATGGCACGCGGCTCGCGGCGGGCGGCGCCAGCTACGGCGGCCACCTGGCGAACTGGTTGCAGGCGACCACGACGCGCTACCGGTGCGTCATCTCCCACGCGGGTCTGATGGACCTCGCCTCGCAGTGGAGCACGAGCGACACGATGTGGGGCCGCGAGACGCAGAACGGTGGCCTGCCGTGGGGCGGCAGCAAGGTGTGGATGGAACAGAGTCCGTTCTATCAGGCGGGCAATCACGCCAAGGGCACCGGCTTCAAGACTCCGATTTTGATCACGGTCGGCGAAAACGATTTCCGGGTGCCGCTCAACCAGTCGCTGCAGAATTTCGCCGTGCAGCAGCGCCTGCAGGTGCCAAGCAGGCTCATCGTGTTTCCCGACGAGAATCACTGGGTGCTCAAAGGCGAGAACAGCCGGTATTTTTACGGCGAGGTGCATGCCTGGCT
>CAMTVF010000066.1:0-10423 GCA_947085115.1 uncultured Opitutaceae bacterium | reverse complement strand
GGCCATGATGGCGAGTTGCGAGGCGACGAAGGCGACCAGCGCATAAAACGCGGAGTCCATGAAGCCGTAACTATGCAGGCCGACGCCCAGCATATTGGTGCCGAACCAACTCCAGCTCGTCACGATGTTGCCGAAGACTGCCATGCACATCAGGCCGCGCTGCTTCACCATGCCGCCCCAGCGGGCGTGCAGCATCACGGCGTTCCACAGCACGATGATCAGCGCGCCGTTTTCCTTCGGATCCCAGCCCCAGAAGCGGCCCCAGGACTGGTCGGCCCAGATGCCGCCCAAGATGGTGCCGAGGAGATTGAACAGGAGGGCAAAACAGACGATGCCGTAAACCATGCGGGAGAGGGCGTCGGCTGTGGCTTGGTCGAGCGACTTGGTGAAGACCCCGCGCAGGATGTAAACCAGACCGAGAAACCCGGCGAGGTAGGTGGCGGAGTAGCCCAAAATGATGACCACGACATGCGTCGCCAACCAGAAGTTCGAATCGAGCACGGCGCGCATCATCTCGAGCGTGTCGCCGCCGATCGAAAGGTGGTGGGCGATGACGAGCGTGGCGAAACCGATCATGCTGCCGGTGACCGCTCCCATGCTGTTCTTGAAAGTGCGCTCGAGGATGAGGCACAAGAACACCGCGCCCCAACCGACGCCGAGTGCCGAGGAGTAGAGGTTGGTCACGGGGGGGCGGCCCTCCAGCCACATGCGGGTGGCGATGCCGATTGTCGTGGTGACGAAGGCCAGCGCGAGCAGCCAGAATGCGCTGCGTTGCAGGGTCTCGGGCCATTTCAACCAGGAGAACAGACCGAACAGGAATGCGAGCACATAGAGATACATGCTGCTGTAAAAGGGGCCGGCGGAGTTGAAACGGGATTCAACGTCGCTCTTGGTCATGGCGTCCGCATAGCGCTTTTCGAGCTGATCGTGGAACATGATGGTGATCTTGTTGAAATCTTCCGCCTTACCGGTGCGCCAGGAATGGCCCAGCGCGGCGTAGGCCAAGACGTTCGGGTTCACCTTGCCGGTGGCAAAGGATTCCATCAACGCTGTGCCGGTGGACCGCCACTTCGTGGGATCGCTCTCCTTCGCCTCGGGTGGGATCGTGTTCAGGATGCCGAGCTGCTCCATATACATGAAGCGGTCGGCCATCTCGCGCATCACCTTCGTGGCTTCGGTGCTATGGGATGCGCCGGCGGCCCGCGCTTGAATCGCGGCGAGGCCGGCGGGAAGCGCTTCGTCGAACTTGATCAGTTCGGCGAAGAAATCCGGTGCATCGGGCACTTGCACGCTGGTCTTGAGGCGCAAATAGAGAATGACGCGCTCCCGCACCATGCTGACTTGTTTCTGGAACGGCGTGCGCAGTTGCACTTCGACGTTCTCCAACAGTCGGGCCTGCCGATCGAGTTCGGGCAACTGCGGCCGGAGTTGCTCATAGGAGAAGCGTTTCTTGCCGTCGCCGTCCTCCAAATTGACTTTGAGCAGGTCGAGAACCTCGTGGTTTTCGATGAGGAATATTTTGTAGGTGTCGGCCTTCTCCGGGGAGAAGAGGACGTCGGCCAGCCACTCGATGGGCTGCAGTCTGCGCCCTTCCTGAGTGACGATGCGTTGGCGCCCCTGCATGGTCAGGATCGAGGTCCGGGCGACGGTGTCGAGCGGTTTGATGCGACCGTTGATGAGCACGGGCACGCGGCCGAAGTCCGTCAGGTTGAAGTCCGTCTGGGATTTCGGTTCGCGCAGAGTGGAGGCGAGGTAAAGCGCGCCGAGAGCGAGGACGATGAGCGGGATAAAGCGTTTCATGACGTGGGAGGGGAAGTGCTTAGGCCGTGGGCGACGAGGGCTGGTTGGCTTTCGGGCGCTTGCGAATGAAGTCGCCGAGGGAGTAGCCAAATTGGATGCAGAGACCGAGGCCCATCATGATGGTGGCGATGTAGGGCATCAACCAGCCGGGGTTGCTGACGACCTGCAGGATGGAGGTGGTGTCGTTGTTGTCGAAGCCCGCTTGGTAAAACGTCCGACCGTCGAAGCGCAGCGGGTTGTTCATGAAGATGAGGATTTCGCGATCCTCGGTGCCCTCGTCGTTGCGGAGGCGGACGCGACTGGAGAAATTGCGCGGGATCTCGGTGCCGGGATACTTGTCGTGGCTGAACTTGAGCAACTGGACCGTGTAATTTTTGTAGATGCGCTTCGAGCGGAAGGCCATTTCCCAGGTCTTGCCGCCGTAAGTGAAGGTTTGCGGCGAATTGAGCATCGGCGAGGCAAGCCAAGTGCCGAGGGTGCCCTCGAGGGTGACGATTTCGACGAAGGCTCCGGGGATGTTGCGCTCCTTCGGTTTGTAGGTCATCGCCAGCGGAATCATGGCGATTTGCGTGCCGTGGCCCGCTGTGGCGATCCGGGGCGCGGCCATGGCGGCGGCGGATTGAGTGCGCGTCTCCAGGGTCGAATTCGGGTAGTATTCCTTGACGTTGACCTGGAAGGGCAGGCGCGGGTGCTGGAGGGATTTCTTGTCAGCCACCAAGCCCTCCGGGATCGAGATAACCTCGTTGAATTCTGTATCGCCGTGGTTGATGAAGACCAACTCGTTTTCGTTGAAGCTCTCGGAGTAACGCTTGGTTTCCCCTTCGTCCATCCGCAGGTAGCTCTCTTCCTGCATCAGGCCGGTCACAAGCTCACCAATGAGCAGCACGATGAGTCCGGCGTGCGTGAGTTGGATGCCGAGTTTTTTCCACGTGAGGGAGAACCGATAGACGTGCGCCGCGATGAGATTGATCAGGAGCAAGCCGCCGATGAAGTAGCCGCCGGGGAAAACCGGGATCGCGATGCTGGTGTTCGGCACCTGCCAGAGCACGGCGAAGCTGCGGAAGTATTTCAACTGCACGGCCCAGATCCCGAGGTTCACCTGATCCAGCGTGGCGACGAAGACCAAAATGATCGACATGATCAGCAGCACGACGGTGAGCTGCATCGAAACGAAAAAATCGCGAAACTGACGAAGCGTGGAATTCATGTGAGAAAGGATTCGTTCGGGGCTCTGTGGCTCAGCGGACCCTGATCGTTAGAATGAACTCGCGGAACGCGGCGCGCTCACGAGCGATGAGCGCATCGGGTCCGGTGAGTTTGAAGAACCACGTTTCAGCACCGTGCGGCACGATGGCACCAAGGAGGCGGATGCCGCCAGGACCAATCAGTTCAACAACATCGATGTGGAGACCGTTCGAATCGATGCGCTCAAGCGCCGATTCGACCTCTTTGATGCCGGCGGAGGGCAGGCCGATCTGGCCGCGCCAACGATTGATGTTGGCGTGCATGCCGCCGGTGTCGCCGGGGAAGGCGGTGATGCCGAGGTCGCCGACCGTGCCGCCTTCGCCTTTGATGGTGTAGCTGCCTTTGCGCACAGTGCCCGGGGACTTTTCCTGCCATTGGACCGGAGCGGTCCACGTGAGCGCGTTGGTGTTGGCAATGGCACCGCTTGGCAAGGCACCCATGGCGGACCCATCCGGCGCGGTGCTGCCACCACTGTTGGTGCTTTCGCCACCGATGGGCGGATGTCCAGGGGGCAGGGACGCAGGGCTTCCACCGAGGGTCGGATGGCCATCGGGCAGAGGGTCGGTGCTGGACACCGATGTTTTTTGCGCGGGGGGAGGCGGGCCCTCCTTAGGCGTGCGATACGCCACAATCTCGCGGTCACGACAACCGGTCGAGATAAGCAGAAGTGATACAACCAGCGTTTGCGTGGATAAACGGAGGGGAGACATTTGCATGATTTTTGAATCTCTTACTCGGGAAAGAGCAAGGGGAACTCGCAGCGATCCAATTCTGAGCATAGCAATTCACAAAATATGCGCAGGGCCGGAATTTTGCTGCCAACTCGCGACGCGATCCTTCATCTAACTTGCATGCAAATCATGCCGTTGGGCGATTGTGCCCTGCGAGTCGAGTTTGGGCAGGGCATCGACCAAGCGACCCACGCGTGCGTCCAAGCCGCTTGTGCGGCGTTGGATGCAACGGTGCTGGCCGGGGTGAGGGAGATCGTGCCGGCCTACACGACGCTCACCATTCACTACGATCCTGCGGCGGTCGCGGTCGCGGGTGCGCCGCCGGACGATCTGGCGGGCTGGCTGGGCTCGCGCATCGAGCAAGTGTTGCGGCGTGCTCCAAAATCGGTGAGGGCGCGCGGCAGCGTGGTGACGATTCCCGTGTGCTATGGTGGCGAGTTCGGACCGGATTTGGAAAAAATAGCGATCTGCGCAAAACTCAGTGCCGATGAAGTCGTGTGCCGCCATACCAAGCACGAATATTGGGTGGCGATGGTTGGTTTTGCGCCGGGTTTTGCCTACCTGGCTGGCTTGCCTCCGGAACTGGCGGCACCGCGGTTGGCCAAGCCCCGGGCTATGGTCGCCGTGGGTTCGGTCGGCATCGCCGGGGTGCAAACCGGGATTTACCCGCTGGCCACTCCCGGTGGCTGGAACTTGATCGGTCGCACGCCATCGCGGTTGTTTTTCCCCGAACAGACTCCGCCCACCTTGCTGCAGGCGGGCGATCGCGTGAAATTTAGGTCGGTGAGCCGCGAGGAATTTGCAAAACTTGAGGCCGACGCATGATCACGGTGCAAAACCCCGGCCTGCTCACAACCGTGATGGATCTCGGTCGGCCGGGCTACCAACGACTCGGGATCGTGGTCGGTGGGGCGCTCGATCGTTTCTCCGCCCGAGTCGCCAACACCCTTGTCGGCAACGACGAGAACGCCGCGCTCTTGGAGATTGCGCAGCGAGGCCCCGAATTGCATTTTGCCGTCGAGACGCTCGTGGCATGGTGCGGCGGAGAATTTGAACCCCGCGTGGGCACCGAGCCCCTGCCGCGTGATCGCGCGGTGCGAATCGGGTCCGGCGAAACGATTCGTTTTGGCGCGGCGAGCGCCGGGTTGCGGGCGTGGCTGGCGATCGCCGGAGGCATTGACGTGCCGCTCGTGCTCGGCAGTCGCAGCACCTATCGCCGCGCCGGAATGGGCGGGTTGGACGGACGCCCCCTCAGGACCGGCGACGAATTGAAATTGGGTGCTGCTTCCGAGTGGGCGGAACAGCGGGTGAAGTCGCCGCAACGGGTCTCGATGTGGTCCGTGCGCCCCGAGACCCTCGGCAAACAAGCGGCCCCGGACACCGTGCGCGCCATGCCGGGTCCCGAGTGGGAGTGGTTTTCCCGCGACGCGCAGCGCGATTTTTTCTTGGCCAAGTGGAAGGTGACCAAGGACGCCGACCGCATGGGCGTGCAACTCGCCGGTCCCGAACTCAAGCTCGCGGCCGAGCGGGAAATGCTCTCCGAAGGGGTGAACGAAGGCGTCGTGCAGGTGGCCAACGGCGGTTTGCCGATCGTGCTTCTGGCGAGCCGACAGACGGTCGGAGGCTACCCGCGCATCGCGGCCTTGGCGTCCGTCGATTTTGGCCGGATGGCGCAAGTGGTGCCGGGCCAAACACTGCGCTTTGAACCGATCACCCTCGGTGATGCGCACACCTTGTTCCTTGCCCGCGAGCGCGATTTGAGTCGTGTGCGCGCCGGACTCGCCCGGCTTGCCGGCTAACTTGTCGCCGCATGCCACGCATCGATCTCAACTGCGATCTGGGTGAAGGTGCCGGGCACGACGCGGACCTGATGCCGCTGATCTCGTCAGCGAACATCGCTTGCGGCGTGCATGCGGGCGATGCGGCAACCATGCGCGCGACGGTCGAACTCGCCGTGCGCCACGGCGTGGCCATTGGCGCGCATCCGAGTCTTGATGATCGCGCCTATTTCGGTCGACGCGAGTTGCCGGTTTCCCCGGCGACGGTGCGGCAACTGGTCATCACGCAAACGCGGACGTTGCAAACAATCGCACGGGCGTGCGGGGGACGCGTGGCGCATGTGAAACCGCACGGGGCGCTCTACAACATGACCGCGCGTGATCCGGCACTCGCTCAAGCGGTTGCCGAGGCGGTGTGCGCATGCGGGACCGACCTGGTGCTGTTCGGACTCGCTGGCAGTGCCGCGCTCGTCGCAGGCCGGGCGTGCGGACTGCGGGTGGCGCACGAGGTTTTTGCGGATCGCACCTATCAGCCGGATGGCTCTCTCACTCCGCGCGCGCAAGCGGGGGCTTTGATCTCCGACGAAGCAGTCGCGGTGGCGCAGGCACTGCGACTGGTGCGGTCCGGGAGCGTGTGCGCACTGAACGGCGCCGAGGTGACGCTGCGCGCGGACACGATTTGTCTGCACGGGGATGGACCGCACGCAGTGGGATTCGCGCACCGGATTTGCGCCGAATTTCAGCGCGCCGGGATTGAAATCAAGGCCTTCGCCGCATGACCAGGCTGCTCGGCATTCTCATCATTGGCGTCGGATTTGCCCTGCGTTGGAATGCGCTGCTCGTCGTCGCGCTCGCGGGCATCACGACCGGTTTGCTCGCCGGCTTTACCTTCAGTGAGATCGTGAGGATGACGGGGCAGTTTTTTGTCGATAATCGCGCCCTGACGCTGCCGGTGATCTTGATGGTGCCGGTCGTTGGCTTGCTCGAGCGCCACGGTTTGCAAGAGCGCGTGGCGCACCTGATGCGACGGGCGAAGGCGGCGACTGCGGGACGCGTGTTGTGGTTCTATCAATTCGTGCGCGGGCTCACGAGCATGTTTGGCATCAGCATGGGCAATCATGCGTCGATGGTGCGCCCCCTGGTGGTTCCCATGGCGGAGGCTGCGGCGGCAAAGGACGGACAACTCAACGACGCCACGAGCCAGCGGATTCGCGCCCATGCGGCCGCCTCGGAAAATGCCGGCAATTTTTTCGCGGACGATATCTTCGTGGCCGTCGGGGCCCTGCTGCTGATCAAGGGATTTTTCGACTCGGTCGGCATGCCGGTGGAGTTGGATGACATCAAACTCTGGAGCGCACCCACCGCGGTGTGGGTGATCGCCGTCGGTTGGTGGCGCTATCGCGTGCTTGATGCCCGGTTGAAGAAAGCTCGCGCCGAACAGCCCGCGGCTGGGGAAGGGGAGGCGAGCCCATGAGCGCGTGGCTGACGCTGGAGCATTTCTTCATGGTCGCGGGCGCTTTCGTTTGCGCGCTGGGCCTGCGGATCGCCTTCGATGCGCAGCATCCGCGGCGCTGGGGCTCGGCGGCGTTCTGGTTGTTGCTCGGCGGCTGTATTCTGACCGGCAAGCTCGTGCCGCCGGAGTTGATCGGCTACGCTGTGCTGCTCATGACCGTGCTCGCGGCGACGAAGCAGGTGGAGCCGCCGGAGTTCGGTCATGGTGATACCGCGGAATTGGCGCGGCGCGCGGGGGAGTTGAAGAACAAATTGCTCTGGCCGGTGCTCTTGGTGCCGGCCGTGGCGGTGATCGGCGGATTCTCTTTGGCGAAGATAAGGGTGGCCGACGCGCCGCTGGCGATCACCGGGCAGGCGTCGCAGATTTCGCTCGGCCTCGGTTGTGTGCTCGCCCTCGGTCTGGCGTTTCTGCTCACCCGGGCCCGGCCGGTGGCTGCGGTGGACGAGGGGGGGAGACTGCTGCAGTTGATCAGTTGGACCTTGATTTTGCCGCAGATGCTGGCGGCGCTCGGCGGAATCTTTGCGAAGGCTGGCGTGGGCGAAGAAGTGGCAAAGATCGTCGCGGCGTTGCTCCCCGTGCAACACCCGTTGGTGGCCGTGGTGGCGTATTGCGGTGGCATGGCGCTTTTCACGATCATGATGGGCAACGCCTTCGCGGCGTTCCCGGTGCTGACGCTGGGCGTGGGTATTCCGTTCATCGTGCAGATGCATGGCGGCAATCCGGCCCTGATGGGTGCGATCGGCATGCTGTCGGGCTATTGCGGCACACTGCTCACGCCGATGGCGGCGAATTTCAACCTGGTGCCGGTGCGCCTCCTCGAACTGCGCGGTGATATGACCGTGATCCGGGCGCAGGTTCCCTTCGCGGCGGCTATTTGGATTTTCAATGTCGTCGTGATGTATCTGTGTGTCTATCGCTTCTGAAACCCTCCCCATGAAAAACGTTTTGCTGACTGGTTTTGAACCGTTCGGTGGCCAAGAACTCAACGCGTCCGAGGAGATCGCGCGCGAGATCAACGACGCGACGATTGCGCGGCACCGGGTGGTCGCCGGATTGCTGCCCTGTGTGTTTGGCGCGGCGATCAAGGAACTGAAGCACCTGATCAAATTGCACGAGCCCGCGCTCGTGATCTGTCTCGGCCAGGCGGGCGGGCGGAGCGGCATCACGCCGGAGCGCATCGCAATCAACCTCGACGATGCGCGCATTCCGGACAACGCGGGGCAGCAGCCGATCGACAAGCCGATCGTGAAGGCCGGACCGGCCGCCTACTTCAGCACGCTGCCGATCAAGGCCATCGTGCACGAACTCCGGAAGCACGAGATCGCGGCGGAGGTTTCGCAGACGGCGGGGACCTTTGTCTGCAATCATGTTTTCTACGGCCTGATGCATGAACTCACGCTGCACCGACCGACGGTGCGCGGTGGATTCATCCACGTGCCCTTCCTGCCTGAGCAGACAACCGACCAGCCGAGCCTGCCGCTCGAACGAATGGTCGATGGCATCCGGATATCGATTGCCGCGGCGATTGAATACCGGCGCGACCTCAAATTGACGGACGGCAAGACGGAGTAATTTTATGAAGCAACTGACAAGATTTCTGCCGGCCGGACTCGCGTTGACGTTCGTCCTTGCGGCGTCGGCCGCGTTGCCGGAGCGACTCGGGAAATTCGACGCGTATGCCGAGCGGGTGCTGCAGGAATTCGACGTGCCCGGCATGGCGGTAGCCATCGTGCAGGAGGGTGAAGTGGTGCTCGCGCGCGGCTACGGCATGCGCGAACTCGGCAAACCGGAACGGGTCGATCCCCACACCTTGTTCGCCATCGCATCCAACACGAAGGCGTTCACCTCCACGCTGCTGGCCCAACTGGTCGATGAAAAGAAGTTGAAGTGGGACGACCGTGTGATCGACCACCTGCCGTGGTTTGCCATGAGCGACCCCTATGTGACCCGCGAGATGACGATCCGCGATTTGCTCGTGCACCGCAGTGGTCTCGGGCTCGGCGCGGGTGACTTGCTGTTCTGGCCGGCGACCGACTACACGACCACGGAAGTGGTGCAGCGGTTGAGATTCATTCCGCTCGCGACGAGTTTTCGCGCGGCCTATGCCTACGATAATATTCTCTACGCGGTGGCGGGCTTGGTGATCGAGCGCGTGAGCGGCCGCACTTGGGAACAGAACGTGCGCGAGCGGATTTTCGCGCCCGTCGGCATGACCGCCGCGAAGGCAAATTGTATCGAGCTGGTGCCAACGGACAACGTGGCGACGGGACATGCCAAGTTCGATTTCAAGGATCTCCGGCCCGTGCCACCGTTGGCGTGGGACAATAATTCCGCCGCCGGTGGCATCTATGCCAACGTGATCGACCTCAGCCGCTGGATGCGCGTGCAACTCGCTGCCGGTCTTCTTCCGCCGAGTGAAGAGGGCATTGAACGCCGGTTGTTCAGCGCGGCGCGCCAGAAGGACATGTGGACCCTCGTGACGCCGATGCCGTTTTCCACCCCACCGCCCGCGCTGGCCGAGGCGAAACGGAACTTTCGCGGCTACGCTCTCGGTTGGGAAGTCACGGATTTTCGCGGGCAACGCCTCGTGACGCATACGGGCGGCTGGCCGGGTCAGGTCTCGCGCACGACGCTGGTGCCCGACCTCAAGCTCGGCATCGTGGTCTTGACGAACCAGGAAGTCGGCGCGGCTTTTCAGGCGGTGACGATGCATTTGCTCGATGCGTTTCTGGGCGCGCCGGAAAAAGATTGGTGCGCGGCCTACGCTGAAATTGTCAGCAAGAGTGAGGCGGATGCCGATGGCAGTTGGGCGAAACTCGTCGCGGCTCGCACGGCGGATTCACGGCCGTCGCTCCCGCTCGCGCGTTACGCCGGCACGTATCGCGACGCGTGGTATGGCGACGTGCTTGTGCGTGAAGAAGGTGGGCGGCTCGTGGTGCAGTTCAGCCGCACCGCGCAATTGCTGGGCGACGTGGAGCACTGGCAACACGACAGCTTCATCATTCGCTGGCGCGACCGCAGCTTGAACGCGGATGCGTTCCTGACCTTCGCCCTGAATCCCGACGGCACGATCCGCGAAGCGCGGATGGAGGCGGTGTCACCGCTGACGGATTTCAGCTTCGACTTCCACGACCTGCGCCTCACGCCGGTGAAGGAGTAGTGAAAGTGAGGCGGGTGGGCAACCTGGCTGCCGGAGTTTAAGTTGAACCACAGAGTCACAGAGCAGCGGTGTTAGCGGACAAGGACAAAATTGGGATCGGCGATGAGCCGGTTAAGCACGTGCAGCATCTTGCGCATCACCGCCACGAGCGCGACCATCTTGGGTTTGCCGGCATCGAGCAGACGTGTGTAGAAGG
>CAMTVF010000065.1:0-26710 GCA_947085115.1 uncultured Opitutaceae bacterium | reverse complement strand
GAATGCGGGCTTTTGCCGTTGCTGAATTCAGCCTCAATTGAGGTTCCGATCAGGGCCGAAAAGGGTGCCTGGGGAACCTTAATCTAGGTGTTGCCCGTGCTCGCCGGTCCCGCAGGATGCGTCAACGAATCATGTTTGTGTGTATCATCACGAGGTTAGCGCGAATCGCTTTGCTGGCGTTGCTCTCAACAGGCCCCATCGCCGACGTTGCCGTTGCGGGCTGGCTCGATCCCCTGAGCGGTGCCCCGCTCGTGGTGCATTACCCGCGCGAGTCGATGGGGGCGCTGGACGAGGTGCGGTGCACTGCGGAAGATCGCAGGGGCCGTTTATTGGTGGGGGCGGATGGGCTGTTCATGTTCGATGGCACTGCGTGGACCCGCACGGTGTTCGGCGACGGTTACCAAGTGGTCAATTCACTCCAGGGCACCGCTGACGGGAGAGTAATTGCCGGTGGGCTGAACGAACTCGGATATTTTGATGAGATGGCCGACGGGAGATTTGTCTACCGGTCATTGATGTCATTCGTGCCGCCGGAGCATCGCGAGGTGCACATCGTGTGGGGATGCGCGGAGGCAGGTCGAATGCTGGTCTATTTTTGCAGGGAGAAAATATTGGCGTGGGATGGCGAAAAATTCCACGTCTGGCATTTCCCCACCGCAACCCGGCTCTTCCCGGTGCCGTTGGGGGACGAATGGTGGTTTACCCACAATGAGACGGGTTTGTATCGGATGACCGATGTCGGTCCGCATAAACAATTCCCGACCGAGGCTCTGCCACTGCGGGCAGCCATGTGGCTGGGGCGTGACACCCGCGGGCTGTTGCACGCGGGCAGCAACGGGCTGTTTGTGGTGGGGAAACCGAATGAACCGCTCTGGTCCCGGGAAGCGATTTCGTTCCTCGAACAGGAGGCAGTAACCAGTGTGCATGCGCTCTCCCAAGGCGGATATTTGGTCGCAACGATCAGCGGCCTCGCTGTCATTTCTCCCGATGGCCAACTGGAGCGAATTTTTCGGGAGGAATCCGCTTTGCCTTCGTATTTTCCGAGCGCCATCCGCATTGATGGCAAAGGGCACGCTTGGTTGCATGCTGGGCAGGAAGGTCTCTTTCGCTTTGACGTCTCGGGGGCGCTGTCGGTGTTTCCGGAATGGGACGGGGGACCGGTTCCGGCGGTAACCGACTTGGTGGTTGGGAAAGACGGCGTTCTTGCTGCGACTCAGCGGGGAATTTTCCACCTTGCGCGCGAAGGCGGAACCAGGCGTTTCGATGCGATCGCGAAGCTGAGCGGGTCGTATTTCACGCTTGAGTCGTTCGGCGAGGGCCTGTTGCTGGGAAAGTTTGCCCGCGCGGAATTCTTCGACGGTGAGGAAACGAAACCTATTTTCGAGTTAACGGCCACCACGGTAACCCAGGTGTTTCCCAGTCGTGCCCGAGCGAATCGAGTTTACATCCAGCATAATGGAAACATCTCGGCGGCCGACCGGGTCCTCGGGGGGGAGTGGAAAAACGAGACATTGCCCAAGATCAACGCGTTCGCCCGCGATTTTGCGGAGGACGCATCGGGCAATCTCTGGATTGCAACGGCGCAGGATGGCCTGCTTCACTACGATCTTACGCGCAGCGAATATGTGCGGGTGAGAGTCCCCGAGAACGCACTGGTGGATGGCAGCAACACGCTGCTCGCGTCCTCGCGGGACAAGGTTTTTGGAATGATCGGCTCGCTGTTGGTGCGCGGCGATCCGGCCCAGCCCGATCAGGCGATTCAAGTGAACCGATTGCCTTTCCTGCATGCCACGCAAATGGCTGCCAACTCGGCGGGCACGCGACTCTATGTGATCTTTGCGCGCCAACCCCCCGCCGGACCTCGTGCGCAGGGCATGGGGGTCGTCGAATTGGATCTGGCCGGGCAGTTCATCCGCTGGACTGAATACGATGTGGGCGGACTTGCGGGCATTAACTCGCCGACGGCACTGGCGCTGGAGGAGCGAGGCGAGGGAAACGTGCTTTGGATTGGCGGGACCCGGGGAGTGATGCGGCTGTCGGCGGACGAACTCAAGAAAGCGGAGGCTCCGTTGGCTCTGCACCTGTCGGTGGTGGCCAATGGTTCCCCGGTAATGCCCACGGAGCGACCGTTTTTTGCCTTTGCTGATCACCACCTGGTCTTCCGGTTGTTTTCCCCGGAGATCACCCGCCGGGATGAACGGTGGTTTCAAACCAGACTGGGTGAAAGCGGGGGCCTCTGGTCGCCAGCGAGTCGAACCGATGGTTTTGAATTTACCCGCCTCTCCGAGGGACTGCACACGTTTGCCGTCCGTGCGCTCGATCCGGCTGGGAGAATGAGTGCTGAGACGACGTTGACCTTTCGGATCTTGCCGCCGTGGTGGCGTTCGCCTTGGGCCTATCTGGCCTTTGGCCTCGGACTTGCTGGGTCGGTCTTCACATTCATCAAGGTTCGGGAACGCAGGCTTCGCCAACACGCGGAGGAGCTGGAGCGCACGGTCGAACTGCGCACGAGTGAGTTGATAAAAGCGAATGCCGCGAAAGACGAATTCCTCTCGAGCATCAGTCACGAAATCCGCAATCCACTCAATGGAGTGGTCGGCTTGGCGGCCGGCATTGATCCGCAGAAACTGGATTCCGCGACGCGGACGAAGTTTACTCATTTGCGCAATTGTGCCGAACACCTTTCCGGCATGTTGGAGGACATCCTGGATTTCTCCAAATTGGAGGCGGGCGCGATGAAATTGAACCATCAGGTGTTCAATCTGCACCATCTCGTCTATTCTCTTTTCTCGCTTACCAGTGCCGCCAGCACGAAGGCCGGCGTGCCGCTGGACGTGGGGATTTCCCCCAGTGTGCCCCAATGGGTGGAAGGCGATCCCGCCCGGATCCGTCAGGTCCTGCTCAACTTTGTGATCAACGCCCTGCACTATGCCGGCCGCGGGGAAGTCTTGCTGACAGTGTGGTCGCGTTCGTCGACACCGAACCTGGTGGAGATAACCTTTGCGGTTTCGGATGACGGTCCGGGTATCTCGGAGGAGGAAAAAGGAAAGCTTTTCACCCGTTTCAGTCGGGGTGACGCAGCAAAAGTCAACCGGGTGGCGGGCTCGGGAATCGGACTGGCGGTTTGTCGATCCTTGGCCGAACAGATGAAGGGTCGGCTTTGGGTCGAGAGCGAAATCGGCAAGGGCGCGACGTTTCACTTCGCGGTTCCCCTGCCGGTTGCCGAAGCACCGAAGGCGGTGGAAGCTACTGCGCAACCCAGTGGGCGCTGGCACGCTCTCGTGGTGGACGACGAGGAGTATAATCTCGTGGTTCTCATGGGATTACTTGAACCCTTGGGCTTCCGTTTTACCCAGGCCAACAGTGTGCAGGGGGCGCTCTCCGCCGCGCGCAGCGACGCGAAATTTGACGCCGTCTTCCTCGATTTCAATTTACCCGATGGAAGCGGCCCGGAACTCACCCGCACCTTGCGGAGCCTGGCCGGGTTTCCCGCCGAGGTCCCGATTGTGGCCACGACTGCCTTTGTGGAACCGGGTAAACACGAGGAGTGTTTGCAGGCGGGCATGAGTTATGTGCTGACCAAACCGCTCACCACGGAAAAAATCCTCGCTGCTCTGGCGCATGGTTCCGACCGCTGGAAGTCGATTTCGCCGATGCCTGTGCTCGCCGCCGGGTCTGGTCCTGATCCCCTAGCGGCCTTGCGCTTGCTGGTGAAGCGGAAGGGCAGCACGTATGCGCAGGAATTGGATCTTTTCTGGCGGGAGCTGGAAACGGAGGTCGCCGACACCTCGTCTGCACTCGTCGCGCAGGATTCGTCGCGCGCGAGTCAGGAGGCGCACAAACTCGCCGGGCGCTTCGCGTTCATCCACGCGGCTGACAATGAGAAATTGGTGCGGAATTTCGAGAAGGCAGCCATCAACGGGGAATGGCTGGAGGCTGGCCGCACTTGGGCTAGTTTAACGAGCGGACTCGGGGATTTACGATTGCGGCTATTGGGAGCCGATCGAGCTGTTCGGGGCGGGTCAGACCATTGACGATCGCATAATGCATCAGCTTCGGCGTCGTATGCACGTCGATCTTGCGCATGATGTCACGGCGCCGGGATTGCACGGTGGAAGGACTGATGCCGAGGATCGCCGCGATTTCCTCGTCGCTCCTCGATTCGCCAATCAGGGAGAGCACGCGCATCTCGTAATCGGAGAGCACGCGGTTGAACGCCTTCGGGTCGCGCCGCAGTGTGGCAGTGGCCTCCACCACCACCGGTGAATAGAAAACATTGCCCGCCAGGACCGTCTTGATCGCCTGCGTGAGCACTTCCGGTCGCTGTTCGTGTTTGTCGACGAAGCCGTGCAAGCCCAGCCGTTGCACCTGCAACATCGTCCAAGGATCGCGATGCGACGAGATCCCGATGATCCGCAAGACCGGCTGTTCATCCATGATGATCTTGGCGGCATCGATCCCGTTGCCGTCCGGCAGGGAGAAGTCCAACAGGGCGAATGTCGGCGAATATTTCCGGATTGCCGCCATGCCCTCAACGAGGTTCCCGCAGCAGGCGATCACCTCGATCCCGATCGACCGGCAATGGAGCGACAGAAACTCCGCGACCAAGCGCTGGTCCTCGACGATCACGACTCGTGGCCCCCAAAACGGGTCAGCCGAGGCGTCAGTCCGAGATTTCTCCGCTTTGATCACGAAGGGGGGCTTATGCGGTCTTGGGCCATCGGGCAAGAAGTGTTAAGGCCTATGATACGATCGCGTCGTGCCCTGCTTGTCTGCCAAGCTGTTATACGCGTGCTAAATTCCTCGCGGCACCGGCTTTTTGCCGGCGTTCCCGCTTAGCCGGATCCATTCAATTGAACCGCGAATGAACACGAAGGGACACGAATGAAAAACAGGGCTGCAGGCAGCCGGTTTTGATGCCCACCAAGAAGTGAATGATTTTCTTTCCCCGCCTTTCCCCGGCCTCTTCCGAATTGGTGTCCATTCGTGGTTTCCTGCTGCATCGTTACGGGTTAGGAGAAGAGCCTTAACACCACCGAGGGGAAAATTCCCAGCAACAGGAGTCCAGCGGCAGACCCGACCAGCACAAGGCCGGCCTGCATGGGCACCTGAATGGGAGAAGCACCGTCGACGGGGTCCGCCACGAGAGCCTGCTTCAAAACGAGCAGGTAATAGTAGAGCGCGACCGCACTCAGCGCAATCGCGGCAATCGTGAGCCAACCCGCCGGACCAGCCACGCCGCCCAGTTGCAAGACCGACGCATAGACCGCAAACTTGCCGAAGAAACCGGCCAACGGTGGAATTCCCGCGAGCGATAGCACAAAGACCGCGAGGCAGCCGGCCAGCAGGGGTGAACGTCGGTGGAGTCCGGCGAGATCGGTGAGCTGCTGGCACTGACCCGCGCGCTCTACTATGGCGATGACGCCAAAGATGCCCACGGTCGCGAGACCGTAGGTGGCCGCGTAATAAAACACCGGACCCGGTCCCGCATAACGCGCCGCTGTGATGCCGAGCAAAATCGAACCGGCATGCGCGATGGCCGAGTAGGCGAGCAGCCGCCGCACATTGGATTGCGCAAGCGCCGCAAAATTGCCGAGGAACATCGAGGCGAACGCCAGCAGCGCCAACACGGGCAGCCAGCCGACATACATCGGCATTTCGCCGATGCGTCCCGCGGAAAGCGGCGCCGCGCCCCAGAGCAACCGCATGAAAATGACGAAACCAGCGAGTTTCGAAGCCGACGCGATCAACGCCGCCGAGGAGGCCGGCGCGCCCTGATACACATCGGGCGCCCAGAGATGGAAGGGAGCCGCAGCGGCCTTGAAACCGAAGGCCACGAGGATCATCACCAGAGCGATGATCAGCAGCGGCGACGTGCCTTGCAGCGCGAGGCGGATCGAGATCTCGCGGAAATCCAAAGCGCCCGTGAGGCCGTAAATCAGGCTGAAGCCAAACAACAAAAACGCGGCCGACATGCCGCCGACGAGAAAATATTTCAACGCCGCCTCCGCCGACTCGGGCTTGGTCTTGTCGAACCCGGCCAGCACGTAGAGGGAGAGACTCGCGAGCTCGATGGCGAGAAAGGCGATCAACAACTGGTGCGCCGCCGCCATCAAAGTGAATCCCGACGTGGCCAGCAGAATCACCGCGACATATTCCGCCGGATGCCGCTGGCGGATGACGCCGTCTAGCAGGCCGAGCGTGAGGCCGGTCAGCACCAGAACACCGAGGCGAGTGACAAGCGTGAGTTGGTCGAGAAACAGCACGCCACCAAAGACAGGGCCGGTGGCACCGGCTCCGAGAGAGCCATACACCGCGGCGACAATTGAGCCCAAGCCGACGAAAACGGAACGGCGCAGGCGCTGCTCGCCCGTCTTGCCCTTGCCCAGGATCAGGTCGAGACCGAGGACCGCCAGCGCCCCGAGCACCAAGGCGGTTTCGGGCAACAGCGCCCGGAAAAGTTCAGCGTAGCTCAGATTCATGACGCACCTCCTGTCAGCGCCGCGCGCATGAGCGGCGATTCAAGCGCCGGTCGGATCCAATCGAGGAGAGCGTCGGGATTAAGGCCGATGTAAACCATGGCAGCGATCAAGAGGAGAGCCCCGGCCTTTTCGGGCCAGGTGATGGACGGCAAGGGGTGGGCGATGGTGGCAGATGCATCCGCACTCACCGTGCTCTTGCCGAAGAAGGAAACCTGGATGGCGCGCAACGTGAACGCAGCGGCCACCAGCACGCCGGTTGCGGCGACAAGTGCCCAGAGCGGGGAGGTCTGCCAGGTGCCGATCAGAATGGTCAGTTCCGCCGGGAATCCGCTGAAGCCCGGCATGCCCATCGAGGCGAGGCCACCGATGACGAAGACCACCGCCGCAAATGGCATCATGCGATGCAACGGCATGGCGCGCAGATCCTCCATCTTGCGCGTGTGGGTGCGTTCGTAGACCATCCGGCCGACCACGGCGAAGAGGAGACCCGCGATCACACCGTGCGAAAACATCTGCAACACCGCACCGCTGACCGACACAGAATTGGCCGCCGCCAGACCGAGCAACACGAAGCCCATGTGGCTCACGCTCGAGTAACCGATGACAAACTTGAAATCCTCCTGCACCAGCGCCACGAGCCCGGCGTAAATGATGCCGATGATCGCCAGCCACGCGATGGTGGATTGGAAAAACTCAAACCCGACCGGGAACGTTGCCATCGCCACGCGCAAGCATCCGTAGGCCCCGAGCTTCATCACCACACCGGCGAGGAGCATCGACGCCGCAGTCGGCGCCGCCACGTGTCCGGTGGGCGCCCATGTGTGAAAGGGGAACATGCCGGCCAGCACCGCAAAGCCGGTGAAGACGAGAGCAAAGATGCCGAGTTGCTCGAAGCGCGGGAAGTGCACCGCCGCCGCCGCGAGATCGCTGAGCGCGAAACTTTGGCCGCCCGCGACCGCATAGGCCCAGAGCAGACCGGCGAGCACCAGCGCGCTGCCCGCGAACGAGTAGAGCACGAGTTTCATCGCGCCGAATTGGCGGTTGGTCGAACCCCACGTCGCGATCAGGAAATACTTCGGGACGATCGCGATTTCGTAGAAGACGAAGAACGCAAAGGCATCCGCACTCAGGAACACGCCATAGACGCCGCCGATCAACGCAAGGTAGAGGGCGAAAAACTCACCGACGCGCTCCTCAATGTTCCACGAGAACAACACACCTGCCGTCGCCGCGATCCCGGTCAGCACGACCAGCGTCATGCTGATGCCATCGGCCGCCAGATGATAGCGGATGCCCAGCTCCGGGATCCATTCGGCGTTTACCAAGGTTTGCAGTCCCGCTGCCGGCACGAAGCCGCTGGCCGCCCACAAGGCGATGCCGAAACTGGTCAGGGCCGTGACGAGGGCGACGCCGCGGGCGGCGCTGGCTGAGCGCATGCCGGCCACCAGCGCCAGCAAGGCGCCGGCAAAGGAGACGTAAATGGTCCAGGGAAGCGCGTTCATTGCAGCGGAAGGGTGGAGGCCCACGTGGTCACGAGCGGATTGATGAGGCGGGCCAGCAATTGAGGGAAGACACCCAGCACAAACATCAGCACGATGAGCGGAAGCAACGTGACAATTTCGTCGGCATCAAGGTCGCGGAAATTAACGCCCGCGCCGGTGGCTGGACCATGAAAGACTCGTTGCCAGAAGGTGAGCAGGAAAATCGCGGTGGCCAACAAGCCGAGCGTGGAGACTGCCGCCGCCCATGGCGCGAGGCCGAACACGCCGCGGAAGATGAGGAATTCACCGACAAATCCATTCAGGCCGGGCAGGCCGAGGGAGGAGAACATCGCGATACCGCAGAGACCGGCGAGCACCGGGGCGCCCGTTCGCACGCCGCCAAAGTCACCGAGGCCGCGCAACCCGCCCGAGCGATTTTCAAGCAGGCCGACACAATAGAAGAGCGCGGCCGCGGAAAGACCGTGGTTGAACATCTGCAGCACCGCGCCGCTCAGGGCGGCCACGGAGGCCGGGTCACCGGCTCGCCCGGAGGCAGAAACGGCGAAGAGCGCGAGCAGACAATAGCTCAAATGGTTGATCGAGGAGTAGGCGACCAATCGCTTGAGGTCGGTTTGCCGGAGCGCGGCGTAGGCACCAAGCACAACACCCGCCACCGCGAGCCAGAGCAGGCAGGGCGCTGCGGCTTGCAACTGAGTCGGGAAGAGTGGCCAGAGCAACCGGAGGAAACCGTAGAAACCCATCTTCGACAGCACGCCGGTGAGAAACATCGACGCACCGGTCGGCGCTTCAGCGTAGGCCGGAGGCAGCCACGTGTGGAAGGGGAACATCGGCACCTTGACCGCGAGCCCCAGCAGCACGCCGAGGAAAACGATCTGCGGCCAGAAACTCCCCAACGCACCGAGTTGGGTGGCGAGAGTGCCGGCCCGGGCCAGCGCGGCGAGCTCGACGAAATCAAACGTGCCAGTGGCCGCGTAAAGCGCGGCGAAACCGAGCAACATGAAGGCGCTGCCACCGATGGTGTAGATCACGAACTGGTAGGCGGCGCGTGCTACAATGGGCCCGCCCCACAACTTCATCAGGAAAAATGCCGGAACCAGGCTGAGTTCCCAAAAGACGAACCACGGGAAGAAATCGAGTGAGAGAAACACGCCCAGTGCGCTGCCTTGCAGGAACAGGAACAGCGCTGCGTAAAGCGACGGTTGCGGCGAGGTCTTCGTGGTGCCGAAGATGGCGACCGGCGCGATGACGCCCGTGAGCAAGACGAGCACGAGGCTCAGCCCGTCGAGACCGAGGTGATAATTGACGTTGAGCGCCGAGATCCACGCGTGTTTCTCCGAGAATTGGAAACCGGTCACTGCGGGATCGAAACCCGTGACGGCCGTCGTGCCGAGGGCGAGGGTCGAGAGACTGAAGAACAACGCCAGGCTTCGGGTGGGACCGGCGCTGAGACGCGGGAACAGCGCCAGCAGGAGCGCACCGGCCCACGGGGTGAAGACGATCAGGGAAAGAAGCGGGAGCGAATTCATCGGGCACCTCCCAAAATCACGAGCAGAAGCACGATCACGAAGCCAAAGGCCAGGGTGCGCAGGTAACCGTGCGCCTCGCCGCTTTGTCGTTGGGAATAAAATTTACCGGCGTCGCGGAGTTTTTCGCTCGCGGCTGTGAATCCGGCGTTGAGGCCTTGTTCGTCGGTGTCGCGATTCACCTGGCCGGTGAACACACCGAGCAGCGCAAGGAACCGCACGGCACCGTCCCACACGTGGCGATCAAGCCTGTCGGAGACGATGGCGAGTCCGTCGTTCAAACGGAAAACCGTGGAGGCGTAAAATTCGTCGAAGCCGAGCCTGTTGCTCAACGCCGCGAACAGGCGCGGCGCCCGCGCCTCAAGCGGATCGCGGGCGGTGGCGTTGGCGCGGGGACGCCGACCGTAGATCGCCCAACCGGCACCGATGCCAAGCGCCACGAGCACGATCGAGGTGATCATCAGCCCGGCACCGTCGAAGAGGGAGTGGCCGTGAATCTCCGTCTGACCGAGGAGCTTGGCCTGCAACCACGGGAACGCGGGGGTGCCGATGAAGCCGAGCAGCACGGCGCAAACGGCGAGCAGCACAAGCGGGCCAGTCATGGCCGCACTGTTTTCATGGGCATGTTCCGCAGCAGGCGAGCGCGGGCGACCGAAGAACGTTTCGGCGACAAGGCGCGTGCTGTAGAAAGCGGTGAGCACGACGGCGACGAGGCCGATGTAGAAAGGCAGGTGCGACACATCCCAAAGATGCGCGGCGTGGAGAATCGCTTCCTTGCTCCAGAAACCCGAGAAGAGGAACGGCACCCCGGCGAGCGCCATCATGCCGACGGCAAAGGTCGCGAAGGTCACTCGCATCGGACCCCGCAGGCCGCCGAGCGAGCGGATGTCCTGTTCGTGGTGGGCCGCATGGATCACCGAGCCGGCCCCGAGGAAGAGCAGAGCCTTGAAAAAGGCGTGCGTGAGGAGATGGAAAATCGCCGCGACCCACGAGCCGACACCGATGGCCAGCATCATGTAGCCGAGCTGCGATACGGTGGAGAAAGCGAGGATGCGCTTGATGTCGTTTTGCGCGACCGCGATGGAGGCACCGAGCAGGGCCGTGATCGCCCCGATGAAGGCGACGACCGTCAACGCGTGCACGGGAACGGTGGTCAGCGCGAGGTCGGCGGACATCAGCGGGAAGACGCGTGCGATGAGGAACACGCCCGCAGCCACCATCGTGGCCGCATGGATGAGTGCGGAGACCGGCGTGGGGCCTTCCATCGCATCCGGCAGCCAAACATGCAGGGGGAACTGGCCGGATTTGCCGATGGCACCGCAGAAAATCAGCAGACCGATGGCGGTAGAGAGCGCGAGTCCGCCTGCAACCGTCTGGCCCGCGAGACTCGCGAGCACGGAAGACTCAAGCGCTCCGTTACCACCATCGTAAAACAGCAAGGTGCCGCCCGCGTGTTGCAGCCAGAGGATGCCGAGCAGGAGACCGAGGTCGCCGATTCGTGTCGTGATAAAGGCCTTCTTGGCCGCAGCGGCTGCGGACGGCTTGTGGAACCAGAAACCGATGAGGAGATACGACGCGAGACCGACGAGTTCCCAGCAGATGAAAAGAAGCAGGAGGCTGTTGGCGACGAGCAGGCCGAGCATCGCGGCGGCGAACAGACTCAGGAAGCAGAAGAAGCGCGTGGAGTTGGCGTCCTCTTTCATGTAACCCGTGCTGAAGATAAAGATCAGCAAGCCGACAAAAGTGACCATCACACACATGAACGCCGTCAGCGGATCGAGCAGGAAACCCAGTCGCAGGGACGTCGCGCCGAGATCGAACCAATTGAAGTTGTAGGTCGCATGCATCGTCGGGTCGGCGAGCGCGCCATTGAGCGCGAAGCACGACAGCACGAACGCACCGAGCAACGATAGGATGGCGGCACCCGCCGCAGTCTTGCGACCACTGCGGGGCGTCAGCGCACCGATGCCGGCCGCGGCGAGCGGCAGGGCGGGAATAAGCCAGAGGAATTGAGCGGAGAGGGTCATGCTCAGCCTTTGAGTTGCACGGCGTCCTGGAGGCGGACGCTCTTGCGGTGGCGATAAATCGCGATCACCAGAGCGAGGCCGACGGCTGCCTCAGCGGCGGCGACGGCAATGGAAAAGAGAACGAAGATCACGCCCATGCCCGCCTCGGGCTGTGGACCATAGCGCCAGAAGGCGATGAAGTTGATATTGGCCGCGTTGAGCATCAGCTCGATGCCGAGCAGCACCATGATCGCATTGCTGCGCGTGAGCGCACTGACGAGTCCGATACAGAACAGCAGCGTGGAAATGATCAGACAGATCTGAAGCGGACTCATGTGATGTCCTCCGGCTGTTCCTTGGGATCGACTGCAGCCAAGAGCACGGCACCGATCAGTGCGACGGTGAGGATGATGCCAACAACCAAGAGCGCGGCCGCGTGCGGTCCCATCAGTTGTTCGCCCAGTTGTTTGACCGAGATCGCAGCCGGCGCCGAGGTGGCGACATCAAGCGGGGAGCCGAGAATCGCTCCGATCAACACCCCGGCGACCCCGCCGCCCGCGAGAAGGGCGCTCAAGGCCCGCATGATCGATGCGGATCCGATGGGGAGCTCAGTGCCCTGACCCTGGCGCGTGAGCAGCATGGCGAAGAGCACGATCATCGAGACGGCGCCGACATAAATCAGGATCTGCGCAAAGGCGATGAACTGCGCGCCAGCCCAAAGGTAGAAAGCTCCGATGCTGGCCCACGTGAACACGAGGAGCAGCGCGCTGTGAATGAGGTTGCGCAGCGTCACGGCCACGGCGGCTGAGCCGAGCATCACGCAAGCGATGAGAATGAGCGCGAGGGTCATGAGGTCGCGTAGCTGTAAGTGCGGGGACCGCGGCCCAAACTCAGGCGGCGTCCGATGAAGAAGAAGGGAACGACGATCAGCGCGATGGAAACACCCCAACGCAGAATCTGCATCGGGCCGCTCCAATCGGTGGTGAGAATCCAGAAGCCGGCGTTGCCGAGATTGATCAGCGCCAGCGGCACCATGAACTGCCACGCAAGACGCGTGAGTTGATCGATGCGAAGGCGAAGCAAGGTGCCGCGCAGCCAGATGAAGAACATGATCATCGCCACAAGCTTCATGCCGAACCACAGATAGGACGGAATGAACTCAAGGAACGGGAACGGCGCCTGCCAGCCGCCAAGGAAGAGCGTGATGCCGAGGCCGCAGAGCGCGGTGAGGCCGAAATACTCGGCCATGAAGAAGAGCGCGTATTTGAAACCGGAATATTCCGTGAGGTGACCGGCGATGAGTTCGCTTTCGGCCTCGGGCAAGTCAAACGGCGAACGATTGGTTTCCGCCAACGCGGCGACGAGGAAGATGAGAAAACCCGCAAGACCCCACGGGGTGAACACATGCCACTGCGGGAGGAAGCCGAACAGCCAACCGCCTTGCGCGAGGACGATATCCTGCGTCGAGAGCGTGCTGGTGACGATGATGACCGGCACGACGGAGAGCAGCAGCGGCAGTTCGTAGCTGATGAGCTGTGCCAAGGCGCGCATGGCGGCGAGGAGCGAGTATTTGTTCCGGCTCGCCCAACCGGCCATGAAGATGGCGAGCTCGGTCGCGGCTCCGGCGGCGAAGAAGTAGAGCACCGCTGCATCGAGTTCGACCGGGATCAGGTTCCGGCCGTAGGGCAGCACGGCGAAACCGAGCAGAGAAAACGACACGACGACCACCGGCGCGAGGAAGTGCAGCAGCTTGTCGGCGTTGGCCGGGACAATATCCTCCTTCGTGAGCGCCTTGACCGCATCGGCAAAGGGTTGGGTTAGGCCGAACAGTCTCAGGTTCTTGAAAAATGGGAGGCCGGTGCGATTGGGTCCGAGGCGATTTTGCAGGCGGCCGAGCAGTTTGCGCTCGGCGATGGTCGTGAAGGCAAAAAACAGACCGAACACCGTGAGGATCACCGTGATCGTGATCAGGTGATGCACGAGCCACTGCAGGGCCTCGGGAAAATAGGCGACAACGGCATCGCGCAGTTGGAGCGGCGCGCGCTCAAGAAAGGACTCGGAAGCAACGACGGCGCTCATGAAGCGGCGGGAGAAGGCTGGGGGGCCGACGCGCTGGGCGCGGAGGCGGGTGAAGGAGTGGCCGGTGCGGCAGCAGCTTTGGCGGCGGCGGCGGCCTTGGCCTTTTGCTCGGCCGCTTCGCGTGCGACGGCTAGCCGACCGTCCACCTCGGCGGCTTCGGCGGGCCGGATCTCGTTATAATAAGCGTTGGACTTCGCGAGCTGTTCGCGGTCGAGCAGCAGGCCGGTGTAGCGGTTCGTCGTGGCGATCTCAAAGACCTTGTCCATCTTGATCGAATCGAACGGGCAGACCTCCGCGCAGATGCCGCAGCTCATGCAGACGGAGGTATCAATGTCGAAGATGACCGGGTAGAGCTGCTGTTTGCCGGTCGCGTCGGGCTTCTTGTCCTTGCTCTTGACGATGTAGATGCACTGCGGCGGGCATTCCTTTTCGCAGATCTGGCAGGCGACGCAGCGCAGCGTGCCCATCGGGTCCTCCGCCGTTTCGCTGACGAGGAAGGGGAAATTGCGGTAGTGTTCGCCGAGCGGAATCTGCTGCTCGGGGTATTCCACCGTCGTCATGCGTTCGGGATCGTGGAAACTGCCCACGAAGTTTTTCGCGGTGGTTGCGAGTCCTTTGATGATGCCGGTGCCGAGCATGGGATTAACGGTCGATTTCGCCGAGGACGATGTCGATGCTGCCGAGGATGACGACGGCGTCGGCCACGGTGTGGCCGAGACACATCTCCTCGAGGAGCGTGAGGTTGATCAGGGAAGGCGGACGCACGCGGTAGCGGTAGGGATTGGGCGAGCCGTCGCTGATGAGATAGAAACCGAGTTCACCCTTGGGACCTTCGAGGCGACCGTAGGCTTCGCCGGGCTTCGGGCGGAAGCCGCGGATCTTTGCCTTGGGGTCCATGATCGGACCGGCGGGCAATTCGCGGAAGGCTTGCTGCAGGATCTTGACCGACTCACGCATTTCCAAAATGCGCATCATGTAACGGTCATAGGTGTCGCCGTGGGCGCCGAGCGGCACGCGAAAATCGAAGCGCGGGTAGTAACCGTAGGCGTCGACTTTGCGGAGGTCGTAGTTGTAACCCGAGGCGCGGAGGACGGGGCCGGTGATGCCGGCGTTGACGGCCTGGGCTGCATCGAGGCAGCCGACGCCCTGCGTGCGGGCGAGCATGATCTCATTGCCCGTGAGCATGGTCTCATACTCGTCGAGGAAGCGCGGGAAATTCTCCACCACGCGCTGGGCGGCGGCGAGCCACTCGGGGCTGGGGTCGATGCGGCAACCGCCGAAGCGCTGGTAGTTGCACATCATGCGCGAGCCGCTGAGCGCCTCGAAAAGATCGATGATCTTTTCGCGTTCGCGGAAGGCGTAGAGCAGTGGCGTGAAGGAGGTGCCGAGATCGTTGAAGAGAAAACCGACGAGGCACGAGTGGTTCACGATGCGCGTGAGCTCCGCCATGATGATGCGCAGGTATTGCGCGCGCCCGGGGACGGCTTGGCCGGAGAGCTTTTCCACCGCGAGGGCGTAGGCCCAGTTGGTGGACATCGAGCACAGATAGTCGAGCCGATCGGTGTAGGGCATCGAGCCGAGGTAGCTCGTGGTTTCGGCGATCTTCTCGTGATTGCGGTGGAGGTAGCCGAAAACGGGCTTGAGCTTCACGATCTGCTCGCCGTCAAGGGTGACATCCATGCGGAACACACCGTGCGTGGACGGATGCTGCGGTCCCATGGAGACTTCGAGCAGGTCACCGTGGAACGAATCGTGAACCTTGCGGACGGTCGGTCCCGTCGAAGGTGAGAAAGGGGAGGGAGCGGACCCGTTCATGCGCTGGCTCCTTTGTCTTCGGCCGAAGCGGCGGGAGCCGGGGGTGTTGGATAGTGTTTCGTAGCCCGCGCCAGCACCTGGTCGTGCGGAGTCGGTTCCCATTCAAAATCGTCGGGCGCAACATAGTCGCGGCGCATCGGGTGATCCTTGAACTCTTCCCACATCAAGAGGCGGCGCAGGTCGGGGTGTCCTTCAAAGACGATGCCGTAGAGATCGAAGATTTCGCGCTCCTGCAAATCACACGAACGCCAGACGGGAGTCAGGGAAGGCAGTGTGACCGCGTCGGTGCGATTGGCCGTGCGGAGGCGCAGGATCACCGGACCGTGTCGCAGCGCCATCGAGTAGAGGTGATAGACGGCTTCAAGATAACCGGGCTCGAAGCGCTTGGTTTTCTCTTCAACCACTTTGCCTGGCCCGCCGGCGGGATCGGGCACGGTGGTTTTCTTGATATCGACCACTTCGCGATCCGGCCAGTCAACCCCGGTGGCATTGGAGCAATAGTCGAGCTTGAGCGCGTCGTCGTCGCGGAGGAAGAGGGCGATTTCGCGCCCGTGGGCGGCATCGATGAGCAGGGAATGTTCCGCTGAGGGACTGGGATTGACCACGATCGACACGGTCGCCGCAGGAAAACGGGCGAGGAGGCGATTGCGAAGCTGTTCGAGCGATTCCATGTGGTTCAGGCTTTGCGGGGAAGCGAGGCCGGGGGCGTCCAGACGTCCGGGTTCTGGGGTGGCACGAGGTCGTGGGCGCCGAATTCGGGGATGGGATACTCGCTCGGGGCATCCGCGCGGAGGTGCTTGGCGGTGTTTGGACCGGAGAGGCGCTCGCCTTTGATCTGTTTTTGGAGCTGAATGAGGCCGTTGAGCAGGGCCTCGGGGCGGGGTGGGCAGCCGGGGATGTAGATATCAACCGGAATAAAACGATCGATGCCCTTGAGGACGTTGTAACCCTGCTTGAACGGGCCGCCGGAAATCGCGCAAGCGCCCATGGCGATGCAGTATTTCGGTTCGGGCATCTGGTTCCAGAGGCGCACGACTTGGGGCGCCATCTTCTTGGTCACGGTGCCGGAAACGATCATCAGGTCGGCCTGACGGGGGGAGGGACGGAAAATCTCCGCGCCGAACCGGGCGATGTCGAAGCGCGCGGTGGCGGCGGCTATCATCTCGATCGCACAGCAGGCGAGGCCGAACTGTAGCGGCCAGATAGAGTTGCTGCGGCCCCAGTTGTAGAGCTCCTCCATGCTGGTGAGGAGGATGCCGTGGCGGCGCAAATCCTCGCGCTCGTCGTCGCTGATGTTTCCCGCAGCGGGGAAGGGTGTGGGCGTGGAGGGGGCGTCACTCATTTCCATTCGAGGTAACCACGGTGCCAGGCCCACACGAGGCCCTCGGCAAGAAGAAGGATGAAGACCACCATGGCGAACAAAGCGCCAAACGGCAGTCCGGTAAGAGCTACAGCGAAGGGCAGGAGGAAGAGGACTTCGACGCCAAAGATGAGAAAGAGAATCGCGTAGAGGTAATAGTGGACCTTGAACTGGATCCACGATTCACCGCTGGGTGCCAGCCCGCATTCATAGGTGGAGTTCTTCAGCACGCCGGGCTTGGCTGGTTGAAAGAAAACAACCCAAAGCCGGGCAACGCCGAGCAGTATCAGGGGGAACGCGATGGCGACGCCGAGGAACAGAGCTAGAAAAGCGTGGGGATGGCCGTTCATTTGAGATTAGGTATCGGTAGCCTTTGGGTCTGCCAATACCTATTCAACGCCGAAGCTGTCCCGTCTATTGTCAGAAGCTGCTCATTGTTTGCTTTGGCGCGGAAAGCAGGTGGCGTGATTTTTGAGTGGCCATCCGGTTTACTACCAAGAAACGCGCTCTCCTCGTCAAGAAACGGGGAGAGCGCGAGGCGCAGGTCGGCTATCTTGGCGGCCTCCACCCACCTATCAATCATGGCCACTTTAACGGACCGTCTCGAATACAACGTCGCAGGTCGCTTCTACGTCGACTCCAGCTGCATCGATTGCGACCAGTGTCGCGTCATTGCACCTGATTTTTTCTCGCGCAACGAGGAAACCGGCACCTCCTTCGTCTCCCGCCAGCCGGAGACCGACGAAGGCATCGCCCAGTGCAAGGAAGCGATCGACAGTTGCGCGACCGCCTCGATCGGCGACGACGGCATGTAGGCGCCGTCTGCACCATTTGTTTGTGTGTTAGGCTTGGGATGCCGCCTCAACGTGTTATTGGGGCGGCTTTTTTTGCGGCTTCGGGGGGTTCGACGAGGGTGTGAAATCTTTCAATCGTCACGGAACCAAATTTTTGCATGCGGCGCGCCACAGGGCGGTCTCCCCCGCGATTCCGTGGGCCGCAAGTTGGGCCGCGATCTCGTCGAGAGTCGGTTCAACCACGGCATGCTTGGGATCGGCCGGCCATTCGGGGCGCATGGCCCGGGCAATCGCCCAGCACGCCCAGGCGCGCCAGCGCCGTTGCTCGCGACGCGGTTCGCTCATGCGGTCAGCGAGGTGTTGGAAATGAACGCGCGGGTTGCCGATGAAGACCTCCGGCGGCGTGTGACGGAGGAACCAAGCCATCGCCGCGTAGGGCAGGGGATGATCGCGCAAGACCGGCTCTGACCCACGCAAATCGGCACTGAGCGCGCGGTCGAGACAAAGCGTGGCGCGCGCGGCGAGACCGCGCTGCCAGAGAAAATGGCCATAGGTCAACGCCGTGAGGTAGAACTGCGGGCCGCGATCAGCGCCCAAGGCTGACAGGGCCCCGGCCGTCATGGCGGACGGCGGTTCGGGCAGGTGAGGACACGGCGGCAGGCGCATGGAGGCTCAGCGTCACCGGGCCCCTCGCGAGCTCAAGTTTATCTTGGCGAAAGTGTGCGGCTCGGGCCATATGGAGGTTCTGCAATCGCAAGACTCAGACTTGATCAACGAAGTGCACGGCTGGCGCCGGGCGGCGCTCTGGTTTGCCGCGATGTTGCTCCGCGGATGGGCGCGCTCGTTGCGAATGGAGGCGGATGCCGAGACGCTCACGCGGTTGACTCAATCGGACACCCCTGCGGCGATCGTGATCTGGCATAATCGACTTGTCCTTTCCCCGGAAATCTTTCGACGTTACCGGAATCAGCGACCTGTCTCTGGTTTGGTCAGCGCCAGCAAGGATGGGGCGTGGCTGGCGGCGTTCTACCGGATGATCGGGATTCACCCCGTGCGGGGTTCCAGCAACACGCTCGGCCGCGAGGCAGCGAAATTGCTCATCGAACGCATGCGCGAAGGACACGACATCGGCATCACTCCCGATGGTCCGCGCGGCCCCTTGTATGTTGTGGGGCCGGGGGTGCTCGTCGTGACGCGGCGCAACCAAGCGCCCATGATTCTTGTAGGGGCGGAATTCACCCGCGCGCGCCAGCTGAAGAGCTGGGACCGGTTCTATGTGCCGTTGCCTTTTTCGCGCGTGATCATGCGCTGCACGATTCTGCCGCCGACGAAGGCGGACGGGGAAAAAACCAGCGCTGACGACGTGCGTGCAGCGCTGATGGCAATTAATCCGGATCTCTGATCCGGGGAGAACGAGTCCGTTCGACGAACCGCCGGATTCGAAGTGATGGAGAGCGCGCGACGTTAACGCCCCGCCCCGCGTGATCAGAAGGTGGGGGTGACGCTCACGCTCTGGCCGGGCTCCACGACGTAGTCGTTGCCCTTGCACCAGGTCTTGTCGTCGATCAACACCTTGAAAACCACGGGCAACGTGGCGCCCTTGATGGTGGCGACCCACGAGTCGGCCGCGATGCAGTCCATCGCGACGCCGTGATCCCAGCTCAGGCCCGGGCCTTCGCCGCGGAGATACAGGTGGCTGCCAAAGCCGATCTTGATGCGCGCGTTGATGATCGTGGCCGGAGCTTCGAGCTGGCCGGCGATCTTCTTGTGCACGGAAGCAGGCGCGGCCTTCTTCTTGGCCGGTGCCTTGGTCTTGGCCGCAGGCTTGGGAGCGGCGGCGGCGGGCTTCGTTGCAGTCTTCTTGGTGGTGGTCTTCTTCATGATGGAACCTGTTGAAAAGTGAGTGTCGGAGGGTCTGTTTCTCGGTTGTCGGCCCTAGGCGCAATAGCAAATTCAGGGCCAATCCTCCGAAGCGTGTCATTCCAGACCAAGAATTCAGGTCACGGTTCGGTGAAAAATTTGTTTTACTCGCGAGAAACGTCCCCTCAGACAATGCGTTCCCTGACGGGGCAGTAGCTCAGTTGATAGAGCGCGTCGTTCGCAATGACGAGGTCGTCGGTTTGATCCCGATCTGCTCCACCATTTCACTCCCTCCTGCTTCCGCGTGTGAATGGTTTCCGTTGAACTCGCTTGCTGTCGGACTGGACAAGCCTGACAGGCTGCGCAAATCTCCGCCTTCAGTTGTCCCCGTAGCTCAGCTGGATAGAGCATCGGTTTTCTAAACCGATGGTCGCGTGTTCGAGTCACGCCGGGGACGCCATTTTCCCCGCGCTGCCCCAGCAAAAATAATGACTTGCCTAGCGCTGGAGCGTGGGGCTTCTTCGTTCTTCCGATGAATCATCGGGCTGTAGCGTAGCCTGGTAGCGCGCTTGCATGGGGTGCAAGAGGTCGTGAGTTCGAATCTCACCAGCCCGACCATTTTAACTGACGCGAATAGTCGCGTTTTGTCGCGTCGGGTTGCGTCTAACTGCGACACTGACCGATGGTTGCAGAATGGGTGCTGGCGGACTCTCGACGACAGGCGACGACACGTCGTGACTGGCTCCGACCCCTGTTTGTGCGCGTATTTGTGTGCGTTTCGATGTGCGCCAAAAAAGATCCCTTGATCGGGGTTGAAGCGGGTTTTTCAAAGGGTCGTTCAGAGGGAAACCTGGATTTTTTGGGCTGGTGAGTTCTATCTCACCGGCTCTTTCGGCGCTTTTTTCTGCGCGTGCGTTCGTGCGAGGGCCAGCAGCGGAATCCATCCCACCAACTGGGTGCGCGTGTGTGCGTTTCGATGTGCGTTTGAAAAGATCATTCGAAGCCTTGGTTGGGCTTTGAGGTCTGTTGAACTCAATTTCCCCGGCCATGCTCGGCAGCGCCCCGACGCCTTGCGCGAGCGGCAAATTCTGGGATGCTGGCTTGTCTTCACCCGCGCCATCGCTACGCTTTTTCTGATGCCGAAAGCGACGTATGCCTCGTTGCCTGCGCCCATGCTGCCGCCCCAGGTGGTGCGGGAGAACAAGGCTTTGCTCACTGAGCTGGCGCGCAAATACATCTGGTGGCTGACGCCGGCCGAGGCGATGGATTTTCCGGCCCGGGTGGTGACGCAGGTCATGAACACCGGCGAGTTTGACGATGTCAGGCTCATGGCCGAGGCGTTGGGCGACGATTGCCTGCGCACGGTCATGCGTCACGCCGAAGCGGGCCAATTCAACGAGCGGTCCTGGCATTACTGGCACTACCGGCTGGGCCTGGCCGCGCCGGGTCATGTGCCGGCGCTGCCGATTCGGCGGATCGGGTGATGGACACTTTCAGCCCCCGTCTGGACATCCTGCCCGCCGTGCAGCGCAAGCTCTGGCCCGAGCTGCGACCGGTGCAGAAACTGGGCTTTGTGCTCTATGGCGGCACGGCGATTGCGCTCCGGCTGGGGCATCGCCAGTCGGTGGATTTTGATTTCTTCAGTTCCCGACCGGTGGACCGTGAGGCGTTGCGGCAGAGCCTTCCGTTCCTCCGGGCCACCACGGTGCGGCAGGACAGCCGCAACACGTTCGAAGTGGCAACGGCCTCCGGTGTGAAAGTGTCCTTCTTCGGTGGCCTTGATTTCGGCCGGGTGGGCCAACCCGAGCAGACCGAGGACGGAGTCCTGCGGGTGGCCTCACTGGCCGATCTTATGGCCAGCAAGCTGAAGGTCATTCTCCAACGCTCGGAGGCCAAGGATTATCAGGACATTGCGGCCATGGTCCGGGCCGGGGTTCGCATCGATGCCGGCTTGGCGGCGGCGGAAAAGATATTCAAACCCACTTTCCCACCCACCGAGTCTCTGAAGGCGCTCGTCTATTTCGAGGGTGGGGACATGGCGCGCCTGTCAGCGGCAGACCGGAAAGTGCTGATTGAGGCAGCGGCCGCGGTGAAGGCACTCCCCCGGATAAAACTGGAGCCCGACCTGGCTCCGCTCGAAATGAACCCGCCTGCTGCCATCCGACATTCCAATCGACCCCGGATAGATCCGCGGAAGGGGCCGCGGATGGGTCCCTGAGTTTGTCTTGGCTGCGCAGATGATCCTTCGGTCGCGCTGTATCGCCATCTTGCGGAAGTTCCCGTGGTAGCGGAGTGGTGGTGGAGTAGCGGAGTAGCGAGAATCTAACGATAATCGTTAGGGGTGGCGTGTTCACGATTGTATAGGTTGTATCGGCGCCGGTTTCTTGGACACAAGACAAAGGCTAATCAGGCTAACTGGGTGGAGGGTTGATAATCGCGGCGGGCTTCGAGCGGGCTCCTGTAACGGAGTTTTTCGAGGCGCCAATCGCGGTTGTAGGTTTCGACAAAGGTGGCGACCGCGGCGGCGAGTTCGTCGCGGTTGCGATAGGTGCGGCCGTGGATGATCTGCTCCTTGAGCGTGCGGTTGAAGCGTTCGACGACGCCGTTGGTTTCGGGCTCGCCGACGAACGCGAAGCTCGGGGTGAAGCCGTGGAAACGACTCTGCCCTTGGAAGTAGTCGGTGAGGTATTGGCTGCCGTGGTCGTGGCGCAGCTCGATGCCGCGGGCGGCGTCCGGGGTGATCGAGCCGAAGATGCGGTTGACGGTCTGGGCGACCGGCTCGTAGGCGGCGAAGCGGTCGCCGCGTTTGCAGACATGGTGGCCGAGGCACTCGGCGTTCCAGTGCTCGATGGTCGTGAACAGCCACAGCCAGCCCTCGTCCACGGTCCACACTTTCGCGCCATCGGTGGCCCAGCGCACGTTGGGGGCGTCGGTCGTGATGCGGCCATCGTGCGCCTTGACGGGCGCGGTGCGGTGGGGCGAGAGCAGGCGGTGGGCGCGCATCAGGCGCAGGATGCGGTTGCGCCCCACCCGGTGACCGGCGACGTAGCGGAGTCGGCCGAAGACCTTGCGATGCCCTTCACCGGAAAACGGCGAGGCGGCCAGATCCGCGCGGATCAAGGCCAGCAGGGCGTCGTCGTCGAGGAGGGTGACATTATTGCGGAGCGTTTGATGCGCGAAGCGGCGGTCGTCGGTCCCGAAGGGGGGGCCGCAGGCACCCCGAGAAACTGGCGGATGAGCGTGTCGTAGTTGGCGAGATGCTCAAGGCGGTCGTAGTTGGCCCCGAGGCCGAGACGGACGATGCCGAGCACGAGGATTTGCCAGAGGTCGAGGCCGGTGCGGCCGGTGGCTTGCTTGCCGGCGAGGATTTTGGCTTCGAGGAGAGCGAAGATTTCCGCCTTGAGCGCGGGGTGCGTCCAAATCCATTGCAGCCCGGCGAGGATCGGCGGCAGTTCGTCGCGGCTCTTGAGCGGCAGGACGATTTGTTCGATTGGCCGGAGGCCGAATTCAGGCTGGGCGGGGAAGTGTTGGCGCATGGAAAGGGCGAATGTGGCAGGGTGAATGAAGCGTTTCCCCTCTGAAAGCACCTCCCGTGCCGGTAGCATTCGCCGCCGAATTTATGCGAAAATAACCACCGCTCACTCGGGGAATCCTCGTTCAGGGAGTTTCCGGGCAGACACTACTTACTGGTGACGCAGATCGGTTCTCGACGATTTTGTCCATCCTCGGACCGCAGAGACGCGCTCCGGGATTGATGGAGCAGGAACAAGAATGACGAAGACCACCGATAAGAGGCTAAGGGAACCAAGATCGCGAGAAATCGGACAGAGGGTTATCGCGCGAGCCAAGGCGTAAGCAACCGGCGCCAGACGGCATAACCTTCGGAGGACAGATGCAGTCGGTCTTCGGCAAAAAATTCGAGCCGCGCAGACCCGTCGGGAGCGAGCATGGCAGCGTTGGTCTCGACAAAAACCCGACGCGGGTCGGTGGCGCAGAAGGCGGCGATGTAGGTGTTGGTCAGGGCGAACTTCTCGCGCAATTGCCAGCGTGCCGGGGACAGCTGGATGGAGACAAAGAGAATCCGCGTGTCAGGCCGGCTCGCGTGAACCTTTTCGCAAAATCCGCGGAAATCCGCGGCCACCTCCTCGGGGGACTTGCCAGCGGCGAGATCGTTGGTGCCGGCGTAGAATACGATAAGACGCGGGTGGTGCGGCGCCACCAACCGGTCGAAATTCACGAGGATGTCGGCGATCTGGGAACCGCCGAAACCCCGATTGAGAACCGGAACTTCCGGAAAATCCGCAGCCAGGGTGTTCCAGAGACGGATGGATGAGCTGCCGACGAACAGCACCGTCCCCGGCGACGACGATTGCGCCGCGTCGGCTTGTGCGAAGCCGGCCATCACCTCCGACCAGTCGGCCGATGGCACCGGTTCGCTCGCGTGGAGGCAGACGCTTAGCACCGCAGTGCCAAGCAGCCCGGTAGCGGCGCGACACAACGGGCGAACAAGAGCGGATTTCACGCGGGTAAGAATTTATTGGATGTGCAAGACGGGCTACGGAGAGGTTTGCGGTAGGGTTGGTGTGAGGCCGAGGGCGCGCACGTAGCCTTCGTTGAGCTGGCAGCGTTCGACGGCGAGGTTTTGCAGCAGCCCGTCGAGGGCGCGGGCGACGACGGCGGGGTCGGGGCGCGCCGCGCGGATTTCGGGGAAGGTGCGGCCAAGCATCTTCCGACATGATCGGCCCGGGCCTACCTGAACGCGTGGCCTCATTTTGGTGTCGAGTCTGCGCCCATGACGATTCCGGCCGTGGCCAACGCTTGGTAGGTATCATCGTCCACACCGATTTCGGCGAGCAGCGAGCGGTTGTGCTCGCCCAGCCGGGGGGCCGGAGAGCGGATCGAGCCGGGCGTGTCGAGGAGACGTGGCACGACGTGGTGCATCGGGAGCTGGCCGGTGTCCGGGTCGGGATAGTCGGCGATGATCTCCCTTTCGATGAAGTGCGGATCGGCGAGGATTTGGGAGACATCGTAGATGGGGCCGACCGTGACTTCCGCCTTTTCAAAAAAAGCAATGTTCTCCGCCTGGGTCTGTCCGGTGATGAAACCCCCGATAATGGCGTCAAGTTCGTCGGCGTGTTTCACGCGGGCGGCGTTGGTGCGGAAGCGCGGATCGTCGATCAGGTCGGCGCGACCGATGGCGCGGAACAGTCGTTCGGCCATTTTTTGCGTCGAGCCAGAGAGCGCGACGTAACCGCCATCCTTGCAGCGATAGGTGTTGCGCGGCGCGGAATTGGTCGAGCGGCTGCCCGTGCGCGGCTTGACCTGGCCGGTGAGCCGGTAGTTGGCTGCCTGCGGGCTGAGGATGGCGAAAAGCGGATCGAGCAGCGGCAGGTCGATGACTTGCCCGCGACCGCCGTTGTGCTCCACCTCACGGAGCGCGATCATCACGGCCGATGCGCCGTAGAGGCCCGCGACCCCGTCGGCCAGATACATCGGCGGCAGCACGGGCTCGCGGTCGGCGAAGCCATTGAAGGAGGCGAAGCCCGACATGCCCTCGATGATGGTGCCGAAGCCGGGCCGCTGGCTGTAGGGACCGTCCTGCCCCCAGCCGGAAATGCGGGTGATGACGAGCTTGGGGTTCAGGGCGAGCAGATCAGCCGGGGCGAGGCCCATCTTCTCGAGGATGCCCGGGCGGAAGCTCTCGATGAGGAGTGTCGCAGACGGCACGAGCCTGCGCACCAGGTCGATCGCCTCGGGGCGGCGGAGATCCAGTGCGAGGCTTTTTTTGTTGCGCGAGTAGATTTTCCAATGCGTGGGAACTCCGTTGGTCTGCCAGGCGCGGAGCGTGTCGCCCTCCGGCGGCTCGACCTTGATGACCTCGGCGCCGAAGTCGCCGAGAACCTGAGTGAGGACGTTGCCCGCGAACAGGCGCGAGAGGTCGAGGATCCGGACGCCATCGAGAGGGCCGGTGGCATCGGGTGTGTAGTCTCGTTGCTTGAGGGGCACGCGGGGAATCAGGGTTTGCCAGCAGCCATCTGCCGGGTGATCGCCACGATGGCGCGGGCGCGCCGGATGAAGGGTGCGTCGATCATCCGCCCTTCGAGGGAGAAGACGCCGGCCGTTGTGTGATCGGCAGCCTCCACGACACGGTGGGCGAACGCGATTTCCTCCTCGCCAGGGCGGAAGACTTCGTTGGCCAGTGGAATCTGGCTCGGGTGGATGCAGGTCTTGCCGAGAAATCCCAGTCTTCTGGCGGCAAGGGCCTCTGCCTTGAAGCCCTCGGGGTCCTTGATGGCGCCGTAGGCGGCGTCGTAGGCCCAGATGCCGGCTTCACCCGCTGCGAGGCGCACGGCGAGTTGGATTTGCCGGACTGCGGCAGCGTCGCTGCGGTCGATGCCGAGAGGCTCGAACAGGTCGGCGAATCCGAGTTGCAAGCCGGCGACACGGGGGTCGGCAGATGCGATCTCGGCGGCGAGGCGGAGGCCGCGGGGCGACTCGATGTTCGCCAAGAGTTGAATCGGGCGCGTGATCCCGCGTGCCTGTTCCAGACTGGCGATGGCGGCGGCGGCGGCCCGGATGTCGTCGGCGCTCTCGACCTTCGGCAGGTTGAGCAAATCGAGACGCGGATGGATGACGGCCGCGAGATCCGCGGCGAAGTGCGGTGTCAACAGCGCGTTAACCCGCACGATGAGGATCTTGGTCGAGGCGGCAAATTCCGGTGATGCCAGTGCCGCGCCCAGCGTCGAGCGGGCGGCTTCCTTGCCCTCTTCGGCCACCGCGTCCTCCAAGTCAAAGGCCAGACCGTCCGCCTGGCCTGAAAGAGCTTTGGGGAACAACTCGGGTCGGGAGGCAGGGACGAACAACTTGCTGCGCATGGGCGGATTGTGGAGAGGAATCATGAAGCGTCGATTACGCAGCGAAAACCGAGCATACCGCTGCGGTCCTTGCAGGGGGCCATCAACAGGTATTTGCCGTGCTGGTCGAGCTGATAAGCTTGGGGGAAATACCAATGCGAGGTCTGCGGCTGGTAGGAGCTGCCACCCCGAAGGGCGGCGGCGCGGGTGTGCTCGTCGGCGAACTCATCCGTCCACTGCCAGACGTTGCCGACGAGGTCCATGACACCGAAGGGACTGGCGCCGCCGGGGTGGGCATCGACATCTGCAGGTGGCAGGAGCGTGCGGCCGCGGTTCGGAAATGGCATGTGCGCGCGGTTCCAATCGTTGCCCCATGGATAGAGGCGGCCGTCGGTGCCTTGGGCGGCGTATTGCCACTCCCACTCGTGCGGCAGG
>CAMTVF010000064.1:0-12687 GCA_947085115.1 uncultured Opitutaceae bacterium | reverse complement strand
TATCATTGACGAAGTCACGGCGACCGCCCGCCGCGTCAAGGTGCAGAAAGAGGCTGATTTCTACGGTGCGATGGACGGTGCTTCGAAGTTCGTGCGCGGTGACGCGATTGTGGGCATCTTGATCACTCTGGTCAACGTGCTTGGTGGATTTGCCATCGGTGTCTTTCAAATGGGACTGTCCTTGGGAGAGTCGCTGCAGAAATTCACCCTCCTCTCGATCGGTGACGGCCTCGTTTCGCAGATTCCCGCGCTGATCATCTCGATCGGCGCCGGTCTGTTGGTGACACGCGCGGCGGACGGCAACAATCTCGGCACGCAGGTCGCCGGGCAACTCTTCCGCTACCCCCGTGCGATGGCGATGGCTTCCGGGTGTATGGCGGTCTTCGGGCTCATGCCCGGCATGCCCATCCTTCCCTTCTTCGGTCTTGCGGCAGTGGCGGGGATTATGGCGAAAACCATGAGCTCACCAGAAGACGATCTGGTGGCTGATGCCGCGACGGCCGCCAAAGCGGCCAAGACCTTGGCACCCGGCAAACCCGGCGAGTCCAACGTCGGGGGCTTGGTCTCCACGGCCACGAGTCACGGTGCCAATGACGATGTGCGCAAGCTCATCGACGTGGATGTGTTCGCGATCGAGATCGGCTACGGCCTGCTTTCGCTCGCGGACAGCAAGATGGGCGGAGATTTGCTCGCTCGCGTCACCGGGGTGCGCAAGTCACTCGCCCGCGAAAAGGGCATCGTCGTTCCGCCGATTTCGGTGCGCGACAATCTCGAGCTTGAACCCAACGACTATCGTTTCCTCCTGCGCGGCAAAGCGGTGGCGCGCGGCGCACTGATTCCCGGACGCTTCATGGCGATGAACGTGGCGGGCAGCAACGTGCGCTTGCGCGGCATGCCGACGCGCGAGCCGGTTTTCAACCTCGACGCGGTGTGGATTGACGAAGGCGAGAAAAAGACAGCCGAACTGAACAATTACACTGTGGTCGATCCGTCCTCGGTGCTCATCACTCATCTTTCAGAGACGCTGAAGCTGCACGCTTACCACTTGATTGGTCGCCAGGATGTGCAGGCGTTGATCGATCATGTCAAAGGCTCGCACTCCGCCTTGGTGGCGGAACTGTTGCCCGACTCGGTCAATATCGGCGTCATCCAGCGCGTCCTGCAGAATTTGCTGCGCGAAAATGTCGCGATTCTCAATTTGCCACTCGTGCTCGAAGGCATCGCCGATTTTGCGTCGCTTTCGAAGAATCCTGATGATTTGAGCGAACTCGTTCGCCGCCGCCTTGGCCTCTACTTTGTGCCGGAATTTGAATGCAAACCGGGCGTTCTCAAGGCGCTGACCCTCGATCCCCGTTTGGAGCAGGTGCTCAACGGCAAAGTGCATCGCTCCGCCACGGACATTGGTCTCGCCTTGGATCCGACAACGGGCCGGCATCTGATCGAAGAACTTACCCGCCGCACAAATGAAATGGTGGCCAAGGGCCTGGCGACGGTGCTCGTGGTGTCGGCGGAGATTCGTCTGCCCCTCAAGCGGTTCCTCGAACCGTCCTTCCCCCGGCTCACCGTGCTTTCTTTCCAGGAACTCCCGGCCGCAACCGAGATCGAGAATGCCGGCATTATCAGCGCTCCGATATCCGTGATCCGCACTGAAGTGAGGACTGCGGCCTAAGAAACTTTATCCATGTCTGCTCCTGCTCCCATTCCAACCACCCCCAGCGCGTGCTTTCGTTTTGTCGTCGCTAGCGCGGACGACGCAGCCCGGGTGATTCGCGAACAATTGGGCGAGAATGCTCGCGTGTTGTCTGTGCGCAATGTCGAGGCGACTGGCATCCGTGGCCTGTTCTCGGCGCCCAAGCTCGAGGTCATCGCGCAGATCGTGGAGCCCGAAGTTCCGGCGGTGATGTCGGCTGTCGAGAGCGAGTCGATGGTGGAAAGCGAACTGGCGCCGACCGATGGGAAAACCGCTGCAGGTCGGGTGCGCTCCGCGCGTTCCTCACTGCGTGGTCCCAAGACGGATTTGGCGACCTTGCTTCGCCGCTCCGGTTTCTCGGAGGCGCTGCTGGCCCGTCTGCAACAATCTTCAGAATGGGCGACTATTTCAACCCTTCCACTTCACCGGGCATTGGTTGAAACCGGCAATCACTTGCGTGATCTGGCTGGAGCGCGCCAGTCGCTCGATGTGCCTTTGCGTCGGGCCGCGTTTCTCGGAACGCCCGGCGTTGGCCGCACGACTGCGCTCTGCAAGTGGCTTGCCTCTGATGTTTTTCGTCGCGCGCGGTCGGGCCATGTTATCACGGCGGAGTTTGACCGGCCAAACCCGACCGGCCAATTGCCGGTGTTTTGCGAGGCACTCGGAGTGCCGATGGCCCATTTCCCCGCTTCCACGGAACCGGCGACACCGGGTGGCTTCGTCTATTTTGACTTGCCGGGCATTTCGCTGCGGAATCCGGCGGAGAACGAACCGATTCGGCAGTTCTTGGAGCGGGAACGGATCGAGCAACGGGTGCTCGTGCTCAACGCCGCCTACGATCACGCCGCCTTGCGCGCGGGTTACGCCGCGGGCCGAGAGCTCGGAGCAACGCATGTGGTGTTCACGCATCTCGACGAAGTCACGCAATGGGGTCGGCTCTGGGACTACCTGATCGAGGGAGAACTCGAGCCCCTGTTTCTTGCCACGGGTTCGTCGCTGACCGGTGACATTGAGCTGGATGCCGCAGATGCGGTCGCCCGACGCACTTTGCCGACGGCTGAGCCCGTGCTCACTCCGGCCGATGCCGATGAAGATGCAGAAATCGCCGTCTCAAACACCTTCAACACTGCTGCCTGACCATGAGATACATATTTTTACTGGGAGGTCTGCTCGGATTCGCTCTCGCTGCCGGAACCGCATTCTGGATGCAGCGTGGTCCTGATCGGGTCTTCCTTGATGGCGCCATCGGCTGCCTGGTCGGTGCGCTGCTCTTTCGCTGGCTTTGGACGGTGCTACTGGCCGGCTTGCACGAAACGTTGGTTGCCCGGCAACGCGCCGTGGTGGCCGAGGCCAAACTTAACCAACCCGAAATTCCACCCCTGAAATCATGAAAAACGCCGTTGTCACCGCACACGGCACGGATGCCGCAACCCCTCCTCCAGCAACGGCCGCTTGGCGCGCCTATGCGGGAACATCGGGCGCAGTCGACGAGAAGGAACTCATCGTGCGCTTTTTGCCTCTGGTCCGCAACGTGGTGGACCGGATTAAACTGACTCTTCCCCCCCACATTGATGCCGACGATCTTTATAGTGTTGGCGTCACCGGGCTGCTCGCGGCGGTGCGCAAATACGACCCGGAGCAGGGCAACACCTTTGCCGGTTATGCGGCGATGCGCATTCGCGGTGCCGTGCTTGACGAACTACGCCGCATGGATTGGTGCCCGCGTCGCACCCGGGCGAGGGCTCGTAAGATGAAGGAGTCCATCAACACGCTCGAACAGCGAATCGGTCGCACGGCGATGGAGGACGAGATTTGTGCCGAGATGGGAATCAGCCACTCGGAGTATGCCAAGTGGATGGAAGAGGCCCGTCCGGTGACTTTTATCGCACTCGATCAGCATGCTGACGGCGAGGAGTCCGAGGGCGCCTCGCTCCATGAGTTGTTGGCCGATGAATCGGACACAACCGGGCGCGAAGCCCTGGAGAAACAGGAGTTGCTCGAAATTCTCACTCAACGGATGGCGGAATTGCCCGATATACCACGGAAGATACTTGCCATGTATTATTTTGAAAACATGCGTCTCGCCGAAATCGCCGCCGTTTTCGGTCTGACGGAGTCGCGCATTTGCCAAATCCACTCACAGACCATCCTCGGACTCCGCGCCTTCATCAGTCGCGCCCGCAACCGTTGAGCTAATCCCTTGCCCTTCGCATGCTAGTTCTCCTTGGATCCTTGGTTGTCATGGTCTCGATGATCGGCGGTTTCATGATCGCCGGCGGCAACCCGTTGGTGCTGCTCCATGTGTCGGAGTTTGTCATCATCCTCGGGATCGCGGCGGGGGTGCTCATCATCGCCAGTCCAGGGCACATCCTCATGGAGATCATGCACAAGGTCAAAACGGCCATCAGCGGCAAGGCGCCGACAAAGGCGGACTACTTCGACCAGCTCAAGTTGCTTTATGAATTGTTCATGACCGGGCGGCGGAATGGCCTCATCGCGTTGGAAGAGCACGTGATGGACCCCCCCAATAGTTCCATCTTTCAACGGTATCCGTCGCTTCTGGGGCACCCGGAGCGTTTACAGTTTTTGTGCAATGGCCTGAAACCGGTCATTGATGGCAAGATCAAGCCCGACCAGCTCGAATCTTTGATGGGTGCCGAGCTGCACGCCAAGCGGCAGGAGTCGGAGCATCCCGTGCACTTGCTCCAACTCGTCGGCGACTCCCTGCCTGGCATCGGAATCGTGGCGGCCGTGCTCGGCATCATTAACACGATGGCGGCGATTTCCGAAGGTCCCGAGGCGGTGGGCCAGAAAGTTGCCGCGGCACTCACGGGCACATTCCTTGGCATTTTCGTGGCCTACGGATTTGTGAATCCCTTGGCGAATCGCATCAAATTTAACGACGGAGCCGACCAGCTTTGTCTCAAGTGTATCATGCAGGCGGTTGCCGGCTTTGCGAAAGGCCTCGCACCCCTCACCGCTGTCGAAATTGCGCGCCGCTCGCTCGACAGCTCTGTGCAACCCGGCGCCGACGAACTTGAGACCGCGGTGAAGACCCTCGGCTCAGGCAAATAAGGACCAATCATGGCCGCCGGAGGAGGTGGAGCATGGAAGGTGGCTTACGCGGACTTCGTGACCGCGATGATGGCGCTTTTCATGGTGCTGTGGATTTCCGCGCAGGATGAGAAAATTCTCATCGCAACCTCGCGGTATTTTCAAAACCCGTTCAGTTCTCCCATGGAGGATCACTCGGGCATCATGCCATTCAACAAGAGTGCCCAGAATTCAAGTTCGTCGAACAAGGACGAAGATCCCTCAGGGACGCAGTTGCCATCGAACTCGGACAAGCAGGTCCAGCTCAGTTTCCTCAATGCCGCCGCCGCCGATTTCTACCGGCTGTTGCACCTCGATCAAAACTTGGATCAAAAGCCGATCGACGTTCAGGTCACCTCCGATGGATTGCGCATCAATATTTTCGACCGAGCCAATCGGCCAATCTTTGTCCAAGACACAACGGAGCTGACGGAGTGGGGCCGATTCTTGCTGCAAAGCCTGGCCTGGATGATCGATCGGTATCATTTCCGCGTCACCATCGACGGGCACACCCGATCGAGCATTGCCAGCCGGGAGGACTACTCCATGTGGGAGTTGTCCTCTGATCGGGCGAATGCGGCCCGGCGTGCCTTGGTGCTTTATGCTGTGGAGCCGAGTCAGATCGAACGCGTCACTGGGTTTGCGGACACCCGTCCGCTCGAGGGTGAACCGCCGAATTCGGAAGCGAACCAGCGAATCGCGCTCAGTTTGAATATTTCCTCGAAAACGAAGATTCCCGGCGCAGGAAAGACCATGGATCAGATGCCAAAGCCTTTTTCGAACACCTCTCCCTCCCGATGAAACCATTTCTGTCCGGCAAGAAAGCCTCCGAAGCCGAACCGTTGCGCTCGCCGCATCGGCACGTTCCGCTTCGCACCGAGGGCAGTGTGCGCCCGGCGGGCAGCGGTCCGAGTGTGGAAGTTGTCAAAGAAGGCGACAAAGTTGTGCGCTTGATCGTTTCGTGTTCGTGCGGTGAGAAAATCGAGATCGACTGTCTCTATCCCGCCAACGGGTAACGGTATTGCTGCTCCGCGGAGAATGGAATCGTGCTCAAGGTTCCGTAACTGAGCATTTACAAGCGATGGCGGGCCGTGTGAGCTATCGTCGTGCGCGAGCCCACCCCGGAATTGCTGAATCCCAAGTTGCTGTGCCTGAGCGATGCCGTGGCCCGGCGTGAAGAGCTGCGGGCCAAAGGACGACGCGTGGTGCTGACGAACGGCGTCTTCGATCTCCTCCACAGCGGGCACCTTTACTCGCTGCAAAAGGCGGCTGCACTCGGCGATGCGCTGTTTGTCGCACTCAATTCGGACGAAAGCGTGCGGCAACTAAAAGGCCCGCTGCGCCCGGTGCAGAGTGAGCTGGATCGGGCCTATGCGCTTAATGCGCTCGCGTGCGTTGATGCGGTCCTGCTTTTTCGCGGGAAACGGTTAACCCAGGAAATCCGTGCTCTCCGCCCGGATGTCTACGTGAAGGCCGGCGATTACACGTTGGACAAACTCGACGCGGACGAACGCGCGGCTTTGCAGGAAGTTGAGGCGCGCATCGAGTTTCTGCCATTTCTGCCGGGCTTTAGCACCACGGCGTTGATTGCACGGATCAAGTCGGCGGGCGGGGTCTGAGGTCTGGCGCGGACGAACTGTCAGGGCAGGTGAACCGGTTCCGCCGCGTTGAGGGTGACCCTCATCGTTCGCTTGGTCACAACCTCGATGTTCAATTTCTCGCCGACCGGACGGTTGATCAACCATTGGTGGAACTGGCCATTGGGACCGAGATCTGGATTGAGGTCACTTACCGGCAGCCCGTTTATCCGAACGATCTCGTCACCGTTTCTCAAACCGGCGCGTTCCGCGTCCGAGTCTTCCCCGACTGCGGTGATGATCAGGCGGGCGATTTTCTTCGTGGACGTGTCCACGCTGACGGTAAGGGCGAACGCATAGCTATTGATGGGATCGGATTTGACGACAAATGGCTTGAGCAGGACCTCGGATTCCACCGCTGGTCTTGGGTCTGATATTGCAAGCAGCGGAAGCGAAAGGAGGGCGGCGAGCGGGAGCATTTTGGAAAGGGTGAAGTCCATGGCGGCGAAAAGGAGACGCGAAGCGGGGATGAGAAAATGAGACAGGGAATTATCGACGTGCAACGCTCGCGGGGATTGTGCATCCCATGACAACTCATGCGAGTCGTGATTCTTGGATCGGGCCGGGGCAGCAATGCCGAGGCGATCTTGCTAGCCCAACAGGCCGGCCGACTTGGTCGCGCCCGGGTCGTGCAACTCCTCTCCGATCAGCCGAACGCGAGGATTCTTGAGCTGGGGGTGCGTTTTGGTGTGCCGGCGGTCTACGTGGACCCGGCCCCGTTCAAGACGAAACTTGAAGGTGCCGGGGAAGAAAGATTCATCGCCGCGGTTCGAGCGTGCGAACCAGACTTGGTGGTGTTGGCTGGATTCATGCGCGTGCTCAAACCCGGGTTTTTGTCGGCCTTTTCGGGCAAGATCATCAATTTGCATCCAAGCATCCTGCCCGCATTCCCCGGTCTGGACGGGATTGGTCAGGCCTGGCGTGCCGGGGCAACCACCACGGGTTGCACGGTGCACGGTGTCACGACCGAAGTGGATGGAGGACCGATCCTTGACCAAGCCGTGGTGGGCATCGAACCGAGTGACACTCTCGAAACCCTCACGCAGAAGGTGCACGCGGCAGAACATGCGTTGCTGCCGGCGGTCATCGCTCGAATGAGCGAGAAAACGAACTAAACCATGGCAATCTACGAATTCAAAGTAGAAGTGGCGCTGGAGGCGGTGAACGCGATCGGGGACCTGATTGCCGAGAGCGAAGAGCTGCGCCTGATGCTGCTTGAGGACAAGCCTTCGGCGCGGGCTTGGATCACCGGCTACTTCGAATCACGGGAAGAAGCGGCCATAGCATGGGGCAACTTGGTTCCTGCGCTCGAGTCCAACTGGCTCCTAACTGAGCATGCCTTGCGCGAGTTGCCGGACGCCGATTGGAAGAATAGCTACAAGGTGCATTTCCAGCGATCATCCTTTGGGCGACTGCACTGGGTGCCGATTTGGGGAAAAGAGGCATTTCATGCGCCGCCCGGCGAGATGGCTTTGTGGCTAGACCCGGGGATGGCGTTTGGCACCGGTAATCATGAGACGACGCGTTTGGTGGCGGAGCGTCTCGTGGCCTTCGCCGCCGCCAACGGAATCGGGGGCCGGGTGATCGATGCTGGGTGTGGTTCTGGAATTCTGGCCCTATCTGCTGCCCTGCTTGGTTTTCAACGGGTGGCGGGATTCGATAACGACCCGGAGGCAATCCGGATCAGCGAAGAAAACGCCGTCTTGAATACGCTCGAAGGCCGGGTGGAATTCTTTGTCGGTGACCTCGTTACTGGCTTTGACGGGCGTCAGGCTGAACTGGTGCTCGCGAACATCCAAGCAGACGTCTTGGTGCATTTTACGGCGCAGCTCTTGGGGGCGGTGGCACCGCGAGGACAGCTGGTGCTCAGTGGCATTTTGGAGCGCGAATTGGCCCAGGTGCGCGAAGTTTTTGCGACGGCTGCGCCGGGATGGTCAGTCGACACTCGCGTCATGGGCGAATGGAGCGACTTGATGCTCGAACGTCGGAACTAATGGACCTCGATCATTCGATCCGCTTGAAAATGTAGCCACCGGCGCTGGCACCCCAGACTTGAACGCCCGCAGCGTTGAATCCGCGATCCCAAGAAATCATCCGGTTCGGGTAAAGAACAACCTCAGATGTGGCATAGGAGGCTCCACGAAGTTCGCTCGCGCAACCGTTGCCCTGAGTGCGACCATGGAAGGTCCCGTCTGCTTGTTCGGTCAAAAATACGGTGCAGCCATCACGGTGGGTCAGGTCTGCGGGTGATACCGTGGCGAGGGGATTTGGTTGGCGCCACGCTCCGGTTGCGGTGATGGGATCCGCGAGCGTGAAAACCCGCGACTCGAGCGTGCCATCGTCCGATCGCGCGAGTTGGTAGATGCGCTGCCGGTAGGGCTGGTCGATTGCCTCGGCAAGCGCCTGCTCAACGTAAAGCCACGGACCGTCCGTGCGCTGTGTCCAAACGGGCACAACGTGAAGGACTACGTGACGATAGCCTCGTTCGGCAATCGCTTGTTCAGCACTGGAAAAAACGCCAGTGAGCAAAGACGCGAGACGGTCAACCGACGGATGAGTTTCAGCTATGGCAACAAGGTGCCCTGCGGAGAAGATCAGCAAGGTGGTGAGAAGGCGCATGATCAGAGAAATCTCCAGACAGCGTGGAGGATCGTGAGGTTTCCGAAAATCCAAAACGGCCAAAATGTGCGGGTCGCGGGAAGCAGAAGATTAAACGCGATCGTGAGGGGCAGAACGGCGCGAAAAGCGGCCCAATAGCCCGACCAGATCCACGGTCCGAAGAACAGGAACAAGATGCTGTAGGCTGCTCCGATGCGCCACCAAGCGTTAGTGGTGTCACGCTGGCACCAAAGGACACCTGCCTGCAAAATGAGACCGGAAATACCGAGGAGTCCGAAAACGTGCCGACTATCAAAGTTGCCCGAGAATAGCTCTGTAACGGACGCTCCGATTTGCTGGAACATGCCGAACAACGGCCAGGTGAAGTTTCCGAGGCCGGATTGATTAGGCGATGAGGGGAGTTGAGCGCTGACGTAGATCATCCAGAGACCCAGAGGAAGCGCTGATACTGCAAGTCCTAGCACCCGACGGGCGTCGGGACGGGGCCAAGCAGCAAGGGCCACAGAGGCGAGAAAATGGGTTTCCTTGGTCAAATGGCCAAGGGAGAGCCAACTTACCGGAAGGGGGTTGGCCGAAGACGAGGCGCGAACGGCGCAGACGAGAAGCAAGAGAGCAGGTAAATCCACAAGGGATTGCCGCACGCTATCGAGCGCACCCAAGGAGAAAAGGCAGGCAGTCCAGCGGGCGAATGCGATCAAGTCTGCGTGGCCGATTTCCCGATACAGAAGCCACGCCAATCCCAGCCAGCACCCAACGTTCAGAAGTGCGTAGAGTTGCAGGATCACTCCGGGCTGACCCAGCCCGGCAAGAAATGCGATCAAGGGGGCAAGGATCCGACGTGCGCGGTAACTTGGGGCATCCAGAGCCGTGCCCAAGGCGGGATCGCGGAGGGCCGGATCAATGGCGATCTGGGCGTAGAATTGTCCATCATAGCCCGCAGAGTCGGGTGCCGTGGCGATGGAATACCCCTGTAGAACTGGCAGTCGGCGCTCCGACCAAGTTTCCCCGAATCGGATAAGAGAGTTGAAGCCTGTCGTGGGATCGAATTTCGCGAGCACAAGGGCGGCGAAAAAAGCGATGGCGATCCAGTAGGGGGAGCGAGGCATTCCAAGAATAAACCGCGTCGGTGGGTGACGCGGTTTACGAAGCGGGAATCTGGTCGAATTGGCGACTTAGAAGAGATCCGTCGGTGTGCGAGCCATGAAATCTTCCATGTAGGCCGTGGTTGCCTTGCCCTCGATGAAGGTAGGGTCGCACATGATCGCTTTGTGCAGCGGAATGGTGGTCTTGATCCCCCGCACCAGATACTCGCTCAGCGCTCGGTAGGAGCGTTGCAAGGCGAGCTTTCGCGTTGAACCGAAGCAGATGAGCTTGCCGATCATGCTATCGTAATGAGGGGGGATGGTGTAGCCGCTGTAGACGTGAGAATCGACGCGCACGCCATGGCCGCCAGGCGCGTAATACAGCGAGATCGTGCCCGGAGAGGGGGTGAAATTGCGCGCGGGGTCCTCGGCGTTGATGCGACACTCGATCGCATGCTTGGTGATCTTGATGTCGCCCTGGTCGAGGTCCAGTTTCTCGCCGTTTGCGATGCGGATCTGCTGTTTGATCAGGTCGATCCCGGTCACCTCTTCTGTGACCGGATGTTCAACCTGAATCCGAGTATTCATCTCAATGAAGTAGAAATTGCCCTTCGGATCGACAAGAAATTCGATCGTGCCGGCATTCTGGTATTCGGCAGCTTCGGCTGCCCGGACGGCTATCTTGCCCATCTTTTTGCGCAAATCGGCCGACAGGAATGGCGACGGGGCTTCTTCGATCAATTTCTGGTGGCGACGTTGGACAGAGCAGTCGCGTTCACCGAGGTGAATCACTTTGCCATGACTATCCGCCAGAATCTGAAACTCAATATGGCGCGGGGTCTGGATGTATTTTTCGACGTAAACGGCGCCATTACCGAAGGCTTTTTCGGCTTCGGCTCGGGCAACATGGAATTCCTTGGCGAATGAGACGTCGTTGTGAGCGATGCGCATGCCGCGACCGCCGCCGCCAGCGACGGCCTTGATGATTACCGGATAGCCCATTTTTCGGGCAACCTTGACTGCTTCAGTCTCCGATTCCACCGGACCGTCTGAACCGGGAACGATTGGCACACCGGCTTTGCGCACAGTTTCCTTGGCGATCGATTTGTCGCCCATGATCCGAATGCTTTTCGACTTCGGGCCGATGAACTTGATGTTACACGATTCGCACTGTTCAGCGAACTTGGCATTCTCCGACAGAAACCCGTAGCCAGGGTGAATGGCGTCGACGTCTGCAATCTCGGCGGCGCTGATGATCCGGTCTGCGCGCAGGTAGCTGTCGGAACTGCGAGGTCCCCCAATGCAGATCGCCTCGTCAGCCAGTTGCACATGGAGAGACTGCACGTCGGCCTCTGAATAGACGGCGAGCGTTTTGATGCCCATTTCGCGACAAGCGCGAATAATGCGGAGGGCGATTTCACCGCGGTTGGCGATGAGGACCTTTTGAATCATTTGGGGCCTATAACAATGGGGCCGGACAGGGTTCTGTCCGGCTGGTTGGAAGGGATCGAGCGACTAGCCGATTTTGACCTTGAAAATCCGTTGACCGTATTCGACGGGTTGACCGTTTTCTACGAGCAACTCAACAACCGTGCCTTTCACTTCGGCTTGGATTTCGTTCATTATCTTCATCGCTTCGATGATGCAAACCACGGACTTTTCATCGACCTTGCTGTTGACCTCAACGAACGCCGGATTTTCAGGCGATGGGGATCGATAGAATGTGCCAACCATCGGAGATTTCACGTAGGTATAGCCGGTTTCGTCTCCGGGTGCTTCGGCGCTAGGCGCTGCACCTAGGGTCGCTGCGCTTGGCGTGGCGACTGTCGCCTTCGGTTGCTCAAATGGTCCGTTTGAAGGGAACGGATGCGCAGAATACCCTGGATTCGGAACCATCTGGATTTCTCCAGAGTTTCGTTTGATCTTGATCTTGAAACCCTCCTCCTCGACTTCGAACTCGGTTAGGTCCGAGCGCTTCATTAGGTCTACGATCAGCTTGATTTGCTTGAGATCCAAGGTTTGGCCTTTGTTGGAATTGGTCGGCACGGGTTAGTTGCCGAAATGGCTTGGTCATTCAAAGGAGTTTCATGGCGGTGACAACCTTTTGTTTGCCGGGTAGGGAGTGCGAGAGACTTGAAATGTAAAAATAAGTAAAATTGACTGAAAATACTTGGATTTTCTGCGAATTGAGACTGTTTTTTGAATCCGAATGTGATGTGAACGAATATTGCGACCTTTCAGGGGTGCGTGAAATGACGCATGACGGATGGAAAATTAGGTGCTTTGGAAAACCAATCCGAAGATTCGTTTTCAATCTGGGCGGTCGAGTCCGCCGATCCAAGTCGGCCTAACTAGTGTCTGGCCGGAAACTGCCTGAACGAGGATTCCCCGAGTGAGCGGTGGTTTTTTTCGCATAAATTCGGCTGCGAATATTACCGGTATGGGAAGTGCGTTCAGAGGGGAAACGCTTCATTCACCCTGCCACATTCGCCCTTGCCATGCGCCAACACTTTCCCGCCCAGCCCGAATTCGGCCTCCGGCCGATCGAACAAATCGTCCTCCCGCT
>CAMTVF010000063.1:0-16195 GCA_947085115.1 uncultured Opitutaceae bacterium | reverse complement strand
CGGTGAGCTGGTCGGCGGCATTGGCCCAGTCCTGCGAGTTGATCGCGGCGGTGTTGAGGGCGTTGGGGCCGCGGGCGTCGACGGTGCGTGTCTCTTCGGTGGTGGTGCAACCGGTGAAGAACAGTGTGGCCGACAGCGCGGCCGCGTTCAGGATGTTAATGGGAGATGATTTCATGGTATGGGGAGGTTATTCGCGGAACTTGAGTCGGAAATCAACCGCGCGGGGACTGATTGAAACCGTTGAGATATTGGCCGTCTCCCGTCCCTGCATGGGGAGGCCCTTCCAGGTTTCGTTGGCGGAATCGAGCGCCATGCCATCGACGTCGATCCACTCGAACTTGTAGTTCAACAAGCGGGGCTTGTTCTTCAAGTTCTCCACCGTGGCCTGGACCTTGAGCAGATTGCCCGAGACGGTGGCCTGATTGAGGGAGATGACGCGGAAGGTGCCCGCGAGCGTGTTATCGGTGATGACGCGCTTGTCGTTGATGTAGTTGGGCGACGCTTGGGATTCGGCGCGTTCGTAAGTGTTGACGTTGGTGGCGCAGCCGGAAAACACGGTCGCAAAACCAACGGCGAGGGCGGCTAGCCCGAGACGGGATTTATTCAGGGAGCTCATTTCAGTGTAAATTGCGACACGTGGAGCGGCGCATTGTTCGAGGTGGATTTGACGTAGACGATATTAACCGAGCCCTCGGTCAGGGTGACGGTTTGCTGCGTGGCTCCAGCGGACAGGGTCAACTCGCGATTGGCGGGGGTCGGGATCCGGGCATATTGGAATTCCTTCGGCAGTGACGTCCAAGTGCGGGTGTCAGCGATGTTCGTGGCGGCGTTGATACCTCCCATGACGGCGCCGGCGATGAGACCGGCGAACATGCCTCCCTGATCCTCAACCTGTTTTTGCACGACCGCCTGGATGATGGCCTTGGTGGCCGTGGTGATCAGGGTCTTGGTGACGATGGCGGGCCACTCGTTCTTGAAATCGTTGGCCACGACGCTGTCCATGCTCGCCACCGTGGCGGTGCCGACGGTCTGGTCGCCGACAGAAACCGAGAGCGAACCGAGGTAATCACCGTTGAACACGAGCTTCGGGAAGGCCGCGCCAACGTAAGCGAGGCGACTGGTCACAAGGAAGGTCGGGATATCCACGCGAACCTGGTCGCGCAGCGGTGCGGTTCCGGTCTCAAAGATCACATAGGTAACGCCATCGACCGCCCTTCCTTCCGCAGCCCCCGTTGCGGCCTCCAGATCGGCGCGGGCATAGCTGTTTTCCGGCACCATCTGCACCACGCGCTCGAAGGACTTGCGGCCGCGCTCCCAATCGTCGCCGGTCTCGCCGAGCACCGTGAAATAAAGTCCATCGAGGAACACGGCGAAGGGATTAACATAATCGCCGTAGGCCTGCATCGGGGCGAGCGAGGCTTCGAGGGCGGCCTGCAGCGCCGGACCGGTGCGCGCGTCGTCCATGGCGCGATTGCTATCATAGGCGGCGGCCTTGCCGGACTCGTCTTTCAATTCACCGCGCGCGGCCTTCTCGGCATCCTCCTGCACGGCGGCAATCCGCTTGTCGTTTTCCGCCACCGCATCGCGCTGGCGTTGCAGCGAACGGTTGAGTTCTACGCGAGCCCGATCCCTTTCTCCGAGGGCGAGATAGTTGAGCGCCTTGTAGGCGTTCATCATCACCTTGTCGTAGGAGCGTCCGCGATAGGGCATGTTGGCCTGATTGGTCACCATGGCCGCCGCTTCAGATCCGACTTTCAGCCTGGCCTGTTCCTCCCAGTGATTGACGCGTTCTTCGGCCTTGTCGAAAGCCTCGAGCGAACGGCGGTAATAGTGTTCCGCGACTTCCGTCGGGGTTGGTTGGGGCGGCGGCTGGAGGGGCTCCTCTCCTTTTTTCACCGGCGCAGGCGGTGGCAAAATGCTTGGCACCGTGGTTGGGGCGGCCAAGGCGGCGGTGCGCAGGGTGGCCCCTTGTTCAAAGCGATAAACCAGTTCGTCTTTCGACCCTGCCGACTTGTTGGCCCTTTGATCCATTTGCGGCACCGCCGCCATCAAGCTGCCGCTGCGGGACGCCTGGGTGAAGGCCTGGGTGTCCTGTTGGTAGGTTTGGCAGCCGGCGACGAGCAGCAGGAGCACGACGGCTCCTGCGGCCTGAGCGAAACGGGGTAGTTTCTTCGGGAGGGTATGTTGGTTCATGATGGGGTATTCTTGCGTGGGTGTGTGACGGGGTAAATTCAGCCAAGCTCCTGCTTACATCTCTTCGGGGGTGTCTTCCAAGAGGCGGACGATCGCCCGATTATCGATGCCCATATCTTCAATGATCTCGGCCTGGGAATTCTGCGGGGTGACGCGGGTGACGCGGATCTTGCCAACAAAGATTTCCTCGCGGCTTTTTTCACCGGTGTCGGGATCCACGAGTTCATCACCAATCGCGAAGACTTCCCAAATCTGTCCGACGGCGACGCCGGCCTGGTCGTTGCGGTTGATCGTCACGATGCGATCGCGCTTGGCGATGATGCGGGCGGGAAACACCGCGTCGGTGGCCCGGCCGGAGATTTTCTGGGCGAGTTCGCGCACGGCTTGCATCATGAGTTCATCACTGGCCTCGCCGACACGGCCGGTGGTGTTTTCAGAGCGGTTCTCCGAATCGCGTTTCAACACTGAAAAATTCGCGCTGGCGATGGAGCGTTGCGTGGCGACCTCGGTGATCTTGGCCACCGCCGAGATTTCGATGGTCCGGGCCATGATCGTCTTGCCGAGTGACGCCAGAGTGCGGGTCTCGATGCGGTCGTTAAAGCCGTCGACGCGAATCGTCAGGATATAATCGGCCTTGTTGAAGGCGAAGGCTTCCCCGGTTGCGGCGCTTTCGGTGGCGAGCGCGCCGGCCTCGGCGCGTTCGATCATCTCGAACCGGCGGGTGTTGAGCAACCGGTCGTGCACCTGCGCCTCGAGGCCCTGCACGATGCTGTCGAGGGAAAGCCCGACGCCTTGGGCCGCCATGCGCTTGGCGACGGCGGGGTTGGCGGTGATCTTGGTCACCGCGAGCTTCTTTTTGCCCGCGGCTTCCTGCGCGAAGACGGCGGGGGCGGCCAACACGGTGGCCAACAGACCGGCGAGGAGAATTCGTCCGAGTTTCATAGGGAAAGGGGGTTGGGATTTTGCGTTGCTGCTGCTTAGCGGCCGAAGATCGACCGTTCGTTGATGGTGATACCTTCCTTGGTATCCACTTTGAAGCCGCTGTTGCCGAGCATCTTGGCCTGTCCTTCGAGCACCTTGACCTGCGCGTCGGTAAGTTTGGCTCCATTCTTGAGGTCGTTGATGAAGGAGGTGGCGTCTTTCCACTTCGCGTAACCGGCCTCGCTCATCTCAAGAGTGACGTTGAGTTTCTGGCCGTTGACGAAGTTGACGGTGCGTTCCCAAGGCTTGAAGCCCTCGCGCACAACCCGGAGTTTGCTCAAGCCGGCTTTGGCTTGGATCGTCCCGGGTGCCGTGCCGACGGCGATGCCGTCGATCTCGACGGTCGCGGCGAGGGCCGAGACCTTGAACTTGCTCTGGGAAATACTGAGGGTGTTTTCGGCGTCGATCCTCACATCGGGAATATAAAGATCAGCGACATCGGTGGTGATTTGAACACTGACCAGGGCGGCGGCGGCGCTGGGTGCGCCCAAGCGCCCGCGATCAAGGGAGCGTTTCAGGCTGGCGGCCACCTTGTCGGCCGCTTCGTCGAGCAAGCCATTCAAGACCCCTGAAAGATCTTCGTTCGACGCGGCGGTCTGCTGCACGAGCCTTGAGGTGCGCACGGTGTCGGCGGCCAAGCTGGCCCCGGTCTGTCCGTCGAGAATCTTGTAGGTAACGCGCGCGACCCGCTCGGCGTTGACCGCCTTGACCCCGTAGGCGTCGACCGTGCGATTGTTCGCTTCGAACCCGGAGAGTGAAACCTGCATGACGTAATCTGCTCCGAGGGTCTGGGAAAGGCGAACGGCAGAGGTGCTTTCGGCAAGTTGGGCGTCCAGCTCTGTCGCGGCGGTGCCGGGTGCCATCCCCCTCACGGCATTGAGCATTGTTTCCCCGCTGATGACGCGCACACCGAGGTCGGTCACCCGGGAAGTGATAAAGTCCTCGAGCGAGCCGAGTTGATCGGCAGCCTCTTTGCCGGCGCGGTTGGTGACGACAATCGCAACGGTGTAGGTGCTGGGGCGTTCCTGCACTTCACGCACGGTTGCGGTAATGGTGCTTTCGCGGACAGTCTGGCCGTCCTTTTCGAAAGTGCGGCTCTTGACCTCGGTTTGGGCAAACGCGCCCAGAGAAAGCGCGACGCTTAGCAGGGCGGCTCCGAAGAGACGGGGGGTGTGTTTAGTCATGGCTGTGGGTGAGACTATTCGCGGTCGAATATTATTCAGTGAAAACCGCCGGGACGACAAAATGCCCGGCCGAAGCGCGCGTGCGCGGCGCGCCTGTTGGTGACTTGCTTCGTGGAAAACCAAAATCACCCGATAACGCTGGCGGGAGGGGCGGCGCAAGGCAAGATTAGGATGTTGATGGACGCGGATATGCGTGCGCGATTTGTCCAATACCAAAGAACGCACGTCCTCCCGGTGCCCCCGATTATTCAGTCCTGGACGCCTCTTTTTTCCGCTCGCTTACTTCGCGACCACGAGAGGAAACCCCGCCTTGCGCAAAGCCCGATGGAGTGAGCGGATGTGTTGATGGTCGCGAGTCTCGATCGTGCAGACCGCATCCACCGCATGCACATCAGGCCCGCTGAAGGCGCGATCGTGTTCAATGTCCTTGAAGCTGGCGCCGGACTCGGCGATCACGCGGGCCAGAGCCGCCAGGCCGCCGGGTCTATCGCTGATCATAACGGTAAACCGCGTGAGGCGCCCGTCGCTGACGAGACCGCGCTCGATGACGCGGCTGAGAATCGCCGGGTCTATATTGCCTCCACAGGTGAGGAGCACCACCTTCTTGCCGCGCAGTTCCGGCAACTGCCCGGACAACATGGCGGCCAGCGGCGCGGCGGCCGCACCCTCGACCACGATTTTTTCCATCTCGATCATCCGCAGGATGGCCAGCGAGATTTGATTCTCCGTGACTTTCACCACCCGGTCGACGCGGTCGCGAATCAGGGAAAACGCATTGGCTCCAACAGTCAGGGTGGCGAGGCCGTCGGCCAGAGTCGCCGTGCGCTCCACGATCACCGGTCGCTTGGCCGCCAGCGCGGCGCTCAGGTTGCCCGTGCCTGCGCTCTCGACGGCAATGACTTTCACGTGCGGCCGAATCGATTTCACGGCCAGCAAGACGCCCGCGAGCAATCCGCCACCGCCTACCGGGCAAATGATTGCCTCGGCATCCTTGACCTGTTCGAGCACTTCCAGGGCGATCGTTCCTTGGCCGGCAATGATATCGGGGGCATCAAAGCCGTGGATGTAGGTGAGTCCTTCGCTTGCGGCCAATTCATCGGCGCGGGCCCGGGCATCGGAGAAGTCGCGCCCGTGCACCAGGACGTTTGCGCCGAGCCGCTTGCAGGTGCTGATCTTGATCAGGGGCGCGTAATCCGGCATCACGACTGTGACGGGACACTCCAGCAGGTGGCCGTGATAAGCGAGGGCTGCGGCATGGTTGCCGGCCGAAGCCGCAACGACCCCGCGGCGGCGTTGAGCGGGGGTAAGCCTTGCCAGGGCATTGCGTGCTCCCCGTTCCTTGAACGAGCCGGTGCGTTGCAGGTTGTCCAGTTTGCAATAAATCTGCGCGCCGGTGATTTCGGAGAGCGGAATCGATTTCGCACACGGTGTGACGACGACGACCCCGGCGATGCGTTTCCGGGCGGCACGATTGTCAGAAAGGGTAACAGGCATGGGGATGCGCGCCGTTTTAACGCCCCACCCCCTTCGCGCAACAAAGATGCAGTCCCGCCAACGGGTTGCGCCTGCCGCCTCCTCCTCCTCCAAAAACCGGCGCGGTATTTGGTGTTTAACATTGCTGTAGGCTGGGTTACGGCTAGAGACATGCTCCCGTCAACCAGGTGGTTCCACCACCCTCCCGTCGCCCACGCCCTATGTTTCAAGTCACTTTTTCCGACCAAAGCATGCAAGAGCTCAACCGGCTCGACAAACTCCTGCAGATGGAGGCCATTGAGCCCATCAGCAGGGTGAAGCCGGCTGATCTGATACACCCCCGTGAGCCATTGGGCAAATTCAGCCGCGCCGGCACCGATTTCTACCGCCTCCGCTCGGGTGATTTGCGCTTCTATTTCACGGTCAACGAAGACGTGCTCCACACCCACTACATTTTGCACAAATCCTCCCTCGAAGATGCGCTTTTCCGCATGGGGCTGCCGGTCTCCGAACAGCAGCTCTTTGAACAGCACTCTAAATTCTGGAAATACCTCGAGGGTCTGACAAAAAAGTGAGCGTCCCAGACCATGCCCGACCTCAACGACCGCGAAAATCCCTATAACGTCACTCAGGCAAGCCGGATCTATTTCCTGCCGAATCTGATGACGGCGGGAAACCTGTTTTGCGGCTTCATTGCCGTCATCAAGTGCATCCAGGCCCGGCTGATTACCGACGCCGGCGAATATGCGGCCCTGCACGCAAACCTGTCGTCGCTCGAGCTCTACACCCAAGCGGTCTGGTTCATCTTGCTCGCCGTCGTGTTTGATTCACTGGATGGACGCCTGGCCCGCATGGGAGGGCGCACATCTCTTTTTGGCGCCGAATTTGATTCGCTGGCGGACGTGGTGTCGTTCGGGGTCGCGCCGGCGTTGATGGTGTTTTTTCTCATCCTCGCTCCACGCGGCGAATACCAGTGGTTCCGCGAGCTTGGCTGGATCATCGCCTTTATCTACCTGCTGTGCGGCGCGGTGCGCCTGGCGCGGTTCAATGTCATCACCAACCCCCTCCTGGCCCGCGCGGAGATGGAATCGCACAAGGACTTCGTTGGCCTGCCGATTCCGGCCGCAGCCGGCACCGTCGCGTCGCTGGTGCTGTTGCTGCTCAATCTCGCCGCCAACGCCCGAGAGTTGCGCCAGTTTGCGCTCACGCTGCCCCTGCTGCTCATCCTTGTCTCCATGCTCATGGTCAGCAGTGTGCGTTATCCAAGTTTCAAGCAGGTGAACTGGGAGACCAAGACGCGTTTCCGCACCTTCGTCTTCGTCTTCGTGATCGGCGTCGTGGTCTGGCAATTGCAGGAGGTTGCCTTCTTCTTTTTGTTTCTTTCCTACATCGCCTACGGTTTGTTCGAGCACTACCGTCGCGGCGTCCGCCACACCAGGATGAGAGTTCTTCGCAACCGCGTTGTGAAGATGAGGGAGGAATCCGCCGAATAACTTTTGCGTGTGAACAACCCGTCGGTTATTCTCGGTTATTCAGGTGCTCTTCCCACAGATTTTGATCGCTCTTTTCCCTCTGGCCGCAGACCAATTACCACGATATTCCTGCTGCATAATAATACGGATACTATCTTGTTGAATCCCTATCTATCTAACCCTTTTGTGGAAAACTCCCCTTTCGCCACCCACCGATGAAATTTAAGATCAATCGCGACCACTTCAGCAACGGCCTCGCCCAGGTCCTCAATGTCGTCGGATCAAAGGCCGCCATGCCGATTCTCAGCAACGTGCTGATCGAAGCCGACAAGGACCACATCTCCCTCTCGACCACCAATCTTGATCTTGGCATTCGTTGCAAGATCAAGGCCGAGATCAAGGAAGGCGGCAGCGTCACCCTTCCGGTGAAACGCTTGGCGACCATTGTGCGCGAACTGCCCAACGTCGACGTGACCGTCGATGCGTCCGCCACCCATCAGGTGAAAATTGCGTCCGGTGGTTCAAATTTCAAAATCATGGGTCTCAGCGCCGATGAATTCCCGAAACTTCCCGATACCGGTGACGACAAGACCTTCTCCCTCGAGCAAGGCGAGCTGGCCGGCATGCTCGGCAACGTCGCCTACGCGCAATCCACCGATGAGACGCGCTACATCCTCAACGGCGTCTATTTCAACTTCAAGGACGGCAAACTTGCGCTCGTCGCAACCGACGGTCGCCGCCTCGCGCTCGTCAACAAGGACATGCACGTGCCCGCCAACAACACCGGCGCGATCATCTTGCCGGCCAAGACCGTGGCCGAGCTGCTCCGTCTCCTCGGCAAAGGTGATAAACTCACCGTGTCGTTCAACGAGCGCCGCGCCGCCTTCCAGATCGATACGAACAAGGACAGCAGCGGGTTGACCGATGCTATTTATCTCTTCTCGAAGGTGGTTGAGGGCAACTACCCCAATTACCAACAGGTCATTCCGAAAGAGACGCACCAGCGCATCAAGCTCGAGCGCGAACTCTTTCTCCAGTGCGTGCATCGCGCCGCGCTTGTGACCTCTGAAAAGTCGAATTCGGTCAAGATCAGGCTCTCCAGCAATCTGCTCGAGATCACGGCCTCGTCGCCGGATTTCGGCGAATCCCACGAGTCGATGGCGATCGCCTACAGCGGCCCCGACCTGCAGGTCGCCTTCAATCCCCAATTTATGATGGACCCGCTCCGCGCGCTCACGAAGGACGAGGTGTTCTTCGAGCTCAAGGACGAGGTCAGCCCGGGTGTTTTCAAGACCCTCGAAAGTTTCGTCTGCGTCATCATGCCGGTGCGTTTGAGCTGAGTCCCCACTCCAACGCCCCGGCGTTGCGACGGAGGCCCTGCCCCACTGCGGAGCCATGTCGGAGATCCTCACCATCATCCTCGTCCCTGCGGCCGCGTTGCTGCTCGTGCTGTTCTACGTCAACTTGCGCGTGGCATCGCCGACTCTGGCGATTCCGATTCGTTGGCTGCGCTGGATCCTTTTCTCGCTGTTCTTCGCCGAGACGGGCACGCGTTTCGAATTGATCGACCGGCCCTTCTGGGTGATCGCCGCCAGTGCGTTTCTGCTCTGGTTCATACTCGAGTCGGGTTTCAATTGGCTGCGCGTTTCCGCCATCAGTTTGAGCCCGATGCCGCTCTTCCCTAAGTTCATCGACAACACCAGTGGCGACGAGTGGCCCGTGCAGGCGCGGTTGCTCAAGGTGCGCGACTGGCTGCGTGACAACCGCTTCACGCCCACGCAAGCGCTCAAAGCCGAGGTCGGCGGGGGAATTTGGCTGCGCGTTTCCGTTTACCAGAGCCACGACCGCACGCAGCGGCTCCAGGTCGCGTTTCTGCCGCAGGACAGCGGTGCGATCACGGTGTGCTACAGCGTGTCGAGCGAAACAAAAAACGGCCGACGCTACGTCACCGACAATTTCTTTCTCCCCTTCGGCGGCTTCTATCCGGAGAATTGGTTCATCGCGCGCAGTCCGTGGAGGCGCGCCTTGCCGCGCCTGATGGCCTACCATGCGAATCGCATGGCCGAGGCGGGCGAAGTGCCGGTGGCATGGGAGACCGACCCGCTTGATGACCTGAATCGCCAGCAACAGTCGATGGAGCAGGTGAACACCGCGCTCGGCTTCCTGTTGCCCCACGCCGATCGCGAAGAATACGGCAAGATCACTCCCGAGGGACGATTCCGGATTTGGAAAGAGGCGTGGCTGCTCGATTACCTCGGCTTGGCGCGGCAGTATTGATCAGACAGCGGCGCATCCGATCACCCGTGAGCGTTGCGCATCCTGATCCCGCCCGGCCGCCCAAGGCGGCGACCTGCCGACGCCGGGCTTTCGTGTTCGTGGGACTGGCGATCCTCGCGGTTTACTGGCCGGTGGTAACCTTCGATTTCGTTCGCTGGGACGACGATATCAACGTCACTCAAAACCGGCTGCTCACCGAGGCATGGACTGCGGAAACTTGGCGGGAGGTTTTCGGCACCGGCGTCGCGCTCCGCTTCAAGCCCCTCCACTGGCTGGTCGCCAAGGGGGTGAGCGAGGTGGCCGGCTTCCAGCCCATGGCGTGGCACGGTTTGGGGCTGGCGCTCCATTTGTTGACGGCGTGGGCATTATTCGCGGTTTTGCGCTCGGTGGTGCGGCAGCTTTATACTCAACTTACCGAGATGCGCATCGTGGGGGTGGCGACCGGGACCACACTGTTCTGGGCCTTGCATCCGTTGCGGGCGGAGCCGGTCGCCTGGGTTACGGGATCCACCTATCCACTCACAGGACTCTGTTTCGTGCTCTCCTTTTGGTGCTATTGGCGCGCCTACTTTCCCGGAAATGAGCAGCCCGGCGCGGCGCGAAGAGGCCCGCGCCTCGTCGGGGCATGGCTGCTGGCGGTTGCCGGGTATGCGAGCTATCCGGTCGGCTTGACCTTTGGCTTATGGCTCGTGCTTGCGGATCTCTGGTTGTTGCGTGGGCGCGCGGCTCCGGAACAGGCTTTTTCACTCGGTTCGCCTTTGTGGCGTCGATGGTTCGCCAAGGTCGCTGCCTTCAACGCCCCAGCGGGGCTCGCCCTCATGTTGACGGCGTGGGGTCGGTTCACAAGCCCCGGAATTTTTACAGCGGCGCCGACGCTGGGGGAATTTCACCTCTGGGATCGCGTCGTGATGGCGCTCGCTTCTTTCGCTGCGCTTCTCGGGCGGGTTGTGTGGCCGTTTGGTCTGACGCCCAACCAGGCGGCGCTACCCAGCGACGGCGAGGGACGGGTGCTTGTTTTGGGTCTGGCGGCGATTGCCGCAGCCGGACTGGCCGGGGTGCTGCTCCAGCCCCGTCTGCGGAGGCGTGCGCCGTTGCAACTGCTCTGCTGGGGCAGCTTGGCGCTGAGCCTCCCATGTCTCGGATTGACGGAGAGACCGGTGTGGCCGGTGGATCGTTACAGTTATCTCGTGCATCTGTTTCTGATCGGCGGGCTTGGCGTGTGGCTCGGCGCAAAAGTGGCGGCAACCCAACGGCTCTGGGTGATCGGGGTGGTGGTGATTTTGTTGCTCGCCGGAAAAACATCGCAACAACTCACGATTTGGCAGGACAGCGACACGCTCTTTTCGAGCATGGAAAGTCATCAGGCCTTTAACAAAAATTTTCGCCAGGCCGGCCATGTCTATGTGCTTTGGGGGCGCCACGCCGCCACGCAATCGCGGCCCGCCGATGCCGCCCGGCACTTCAACCGGGCCCAAGAGGTGTATCTCAATGGCATCAAGCGTGCGCTGGAACGCAGCGATTTCCAGGAGGCATTCGATCTGAGCACGCACATCGAACAGCACTTTGCGCTCACACCGGTGATGCGCCGGGAGCGCGGGGCTTGGTTGCTGCAACTCGGCCGGGTCGGGGCTGCGCGGATCGAGTTGGGGGCCGCGCAGAGGGAATTGCCAGACGACACGCGGACACGCGACCTGCTTCGGGCGATTACGGAGCGTTGATCCCACCCTGGCCTGTTCGCGAGAAGGAACACCGGCCCGGCGACGCGAAGCGATTGGAAATTCTCTCCAATCCGTGCATCCTGTTGGCACTTCCTTATGAAAATCCCCCGTCTCTTCTGCGCCGCCACCCTCCTTTCCTTGCTCGCGTTGCCGCTAACGGCCTACGAGGGCTGGATGACCGACCTCGATGCCGGCAAGGCCAAGGCCGCAGCCGAAGGCAAACAGCTCGTGGTGGAGTTCACTGGTTCGACGTGGTGCCCTCCCTGCAAGGCGCTGCACGCCGAAGTGCTCACGTCGGCGGAATTCGCCGCCTATGCGGCGGACAAGGTGTTGGTGAAAATCGATTATCCGCGCGCCCGCGACCGCACACCCGAGAAAGTCGCCGCCGATCCCGCGCTGGCGAAACTGATCGCGCTCAAGGATCAGTATGCCGTGACGGGCTTCCCCACGATGTTCGTCTACGACACGAAGGGCGCCGAGGTCGCCAAGGTTGTCGGCTATCGCAAGGGCGACGGTCCCGCGGCCTACCTCAAGGAACTCGCGGGCCAGTGAGTGGTTGACCGACGGGCGGTTGGCAAAGAAACGTCAAAGCCGTCGGCGCCGCACAATCGACTCGTCACCGCCGCGCTTCCCGCTAGCGCTAGGACCATGTTCCTGCTCGCGACCTCAGCCCTCGATAGTGTCCAAAAGATTCCGCCCGCGACTTGGCTGAAACTGGGCATCGGGATAGCTGCGCTCGTGGCCGCCGTGTTTATTCTGCAGAAGATCGCGAAGATGAACAAAATCCTGCTTGGCGTGGGTGTGTTTGTTGTCGGAACCATCTTTTTCTTCTCGTGGGTCTATAACCGCAACGAACCCCGCTGGATGACACCAATCGTGGAAAAGATCGCGCCTTTCTTCCCGAGTGCCGACGCGTATTCCCAAAAGCAGAAAAGACAGTAGGCATGTCTATTCAGTCCCGGGCGCGCTCCCGGCGGCAATCTGCCCCCGACCGACACGTGAGCGGCGGCGCTTCTTTCTCAAAATTTCCGGTTGGGCACGTGATGCATGTTTGCCCCCCGTCGGTGTGGGGATAAGCTGGCCTTTCTCATGCTCGCCACAAATCACGCCGTCGAAACCGAGACCGAGCGCCTCCTGCGCGCCCTTATGCACGTGGACTGCGAACCGGCGCGGCAGTGGAACTATGAGGCGTGCCGCCGCATTGCGCCCCTCACGCTCGAAATCAACGCGCTGAAAAAAGAGAAAGACGCCGTCATTCTCACCCACTCCTACGTCGCCCCGGAAATCATCTACGGCGTTGGTGACTTCAAGGGCGACTCTTACTTCCTCAGTCTCAAGGCGCGCGAAGCCAAGGCCAGGGTCATCGTTTTTGCCGGCGTCGTCTTCATGGCCGAGACCGCCAAGATTCTTTCGCCCGACGCCACCGTAGTCGTGCCGGATACCGGGTCGGGCTGCTCGCTGGCCGACTCGCTCACCGGCGACCAACTCCGCCGACTCAAGGCGGTCTATCCCGACGCGGCGGTCGTCTGCTACATCAACTCCACGGCCGAGGTGAAGGCTGAGTCCGGGGTCTGCGTCACCTCGGGCAACGTCTACGACATCGTCGCGCAACTGCCTCAGCGCCGCATCCTCTTCGTGCCGGACCGGCTCATGGGGGACAACCTCCGCACCGAACTGAAACGCCGCGGGATAGACAAGGAGGTCATCACCTCCGATGGCACCTGCATCGTGCACGATGTTTTTGACGCGCAAACCGTGACCGAGGCGCGCGCGCGGTTTCCCGGCCTCAAGGTGGTCGCCCACCCCGAGTGCGCGCCCGAGGTTGCGGCCGCCGCCGATTTCGTCGGCAGCACCGGGGCGATGATGAAATACGTCAAGACCACCGCCGCGCCCTATTTTCTCATGCTCACCGAGTGCGGTCTTGTCGGCCGGCTGCAGGTGGAGACACCCGAGAAGAACTTCATCGGAGGCTGCCGCCTCTGCCCCTACATGAGGCTTAATTCGCTCGAAAAAATCCGCGACGCCCTTGCTGCGCCGCGTCCCGACCAGATCATCACGCTCGACGAGAATCTCCGCCGCCGCGCCTCCCGCAGCATCGAACGCATGTTCGCCCTCACCCCCGCAGATTGAAAACGAAAAATCGCCCCGCCCCTCGCGGCGTCCGGTAGCACGCCCTGAAGTTCCGTGGCCTCCCGCCCGCTTGAAACATTTAATATTACAAGTTGCATGAACACACCGCGCACCGACCACCTGATTGAACTCGCGCTGGAGGAAGACGTGGGGCTGGGCGACGTCACCAGTCGCGCCATCTTCACCCCGGCGCACCGGAGTCGCGGCGTGATCGATGCCCGCCAGGAACTCGTGCTCTGCGGTGTTGAAATTGCCGCCCGCGTGTTCGCCCGCGTCGATCCGGCCCTGAAAACAAGAATCCTCGCGCGCGACGGCGATCGTGTGAAGCCCGGCGCGATCGTGCTGTGCGTCGAAGGGCCGACGGCTGCGATGCTCACCGCCGAGCGCACCGCGCTCAATTTCCTGCAACGGCTCTCCGGCATCGCCACGCAAGCGGCGCGTTACGCGGACGCGGTGCGCGACACCGGCGTGCGCATTGTCGATACACGCAAGACCACGCCCGGTTGGCGGGCCCTCGAAAAATACGCGGTGCGCACCGGAGGATGCTTCAACCACCGCAGCTCCCTCGGCGAGCATGTGCTCATCAAGGACAACCATATCGCCGCAGCCGGGTCGCTGGCCAAGGCTGTGAAGGGCTGCCGCGCCGCCGCACCGCACGGAGCGAAGATCGAGGTGGAAGCAAAGACGCTCGCCGAGGTCCGGGAGGCCTGCCGGGCGCGCGCTGAAATCATACTGCTCGATAACATGACTCCGGCGCAGGTGGATGCGGCCGTCGAAGTCATCGCGGGGCGCGCGCTTGTCGAGGTTTCCGGCGGCGTGCGCTACGAAACCCTCCGTGATTACGCCCGGCACGGAGTGGATGTCATCAGCATCGGCGCACTCACCCACTCGGCGCCGGCGGCGGATCTGAGTTTCGACGTCAAGCCGCTGCGCGCAAAGAGATGAAGACTGTTCGCACCGATTGTCTTGTGCTCGGCGCAGGTCTCGCCGGCTCCGCCTACGCGCTGCACGCGGCGCGCGCGGGCTTCGAGGTGGAGTTGCTCTCGCTCGGGGCGCCACTGGAGGCCAACAGCGACTGGGCCCAGGGCGGCATCATCTACGACACGGCGCCCGATCCGCAGCGGCTTGCCGCCGACATTCTTGCCGCGAGTGACGGCACGGCCAACCCGGTGGCGATCGCGCAATTGGTGCACGAGGGCCCGGCGGCGGTAAAGGAGTTGTTGCTGGACGAATTGCATATCGGTTTTGATCGCGATGCGGGGGGCGATTTGGATCTGGCCCGCGAAGGTGGTCACGGTGAGCGACGGATCATTCACGCGAAAGACGCCACCGGACACGCGATCCTGGCCGCCATGGCCGCGCGCGTGGACGCGACGCTGCGCATCACGCGCCGCAGTGGCCATGTGGCGATTGATCTGCTCACGCTCTCGCACAACGCCGCCGAACCGTGCGACCGTTACGAGCCCATCACCTGTTTTGGATGCTACGCGCTCGATGCCGCAACAGGCGAAGTGGTGGCGTTTGTGGCACGGAAGACGATTCTCGCCACCGGGGGCCTCGGCGGCATCTACCAGCATTCGACGAATCAACCCGGCAGTGTCGGGCACGGCGTCGCGATGGCCTACCGTGTCGGGGCGCGGGTCATCGATCTCGAATACGTGCAGTTTCACCCCACGGTGTTTTATCCCCCCGGGACCCAGCCCTTTCTTATCACCGAGGCGTTGCGTGGAGAGGGGGCCGTGCTGGTGGATGCTGGCGGGCGGAAATTCATGGACGCCGCGCATCCGCTCGGTTCGCTTGCGCCGCGCGATGTCGTTGCGCGCACAATCAAACAACAGATGGCGCAGAGCGGGGATGCCTGTGTCTATCTGGAGCTGGGCGGTCTAAAGTCAGGCTTCATCAAGGAACGGTTTCCGGGCATCCACGCGCGGTGCCTGATAAGTGGAGTCGATATCACGAGGGAGCGCATTCCGGTGGTCCCGGCCGCGCATTTTTCCTGCGGCGGTGTGCACACCGACCTGCGCGGCCGCACCAACGTCCGCCACCTCAATGCCATTGGCGAGACCGCCTGCACCGGCCTGCACGGGGCGAACCGCCTCGCGAGCACGTCCCTCTTGGAGTGCCTCGTGTCGGCCAAAGCCACGGCGCGAGCCGACATTGAGGATTTGAGCACTGCCGCACCGCTGGGTGGCCCCGAGCCGCGCGAGTGGCAAAGCCCGCTCAGGGCACCCGACCCGCTGCTCATCCGGCAGGATCTCCACCAGGTGCAACAAACGATGTGGAACTACGCGGGCATCATCCGTTCGCCGCAACGGTTGGAGCGGGCGCGGCGCATCCTGCGCGAACTGCACGAGGACGTGCAGGCGTTTTACCGGGATTGCCGGCCGACTCGCGAATTGATCGAACTGCGCAATGCCGTGCAGACCGCCCGGCTGGTCGTCCACGCCGCCGCTCTCAACCCGGTGAGCAAGGGCAGCCACTGGGTGACGGCCGGGGACTGACCCTAAATAGCGCAGTTGAACCACCGAGGCACGGAGAACACAGAGGAAATGTCAAGAGAGTGGAGGGAAAGCCATATCTCAAGGGGGTGAGTCCCGCCACTCCGCCTGGCTTCCATAAGCCGCCATCTCTGTGCCTTGTATGTTCAATCCGATGTTAAAACTGGATGAGGGGAAAGCCAAAGACGGCTTCCGAGAATGGGCCTCACGGCTCGTCGGAGGAAGCCGTCTTTGGCGGGATTGCACGCCGGGGCCGCAAGGTCTTGGAT
>CAMTVF010000062.1:0-5475 GCA_947085115.1 uncultured Opitutaceae bacterium | reverse complement strand
TTCGAGCGCGTCACCGTCGCCCTGAAGCCAACTGTCAAGACCGCGGCCCGGCAATTCTCCGACTACGACGTTACCGTGAACGAGCAAGGTCTCCCCGCCGGCATTACCATTCAGTCCCTGCTTTGACCGGGGCTAGCCCCAAGCCCCTCATTGCTCGCTCCACCCTCACCTCGACTTTGCTCCACCGTCTGGCATCCTGTTCCCCATGAAAACCGTCACCCTCTCCGCCGTGTTCGACGGCACGCATATCCGACTGGAAGAACCCTACAGCATCCCCCCACAAGCCCGTCTTCTCGTCACCGTGCTTCCTCCCGAGTCGGATGCCGACCGTGCAGCCTTCCTCCAACTCGCCGCCCAGGGCCTCGCCCGCGCCTACGGGGAATCCGAACCGGATTACTCCAACTGCGTCGTCGAGGAGCCCAATCCCCGCTATGAAGTCCGGTGACATCGTCCTCGCGCTCCTGCCCCAGGCCGATGGCCAGGCGAAACTCCGCCCAACCCTCGTCCTTTGCCTCCTGCCCCCGTTTGATGATGTCTTCGTCTGCGGCATCAGCAGCCAGATTCGCCAGCGGGTGCCCCATTTCGACGAGCTGATCGACTCTGGCGACACAGACTTTGCCCGCTCCGGACTTTCCACCCCCTCCGTCGTTCGCCTCGGGTTTCTCGCCACCGTCCCCCAATCCACCATCAAGGGCCGCATCGGCATCCTCGCTCCAGCGCGTGTCGCCCTTTTGCTCCAGCGCCTCTCCGATCGTCTGACCAATCCACAGGGACGGTGAGTTTCACGAGGGCAACGCACCATGGCCCCGTTGCCCCTCAGCGCCCTGAACGATTTCCTCTTCTGCCAGCGGCGGGCGGGGTTGAAGTTCATCGAGGGCCTGCGGGGGGAGAATGAGCACACCGTCCTCGGCAACCTTGCCCACGAGCACGTGGACTTCCCCGGCTACGAGCAGCGCGCGGGCTGGAAACTGCTGCGCGCCCTGCCGCTCTTCTCCGACCGGCTCGGACTCTCCGGCAAAGCTGATCTCCTCGAGATTCGCCATGCTGATTCTCAAATCTCGAATTTCAAATCTGAGATGCCTCGGCTCATCGCCGAGGCCAGGCCCGTAGAATACAAGAAAGGCCCGAAGCGCCGCTTCGACAACGACGAGGTGCAGCTCTGCGCTCAGGCGCTGTGCCTGGAGGAGATGTTCGGCATTACCGTGCCCGTCGGCGCGATCTACCATGCCCAGTCCGAGCGCCGCACCGAGGTGATCTTCGACGACGACCTGCGCGGGCGGACGCTGTCCGCGATCTCAAGTTTGAGATCATTGATTTCAAATCTCAAAATTCCCCCAGCCGAATTGAAACCGCAATGCGAGGGCTGCTCCCTGCACGAAGTCTGCCTCCCCGAGCTCGCCCGCTCCGCCGCCGCTTGGCGTGCCGCCGAAACCCGCCTCTACACTCCCATCGAATAGCTTACCTTTCTCCAAGCCACTTTCCCGGCAGGGCCGACCAGGGAATGACAATTCTGAGATGGCAATTTTCATATCTCAAAAACCCAAACCACCCCAAAACCATGCCCACCTATCAGCGCTTCGAAGACCTTCCCGTCTGGAAATCCGCCGCCGATCTTTACGACCGGGTGGATGACTTCATCGACCGCGCCCCGCCGCGCCTGCGCCATTCCTTCCGCGACCAGCTCGAACGCGCCACACTCTCCGTCTCCAACAACATCGCCGAGGGCTTCGAGCGCGGCACGACCAACGAGCTGCTGATGTTTCTCTACATCGCCCGCGGCTCCGCCGGGGAGGTCCGCTCCATGCTGACTTTGCTTGGGCGACGCCCATGGCTGCCCAAGCATTTGAAATCTGAAATTTCAGATCTCAGATCAATTGCCGAGAGCTGCTCGCGTCAATTGCGCGCCTGGGCCGACTCGCTGCAAAATTCCGACATCGCCGGCCCGCGCCACCTGAACGACAAATCCCGCTCCGACTACACCAAGCGCAAGGGCCGTGAGTCCGGCGCGGCCGATTTCAAAAATCTCTTGGCGCAGAATCTGCCGCCCGAGCACCCGCTTCATCCGCAAAATCGGCCACCGGGTGCGACCCGTTAATCTCAAATCTGCTATTTCAGATTTAAGATCGCGCAGCCTATGCCCCAAGTCATCCAGAACACCCTCTACTTGCTCACGCCGGGCCTCTACATCCACCGCGACCATCTCTCGCTGCGCATCGAACAGGAAAAACAACTCAAGCTCTCCCTGCCTATCCATAACCTGGAATCCGTGCTGATCTTCGGTCCCACCGCCATGAGCCCACCGGCCATGCAGCTCTGCTGGGAAAACAACGTGGCGATTGCCTTTCTCTCCGAGCACGGCCGCTTCCTCGCCCGGGTGGAAGGCATCCCGCAGGGCTCCGTGTTGCTCCGCCGCGCCCAACACCAGATTACCGGCGACCCCGCCCGCGCCCTGCCTCTGATCAAAAATGTCGTGGCCGGCAAACTCCAGAACACCCGCTGGCTGCTCAACCGCACCGCCCGCGAAAGCACCGACGAAACCGAAAAAGCCACCCTCGCCCATGCCGCCGAACGTCTCGCCCACGGCCTGCGCGAACTGCCTGCCGCGCCCGACGCCGACACCGCCCGCGGTATCGAAGGCCACGCTGCCTCCATCGCCTTCGAGGCATTCCCTCTGCATTTCAAATCCGCCATCCGCGCGCAGTTTCCCATGGACGGCCGCAACCGCCGTCCGCCGCGTGATGCCTTGAACTGCCTGCTCTCGTTTCTTTACGCCTTGCTGCGCCATGACTGCGTGGCGGCACTCACCGCCGTCGGGCTCGATCCTTTCGTCGGCTTTCTGCATGTGGACCGTTCCGGACGCGAGTCGCTGGCACTCGACCTGATGGAGGAATTTCGACCGTTCGCCGAGCGTCTCGCCATCACCCTGCTCAATCGCGGCGAACTCAAGGCCACCCACTTCGTCGAACGGGAAGGCGGCGCGTGGGAGCTGACCGAGGCCGGCCGCAAGGCGCTCGTCGCCGCCTGGCAGCAGCGCAAACTGGAAGAGACCCTGCACGCGCAATTCAAAACCAAGGTGCGCTACGGGCAGTTGCCGTTTCTCCAGGCGCGAATTCTCGCCCGCACCTTTCGCGGCGATCTTCCCGCCTACCTGCCTCACCTGTTCACCTGATATTCGCCTCGCGGCCGCCATTTCTCCTCAAATTTTGAATCTCATGTTTGTGATTTTCCACCCCATGCCCGTCGTCGTTTCAGTGCCTGCCTTTTCAGATTTTAAATTCTCCAATCTATAGTCCACTCTCTCCATGCTCGTTCTCGTGACCTACGATGTTTCAACGGTGGATGCAAAACCCGGCGCCCGCCGGTTGCGGCGTGTTGCCAAGGTCTGCGAATCCTACGGCATCCGCGTGCAGAAATCAGTGTTCGAGTGTCAGGTCGGTTCCACCGAGTGGGTGCAGTTGCGCGCCAAACTGCTCGCGGAAATCAAGCTCGACGCCGACTCCCTGCGGTTCTACCACATCGACCAGTCTGATCGTGTGCGGATTGAGCACCACGGGGTGGATAAACCGCTCGATCTCGAGCTTGATCCGCTGATCGTCTGAGCAGAAACTGGAGTTGACGCGAAACACCTGCCTTGGCCGCAGTCGCACCCATTCGCAACTTACTGTAACCTGTTTTGCTCTAGAAGGCGGCATGACTTTCCAATGGCTTTTCGCAGTGATGCTTTGGGTTCTTTGACAGCGTTCGCAAATTCCTTTAGCTAAACCGCTGTTGCAGCGGACTCTATCTGTTGCGGCATCGCCCCGCTCTTCGGAGCGGGGCGCGGATTGAAACATCCGAGGTTCGCGCTGGATGCACGCTGGCAGGCATCGCCCCGCTCTTCGGAGCGGGGCGCGGATTGAAACTGCTCCCTGCTCTATGGAGCATCGGCGCGAGCTGCATCGCCCCGCTCTTCGGAGCGGGGCGCGGATTGAAACGGGCCTCAACGCCCCGCGCCTCGTGCTCGTCACATCGCCCCGCTCTTCGGAGCGGGGCGCGGATTGAAACGATTACTACATCGGCTACTGGGGCGGCATCTCGCTATCGCCCCGCTCTTCGGAGCGGGGCGCGGATTGAAACAAGGCCAGGCCTGTCAGTATGCGACTGGCGCCGGGATCGCCCCGCTCTTCGGAGCGGGGCGCGGATTGAAACCTCGTTTGCTTCCGAACATCATGCGCTCGTCCCCGATCGCGCCCTCAGCGCGAAACTAGCGGCTGGCCGCGAGGGCGAGCGTCCGGGGAAAGAGAATCTTGTTCTCCTTGTGCACGTGGCGGTGGAGATCGGCCTCAAACTCTTCCAGCCCCCCGAGCAGCGCGCGGTGCGTGTTGCAGGCGTTTTCGTCGGGCTTGAATCCATCCGATAGTTCGCGGAGCCGTCCGACCGCGCGCGTGGCGAAGTCATGTTCATTCTCCATTTGCCGGATGGGGCTGGCGATCGAACCGCAGTGGAATTGGTCGGCTGCACCGGCCTCAAGTTGGCGCACGACCGGGAAGAGAACGCCTTCCTCCTTGCCCATGTGACTGAACATCTCGTCGGCCAGCAGGCCCACGGTTTCGCCGATCTCCTTCAGTCGCTCATCGCGCCAAGAATGCTTGCGGGCGACACGGTCGGCCATCTCAACGAGGCGCGGCAGCTCGGCTTTGACGTATTCGTGGTGCGTGCTCTCGATGTGATCGGCGAGTTGGGTAAGCGTCATCGCGCTGCAATCAACATCTTGTTCCAATGTCTCGTTCGCCGGCTTTGCGGCGCGCAATTGCACGAGGGTGGATTCGGGATCGTGGCCATGGGCACGACAGGCTTCCGCGAGCGGTTTCTTGCCGCCGCAGCAGTAGTTGATGCCGAGGCGCTCGAAGACGCGGGCGAGCGTTGGATGGGCGATCACAATCGCGCCGACCGTCGTTTCCAATGTAAAGGAGGGTGTTGCCGTGGAGGCCGGTGAATTCATGTCGGGTCCAAGATAATCCAGCCGGGCACCCGGCGCCTTGAGCTGCGTCAAGGGTCGGCCCCGTGGTTACACGGGTCATTTCTGGGGTTGCGGGTCCCGCGCCCACGGTTAACGTTTCTCCAACCCTCCACGTCGTGAAAAACAACCTCTTGGTCCCCGCTGTTTCGCTCTTTGCCACGGTCTTGCTTGCCGGTTGCGGCACGCGTTCAACCGCCACGCGCGGAACCAATCCCGATCATCCCGGCTCCGCCGTGGGTTACGCCGTGGGCAATACCGTGGGTGCCGTGACCGGTTCAGTGGTCGGCGCGATGGCCGGCGGAGCCGAGGGCGTGGCGGACGCGATGAAGGCCCCTTTCAACAATGAACGTCGCTATGTGCGCAAGTGGCGCACGGAGACGACCGCTGACGGTCGCACGATCCAAGTGCCGTATGACGTCGAGGTCGACGAACATGGCCGCGTGATCGAACCGAAGAAAAACTGAGCCGGTGTTTGC
>CAMTVF010000061.1:0-4513 GCA_947085115.1 uncultured Opitutaceae bacterium | reverse complement strand
GTCGGGCGGATATTCCTGAGCGTGGCCGACGATGTGCCCGTGCGCTCCTCCTCGCCCTTCGCCATGGCCGCGCAGGGATACCTCGGCAACGCCCTCGTCAACCTCCGGGCCTGGGCCGACTCAACCAAGACCTACGATGTCCCCACCCTCCAGCGCAAGGCCCAGCGCCTGCTCGACGAGGCCCAGCGCCGCCTCGTGCGCGAGATGAGCCGAAACACCTTCCTCGCCGACGCGCCATGAAATCCTCCGCCAAAAAATTGAGCGCGGCCCCGTGGGTTTTCATCGGCCCGTTCCTCCTCGCCTTCGGCGTGTTCACCGTCTGGCCGCTCCTGCAGTCGCTGGTGCTGGCGTTTCAACAAACCTACGGCCCGGGCACCACGCGCTGGGTCGGCCTGCGGAATTTCGAATACCTGCTCGGCGACCCGCTCTTCTGGCGCGCCGTCGCCAACACCGCGACTTTCACGCTTGGCTCCCTGTTCATCCAGTTGCCGCTGGCGCTCGGCCTCGCGCTCCTGCTCAACCGGCCCGGCATCCGCGCCCGCAGCTTTTTCCGCCTCACCTTTTTCGCCCCGTCGCTCGTCGGCCTGCCGTTCGTCGCGATCCTCTTCGCCCCGATCTTCGAGAAACGCACCGGCCTGCTCAATGCCGGCCTCCACTACCTCACGGCCGGCGCATGGAGCCCCGAGTTCGCCTGGACGCAGAACTACGTGATGTCGTCCCTCGTGCTGGCCGCGCTGTGGATGTATGCGGGCTTCAACATGGTTTACTTCCTCGCCGCGCTGCAGAACGTTTCCAAGGACCTGATCGAGGCCGCGACGATCGACGGCTGCAACGCCTGGCAGCGCTTCTGGCACGTCACCCTCCCCGAGATCCGCCCCGTCGCCAGCTTCGTCGTGCTCCTCTCCGTGCTCGGCTCCTTCCAGATGTTCGAGCTCGCCTTCATTTTGCTCAACAACGGCGCCGGACCCGACAACCGCGGCCTCACCGTCGTGATGTATCTCTACCAGACCGGCTTCCTGACCGGCGACCTCGGCTACGCCTCCGCCATCGGCTGGGTCCTCGCCCTGCTGCTCATGGGCATCGCCCTGCTCCAGCGCCGGCTCACCCGCAAATTCGAGGAAAACTGAGCCATGACACCCACCCGCCTCGTCCGCTTCATCGTTTACGCGCTGCTCATCTTCTTCGCGGTCATCACGCTCATCCCGTTTGCCTACCTGGTCGCGGGCGCGTTGAAGTCCCGCTTCGACTTCGCCGCCTCCATTTTCCTCCCGGCGGGCGACGGCTTCCTCGGCGTCGCCTGGGGCAAACTCACCCTCGCGAACTTCCACCGGCTCGTCTTCGAGCTGCCCGTGCCGCGCGCGATGTTGAACTCGATCTTTATCGCCTCCGTGCATTCCGTGGTGGCGGCCCTCCTCTGCTCCATGGGCGGCTACGCGCTGGCAAAACTGAAATTCCCGGGACGCTCCCTCATCATCGGCATCGTTCTCACCGCGCTCATCATTCCCGGGCCGCTCCTGCTCGCGCCGAGCTTCCAGCTCCTCTACCAACTCGGTCTGCTCGACACCTACGCGGGTCTGCTGCTGCCGGGGCTCACGCCCGCCTTCGGCATCTTCCTCTTCCGCCAGGCCATGCTGCGCGGCGTGCCGGACGAGTTGATCGAGGCCGCCCGCATCGACGGCGCCGGCGAGTTCCGGATCTTCTTCGAACTCGTCCTGCCGCTCGTCCGCCCGATGCTCGGCGCCTTTCTCCTCATCAGCTTCCTCGGCGCATGGAACAACTTCATCGGCCCGCAGATCATTTTGCAGTCGCCCGAACTCCAGCCGCTGTCGGTCGCGCTCAACAATCTCCGCGGGGTCTATGGCACCGACTACGGCCTCATCATGGCCGGCACCCTCGTCTCCATTGCGCCTGTCATGTGCCTCTTCCTCCTCCTGCAAAAGGAATTCATTTCCGGCCTCACCGCCGGCGCCGTCAAAGGCTGACCCCTCGTTCTTCATGAAATCATCCATCCAGAAATTCCCCGCCAGCTTCGTCTGGGGCGTCGCCGCCGCCGCCCCGCAGATCGAGGGCTCGATCGACGCTGACGGCAAGGGCGAGTCCGTCTGGGACCGCTTCGCGCGCAAGCCCGGCGCGATCCACAATGGCGACACACTGCATCCCGCCTGCGACCACTACCGGCGCTTCGGGACGGATTTTGCGCTCATGCGCAAACTGGGCATCCGCCACTATCGCCTCTCGCTCGCGTGGCCGCGCATTTTCCCCGACGGGAACGGCGCGGTCAACCAGCGGGGCCTCGACTTCTATCACCGCCTTTTCGACAGCATGGCGAAGCACGGGATCACCCCGTGGGTCACGATGTTCCACTGGGACCTTCCGCAGGCGCTCGAGGACAGCGGCGGCTGGCGCTCGCGCAGCACCGTGGACGCCTTCGCGACCTACGCCGACACGATTGTCAAAGCCTACGGTGATCGCGTGAAAAACTGGATCACGCTCAACGAGATCATGTGTTTCACCACGCACGCCTATGGCACCGGCGGCAAGGCGCCCGGTGCGCGGGAAAACGAGGCCGTCGTCAACCAGACCAAGCACCACGCCTTGCTCTGCCACGGCCACGGCGTCCGCGCCGTGCGCGAACACGGCGGAGCCGGCGCGCGCGTCGGGTTGACCGACAACGCCGCTGTCACCGTTCCCGTCATGGAAACGCCCGAGCACATCGCCGCCGCGCGCACCGCGTTCACCGACCAGAATCTCGCGATCCTCGACCCGATCTGCCGCGGCCGCTACTCCCCGCGCTACCTGCGCGAATGCGGCGCCGCCCGCCCGCAAGTCGCCCGGGGCGACTTCGCGCTCATCAGCCTGCCCACGGATTTTCTCGGCCTTAACATCTACAGCGCGTCCTTCGTGCGCCGCGGCCGCCGCGGGAAGCCCGAGACGATCCCCTTTCCCGCCAACTACCCGCAGGCCGACTCACCCTGGCTCAAGCTCGTGCCGCAGGCGCTTTATTGGGGGCCGCGCTTTTGCCACGAGGTTTTCGGCGTCAAGGCCATCTACATCACCGAGAACGGCTGCGGCTACGACGGCGACCATCTCCAGGGCGGCGAGGTCTTCGATCTTCACCGCCGCGACTACCTCCGGAATTATCTCCGCGAACTGCAGCGCACCGTTCCCGACAAGATTCCTGTCAAAGGGTATTTTCTCTGGTCTTTCCTCGACAACTTTGAGTGGCAGGATGGTTACGCCCGCCGCTTTGGCATAACCCACGTGGACTATCAGACCCAGCGCCGCACCCCAAAACTCAGCGCCCACTGGTATGCCGCTGTCATCAAGCACGGCCGCCTCCTCTGATCCCTTCCCACCATGGCCCGCGTTGTCATCGAAAATCTCGTCAAGACCTACCCTGATCCGAAGGGGCCGGGTGTCACCGCCGTCAAGGGCATCAACCTTACCGTTGAAAACGGCGAGTTCATGGTCCTCGTCGGCCCTTCCGGCTGCGGCAAATCCACCACGCTGCGCATGATTGCCGGCCTCGAGGACATCACCGGCGGCACCGTTTCCATCGACGGCCGCGTCGTCAACGACGTGGAGCCCAAGGACCGCGACATCGCGATGGTTTTCCAAAACTACGCGCTCTATCCGCACATGAGCGTGCGCGACAACATGGCCTTCGGCCTCAAGCTCCGCAAACTGCCCGCCGCCGAAATCAACACCCGTGTGGGCGAGGCCGCCGCTCTCCTCGGTCTCGAGGAACTGCTGGAGCGCAAACCCAAAGCCCTTTCCGGCGGTCAGCGCCAGCGGGTCGCCGTCGGCCGCGCCATCGTGCGCCAGCCCAAGGTCTTTCTCTTCGACGAGCCGCTCTCCAACCTCGACGCCAAGATGCGCGTGCAGATGCGCGCCGAGATTTCCAAGCTCCACGCCCGCCTCGGCGCCACGATGGTCTACGTCACCCACGACCAGGTCGAGGCCATGACCATGGGCGACCGGATCTGCGTCATGCACGACGGCGTCATCCGCCAGGTTGACGAGCCCCTCGCCCTCTACAATCGCCCCGCCGATCTCTTCACTGCGGGCTTCATCGGCAGCCCCCAGATGAACCTGATCAAGGGCCGCGTCGAATCCCGCGTCGGCCGCCCCTGCTTCGTCGAGCAAGACGCCCCTGCGGGCGCCCCCCGCTGGAGCCCCGGCAAGCCGGGGCTGGTCCTACCCCTCGACCAGGTCGCCGCCCCTCACATCACCTCGGCCACCGGACGCAACATCGTCCTCGGAATTCGCCCGGAGGACATCCACGAACAGGCCCAGCCCGGCACCGTTTCCGCCATCGCCCGGATCGAACTCGTCGAGCCGATGGGAGCCGAGACGTTTGTCTATCTCCGCACGGGCGCGCACGGCCTGGTCGCCCGCTTTCACTCCCACCACGCCTTGAAGCTCGCCGCGGAACTGACCGTCCACCTCAACCTCGCCCGCGCCCGCTTCTTCGACGCCGATTCCCAAGCCGCGCTCTAGACCGGATGAGGCC
>CAMTVF010000060.1:0-7980 GCA_947085115.1 uncultured Opitutaceae bacterium | reverse complement strand
CCAGCCTCCGCATAAAGCTCGCCAAGATCGCCACGGCCATCGGAGTGAAAACGATCCGTCATCTGGGTTACAAATCGAAGGCAGCCTTCATCGAGGAAAAAAACCAATGGCTATTGAATCCAGCTTGATTAACCACATGCCTGTAATCCGTGGTTGAATTGCCCTGCGAAATTCAGACTCACGCCTTGGGCGGAGTGGCCTGAATGACGAGCAGCGTCATCTCATCAAGGGCCTTGACGGCGTGCGGCGCTTTGGGCGGCAGGTGAAAGAGGTGGCCGGGCAACAAGAGGTTGGGCTGACCGTCGACGCTGAACTCGCACTTGCCCGAGATCACTTGAACCAACACGCGGGCGCTGCTGGTGTGTTCCGAGAGTTCCTGCCCGGCCGCAAATTTGAACAGCGTGGCGCGCAGACCCGGGGCGGTGAGCAGCGCCTGGCTGACGATGCCGTGGGCGACCTGCTCGACGGGGATTTGCAGGGGGCACGAACCGGAACCGGTCGTGGCGAGGAGGGCGGATGATTTCATGAAGAGCGTTTCTGTTGGGCGTGGGGTCGCGATTATCAGTCGCGACGAATCAGGACTTCCAGAAATTCACGGCCCACGCGCCGTCGGTGCGGTGTTCCATGTCGGATTCGAAGCCTTCGCTGCGCAGCATCTCGATCAGCGGTGCGGGGAGGAAAGGGGCGAGGACGGTGAGGCCGTGGCCGGTGGTGAGCGCATCAACGCGCTCGCGGATGATCTGGAAGGGCTCGTTGCCTTCGGCGAGGAGTGGCCGCACGTCGAGGGTCTGAAATTTTTTTGGCTTCATAAAAATTGGCATCGGCTGACTACGCTAGGCTAGCAGGATTGGGGGTTGGTCGCCTTGACATGCGTCATGCAATTGGGGGTTGGGACAAATTCAACTCAGGGTTCCCGGGAGAATCCGGCGCCGGTATCGAAGGTGAAAACCACCAATCGGCCGCGCTCGGCGATGACGTCGCCACTCCAGGTCAGGCGCGGTGCATCCTTTCCCGGCCGGGTGGCAAGACCGAGGGCGAGGCGATGAGGGCCCGGCGTGAGCGGCAGGCGCAACTCCCCGATCGAGGCACCGTCTGATTTGAAGCCCTTCGGTTGGATGATGTGTTCCTGGGCCACGCCATCGACCTCGATGGTGATGACGATGGGCGCGCGCGTCCGGTTCACTTGGATCGAAGCCGCGCGCATGTGTGCCATGCGATTTTGCTGGGCGTCGGCCGTGACCGTGGTGGCATCGAGCCATTCGCCATAGGCGCGGAAGGTAAGCACCAGTTCGGGTTGATGTGCGGTCGGGTGGCGGAAGGGCGCGTCGCTGACCCAGAGCAGCCCGGCAAAACAGGCGATCGTCAGCCCGATGCCCGCAACCCACATCCTGAACCCGGCGGGCTCGGCGGGCTCGGGCAGCTTTTCTTTTTTAAGCAGGAGCGCGGCTTCCTCGGTCAGGCGCTGCGGTTGCGTCGGGTCGAAGCGCACGTGCGCGACCTTGCACGGATCGGCACGGTTGGGCCGAAACTCGGGTTCGCGCGTGCCGGCGAGGCGCATCGGCAGCCACCGGTCGCCCTCGCGCACCATTGGTTCCGCCGATACCGAGCTGACGACGAGCACAGCCTTCGCGCCCTTGGCGATAAGGGTCTCGATCACCTTGGGCTCCACCCAGCCCGCAGTGGGCACGGGGCGGACTTCATAGCCGGGTAACCGCGCGCGCCACGCCGCGAGCCGGAAGAAATCCCAGCCGCCGTCCGGTTGCGCACAGACGAGCGCAATCGCGGGTGGACGGCCTTGGGCGACCTCACCGGCGACATAGTCCTGCAATTCCTTCGTGACTTGCCGGGCGTCAAACCACGCCAGGCCGATGCCCTGTGTGTCGCAGGAGCCGACGCAGATGCCGCAACCGGTGCAGCGGTCGGGGTCGATCTGCGCCTGCGAGGGAAACGGTTTGCCGTCCGTGCGCGGCACCATGGTGATCGCGCCGAAGGGGCAATCCTGCGAGCACTGGGTGCAGGAGAAACAACGCGAGATGTTGACGGTGGCCTGATACGAGGCGCGCTCGCGCCGCCGCCCAAGCCACCACGGCAGCGACATCAAGCCGCCCAGGGTGAAAATCGCCGCGAGCCACACGCCGCCGCCACTGAGGCGCGAGGAAATTTGCAACGGCCAGAGATACCACCAGTCCATCGTGAACGCCTCGGGCTTGATTGCCATCTGCGCGGGCGCGGCGTTGGTCGCGGGCAAAATCAGCGCGGCGACAATCGTGGCGGCCGTGAGCCAGAGGGTGAATTTCCAGTCCGGCATCAGCTTTGTGCGGCTCAGCCGTGCGAGGTGCAGCATGAGCCCCCCTGCGATCGCCAGCGGGAGCAGCATGTGCAGAAAGAAAACGACGAAGAACAGCAGCGAGGGCACCGAGTGGTCCGCCGCGAAGAGCCGCAGCATCGGCTCGCCGAAGACCGGCAGCACATCGACCGCCTTCATCGAATCGAGCGCGACCCACTGGGCGCGCACATCCCACACCAGCCAGTAACCCGTCCAGCCGATGAACCACACGAGGGCGATCAGCGCGATGCCGCTGGCCCACGCGAGCCAGCGCGGTCCGGCGAACCGGCGCCCGAAAAAAGTCCGCACCGCATGCACGAGAATGAAGAGCATCGCCAGGTCGGACGAGTAGCGGTGCACGCTGCGGACGATGCCGCCCAGGGAGCGCGGCCCGAGTTCGGCGAGGGAACTCCACGCATTGTGCGAGCTGGCGGAATACCAGAACAGCAGCGGGATGCCAGAGACCGTGGCGAGCACGAGCGCGGCATTGGCCAGGACGCCGAGTTGCGCGAGCGGATTGAACCTCCGCGGCAGTGCGCGTTCGAGCCAGGCGTCGCAGCGCGTGAAGAGCCCGTCGCCGAGGGCGAGCACGCCGCCGAGGCGGGTGGGCGGGAGCGGCGGAGGCGCGGCCGGGCTGTTCCCGGGGGCAGGCCCGAGAGTGTCCGCCAACTCCTCGCAATCCGGTTCAGGATGCGGGTGGTGCGGCATTTTTGTCGTTGAGGAGGGAACGCAGCCCCTCACGGAGCCACGCGCGATGGCGCGGCTCAAGCGTGAATCGGTAGGAAATAAATCCCTCGCGGTCGACCAGTTGGAACAGATTCATGTGGTCGATTACGCCGGTCTCGGGATTGCGCGAGCGCGCGAACTGCAGGCGCGCCAACAGGTCGAGCATCTCGGCGGGTTGCTCGCCGTTGACGTAGCGGAATTCCGGATGGGTGAGTCCCTGAGTTTCGGCCATCAGGTCCATCAACTCGGCGGTTTCATACTCGGGGTTGAGCGAGAGGGCGACGACGCGCACGCCGGCACGCTCGGCCGGGGTGAGTTCGGCGAGGATGGCGCGCATTTCCTTGAAAATCTCCGGGCACGCCGTGGTGCAGGCGGCATAGACACCGGTGAAGAGAACAACTTCGCCCTTCAGGTCGGCGAAGCGAAACGCGTTTCCCTTCTGGTCAACCATCGCCACATCGGGCAGCGCAAGGCGGACGCGGATGGATTCGCCCGGGAAGGGCGGCAGGATTTGCGCGGCGGCCGTCTCGGCGCGGGCGAAGGCCACGAGGCCGGCGATGCAGCCGCCGATGACGACGAGCGCGGCCAGGGCGGTCAGGCGGTATTCGGACCACACGCTCCATTTGCGCAGTTCGCGGAGCGAGCCGCGCCAGAGGATGGCGGCGACTCCGACGATAAAGAGCGGCTCCAGGAACATCATGGTGACCGAGTTCCACGACATGCCGCCGGTGCGCGGGTCGTAGCCGTAGCACCAGACTTGGAAATCGCGCACGAAGCCGCCGAGCCAGCCGGAATCGAGCGGCCAGAAAATGGTGAACAGAATGAAAGCTTCGTAGGCGCCGATCGCCGTGAAGAGAAACACCAGCAGCCCGGGTCCGGCAAAATACCGGCTGGCGCGAGTCATCGAGGACTGCGCATCGGGCGGCGTGGCGGGAGCGTGGGCGGGGACAAGCATGGTGGCGTGGGCGGAGGGGGAGAAAAAGCGGGGCGATGGGTTGGCCCACCGCCCCGCGAAACGGACTTGGTGTTGGTCTGATTAACGCACCGGCCAGACGTCGGCCAGTGCCTTCCAGTTGGCGAAGTAGTAGACTGCGAAGCAGGCGAGGAAGATCATCGCGAGGATGATGGTGCCCTTGGTCGCGTAGTGGTCGTTGGCGAGGGAGCCTTCCTTCGCGTCGGCGAGCGGCGGCGGGGTGCCCCAGTCGAAGATCGCGCGGTTCTCCGTCTTCTTGCCGAAGAGCAGCGTGCCCACGCAGAGCAGCACGAAGATCAACAGGCTGGTGAAGGCGAGGATGCCGCCGATGCCGACGAGGCCGAGCCAGAGATGCGCGGCGGCACTGTAGATGCCCTGGGTGTCGATGTCCCAGGTGCGACGGGCGACGCCCATCGAGCCGGCGAACGACATGCCGAACGACAGCATCGTGATGCCGGCGGCGAAGAGCCACGGCTGCACGCGCGCCCAGCCGCGACCGATGAAGTCGCGCTGGAAGAACAGCGGGATCACGTAGTAGGTCAGCGCCATGAACGCGAGGGTCGTGCCGCCGACCACGGTGGCGTGGAAGTGGCCCGGGATGCGCAGCGTGTTGTGCGCAATGATGTTGATCTGCTGCGTGCCCAGGGTGACGCCGGTGATACCGCCGATGAAACCGAAGATGACCAGCGACAGCGCCGCGCCGGAGAACGCCGGGTTCTTCCACGGCAGGGCGGTGACCCACCCGAAGAGACCGCGGGTGTAGCCCTTTTCGCGCATGGCGACCTCGACGCCGGCCGGCACGGTGAAGCCGTGGACCATCGAGGCGAGCACCGCGAGATACATGGCGTAGGAGGTGTTCCAGATTTTCCATGTGGCCCCGACGCCCGGGTCGACGAGCAGATGGTGCGCGGACGCGATGTTGATGAACACCACATAGAGCACGAAGGCCGTGCGGCAGACCGCCTCGTTGATCGGACGGGCGCCGGTCGTGAGGTTGCCGATGAGATACCAGATGGCGACCATCGCGCAGACGTTGACCTGCTGCGACTGGTGACCGAGGCCCCACCAAATGAGGCGATACCACGCGGCATCGGGCTCCGGCGTCCAGCCCATCGAGTAGGTGAACGTCGGGAGCATGACCAACGCGCCGTGGAGCAGCGTCACGACCGCGATGATGGCGGCGGCGGTGGCGCCATAGGTCACGAGCGGCATGGAGCCGGTGTAGGCGCCGTCGCGCTTGGCCACGTAGAGCGTGGCGAAGTAGTTGAACACCGCGATGAGCGTGCCAACGGCGACCAGAATGATGCCGAGGTAGAACAGCGGATGGGCCACCAGCGGCAGGTAGGACGTCATCAGGACGTCGGCTTTGCCGGCGAGGATGATGTAGTTCACCATCACGGCGCCGACCAGCATCATGAGGAACGACACCCACGCGACCTTGCGCGAGTAGAGCCGGGCGTTCAGCGGCGTGGTGCAGGCGAAGTAGAGCACGGCGACTTCGAAAAACAGGATCCAGTGGATCAGCATGTTCAGGCCGTGGAACGTCAGGATGCGGTAGAACCAGTCGGTCGGCAGCAGGTGCACCGTCTGCCAGCGCGTGAGCGCGAGCAGCAGGGCGGCGATGCCACCGAGGAGCAGGAACACCACCGCGGAGACGGCGTTGAGCTTGATGAAACGCTGCGCATCCAGACATATACCGAGTCCGGTGGTGGCGCAGATGCGTTTTGGCACGCCCGGGACCGCGAGCGAATGCGAAGCGCCGGCGGCAGGAGATGGAACAGAAGCAGAGGTCATGGCGGGTCAGGGTTACTCGACGAAGATTTTGCCGGTCATGGCGTGGTGCCCGATGCCGCAAAACTCATTGCAGACAATCGTGAACTCGCCCGTGGAGGTCGGCGTGATGGTGATGACGTGATCGTAGCCGGGCAAAATGTGGAAGTTGATGTTCAACGGCTGCAGGGAGAAGCCGTGGTTGAGATCGAGCGACGACATGTGCAGGCGGTAGGTCTCGCCCTTCCGAAGCTTCAGCACCGGATAAAAGTTCCACATGCGAGCGATGAGGTAGATGTCGCTGCCCGGGGCGGGCTCGACGATCGGCATCTCGGTGAAGAACGGGTTGTCGACCGGGTTCTTGAACATGCCGACCTTGTTGGCCTCGACGAACTTTTCAGTGCGGGCGAGGAAGTCGGCCGGCGAAACTTTGTAGGCTTCGCCGGTGCTGTTCTGTTTGCCGCGAAAATGCCAGTAAGGCATCATCAGCGACATCACGAAGCACCAGAGCACGGCGACGCCGAGCCACAGCTTTTCGTGGCCGGCAGGCGCGTGAAACCAGGGGGAGGTGAGTGGACGCAGGCTCATGGGTGGGGTCCTTTTATGGGAGCAACGCGGGCTTGGTCAGGGCCAGCTCGATCCAGCCCCACGCCGTGTAGGAGAGGAACGGGACGATGACGCCGAGGGCGAGCAGCAGCCAGTGATTGTCGAGCACCTTTTGCCACGGATGGATCTCATTTTCGTTTTTCATGGTTGTGAATTTCAGGGTTGGGGTAACGAGCGGTTCCGCCACGAGCCGATGCAGCGCAGCATAACCGCGAGGAAAAGGATGCCGCCGACCACGGCCAAAATGCCGCCGGCGCCCATCACGCCGAGGCCGACGTATTCGCCGGCAGTGCGGACGTGTTGCTCGGCCCCGTATTGCTTGCGCCCGAGGCCGTAGACTCCGGCGATGGCGAAACCGAGGGCGAAGACCGCCTGGCCGGAGCCGAAAATGATCAACTGCGCCTTTGCGCGTTTCCACGCTTGCACCGCCGCTCCGGCCGGCGAAACTGCGGCGCAGAACTCATACGCTGCGGCCATCAAGGCCAGCGTCACGGCGCCGATCGCGGCGTGATAGTGGCCCGGCACGAGGGTGTTCGAGCCGCGAATCATCGCCCCCATGATCAGGCCCATCACCATGAGCAAGGCGCTGCCAAGCAGACCGACCAGACGGAAATCACTGCGCGGCAGCGTGGAGGCGCGCCGGTGCATCACATAGTGGCGGATGCCGAGGCCGAGCACGATCAGGATAACCGGGAAGAGCGTCCAGCGCATCAGTTGCGTCGCTGTCTCGGTGTAGGCGGGGCTGGAAGTGCCCATGAGCGCGAGCACGGGCAGGGCGGCGTGCGGCACGACGAGCACCGCGAAGAGCCAGCGGCAGGCCGAGGGAGAAAGCACCGATTGGCCCGACCAGCGATTCAGCAGGAGCAACCACAGGCCGAGCATCATGGCGACATTGGCCGCCTGAAGCACGTGCCCGCCGCCCCAGGCGACGAGTTCATAAAAGCCGATGGGCGGGAGCCCGGCGAGCGTCGTGCGCCAAGCGACGATGAAGGTGGCCAGCGCGATCACGTTGCCCGCAGCGGCGACACGCAGAGCGACGATCACATCGTCAGGCAAACCCGTGATGCGGCTGTTCGGCGCCGTGAGTGCGCCGATGAAGAAAATCCCTGTGCCGACGAACCACGAGGCGAGACCGGCGAGGAAGACCGGGTGATCGATCACCGGCACGTAGTTGGCCAGGATCGGTTGCGCGCCCGGCATCACCGCGCCGGCGAGCAGACCGAGGATGCCCGCGCTGCAAAACGCGAAGGCGATGCCAACCAGCTTGCGCGGCAGCGCATCGCCGAGAGCGAGCGCGATAAACGCGGCGGTGCCGGCCTGGAACCACACAACGAGTGCCAGAACGACGTGGACGACCAGCGCACGCTTGAAAAACAGGGGATCGGTGAACACCGCGCCCAGGAATGGCAAGCGACCGACGACGAGCATCAGCGAGAGCAACCCGGCGAGCACCAGACTGCCGACGGCGAACAAAAACCAGACCCGCGCCACCGAAACACTGGTGCGCGACGCGGCAACGGAACGCGGAAAGGCGCGCGCTTCCGGAAGCGGAGAACCGTGGGTCAATGAAGCCATCTGG
>CAMTVF010000059.1:0-5240 GCA_947085115.1 uncultured Opitutaceae bacterium | reverse complement strand
GGGCGCTAACCGATTTTGGCGCGGACGACGCCTTTGCCGCCGCGGCGGTCAAAGTGCAGGAGCACTACGGCGTCAGCGTGCCGGTGGAGCGCGTGCGCACCGTCACCCTGCGCCACGCCCGCGTGCTGGCGGCGCAAGCGCCCCAGCCGGTGCGCACCCTGCCGGCCCGCGGGCCCGCGCACCTCGTGGCCGAGGCCGACGGGACGATGGTCCCCATCGTCGACACCCGCGCCGCACCCCCCGGCACCGACCGGCGCAAGCACCGCCAGGTCCGTTATCAGGAAGCGCGCCTGGTCGCCGCGCAGGCCCACGGCACGGTCACCACCCACTACGGCGCCACCCTGCACGATGTGACCGACACCGGCCTGCGCTGGGCGCAGTGTGCCCGCGCGGCCGGCTGGGCTCTGAACACCCGGATTCATGCCCTCGGCGACGGCGCCCCTTGGATCGCCGAGCAAGCGCGGCTTCAGTTCGGCGCCCAAGGCCGCTACACCGTCGATCTGTATCATGTCTGTGATTATCTCGCCGCCGCCGCCCCCGATCCGACCCACGCCAAGCCCTTCGTCGCCCCGCTGCGCGAGGCCCTGCGTCGCAGCGACCACCCGAGCGTGCGCGCCACGTTGCAACCCCGCGACGAACCTCCGGATGTGCCCGACGAAAACGCCCCCGTGCGCGCCGCGCTGCGCTACCTCGACAACCGCTCCGACCAACTCGACTACGCCCACGCCTTGGCGCACGACCTGCCCGTCGGCTCCGGCCTCATCGAAAGCGGCCACCGGCACGTGCTCCAAGCCCGCATCAAGAAAGCCGGCGCCTGGTGGACCCCTGCCAACGCCCATGCCCTCTGCCAACTCCGCACTCTCCGCGCCAACCTCCGCTGGGAAAACTACTGGAACAAGAACTGACTTCACTTCCAGTTACACCCATGATAACCTGACTTGTTCTCTTTTGCCTCCTCCCGATAACGGCTGCTCTGGCCGCTGACCAGCCCGCCGAGCAACCGCTCCCCGAGGTCATCCGCGATGCCCTCGCCACCTCGGCCGCGCAATACGACTGGATGCTCACCCAGCAGCCGCTCAACGGGAAGATGCCCCGGACCTTTGAGCACGGGAAGCTCGTCACCGTCATCGTCAGGGATTGGACCGTCGGCTTCTTCCCCGGCTCGCTGTGGTTTCTCTACGAGGCCACTGGCGATGCGAAATGGCGCGCCTCGGCCGAGAAGTTCACCGCCTACCTCGAGCCCGAGCAGCACAACACCCGCACCCACGACGTCGGCTTCATCCTGTATTGCAGCTATGGCAACGGCCTGCGCCTGACCGGCAACGAAGCCTACAAACCGATCCTCCTCAACGGTGCCAAATCGCTCAGCACGCGCTATTATCCCGCGGTCGGCGCCATCAAGTCCTGGGATCGCGATCCGGCTGTCTTCACCTGTCCGGTGATCATCGACAACATGATGAACCTCGAACTGCTGCTGTGGGCGGCCCGCAACGGCGGCGATCCGCGCATGCGGGCGATGGCCATCGCCCACGCGGACACCACGCTGCAGAATCACTACCGTCCGGACAACAGCTGCTACCATGTGGTCGACTATGATCAGGCCACCGGCCGCGTCCTGCGGCGCGTCACGCATCAGGGCACCGCAGACTCCTCCGCGTGGGCCCGCGGCCAGGCTTGGGGGCTCTACGGCTATACCCTGATGTATCGCGAGACCAAGGATCCGCGCTATCTCGCGCAGGCGCAGAAGATCGCCGCCTTCCTCCTGCACCACCCGCGCCTGCCCGCCGACAAGGTGCCTTACTGGGATTTTGACGCACCTGATATCCCGAGTGCGCCGCGTGACACATCCGCCGCCGCCGTCATGTGTTCCGCCTTGCTTGAACTCCGCCACTACGTCGAGCCCGCCGCCGCCGCGGAATACACAGCCTTCGCCGAACAGCAGCTCCGCAGCCTGGCCTCGCCCGCGTATCTCGCCCGGCCGGGCGAGAACGGCGGCTTTCTGCTCAAGCACGCCACCGGCGACCACCCCAAGAACAGGGAAGTCGACGTGCCCCTCAACTACGCGGACTACTATTTCCTTGAGGCGCTGCTCCGCGCCCGCGAAACAAACTGACCGCCATGCGATTCTTCCTCCTCTGCGCCACCATGTGGGTGGAGGCCGTCGCGCAGCCGGCATCCCCCACCCGGGAAAATCCCGCCGCTCCGCCCGGGCCCGCGCCGGCCGGCATGAGGTGGATCCCCGGCGGCGAGTTCTCGATGGGCACGACCGACCCGACCCGGGAGGTCTGCGGCGGACCCGACACCATGGATGACGCGCGGCCGATCCAGCGGGTTTACGTCGACGGTTTCTGGATGGATGCCACCGAGGTGACCAACGAGCAGTTCGCCCGCTTCGTGGCCGCGACCGGTTACGTGACGGTCGCCGAGCGCAAGCCGCGCCCCGAGGACTATCCCGGCGTGCCCGCGGAAAAGCTGGTGGCCGGGTCGGTGGTCTTCACCCCGCCCGACCATGCGGTGGGCCTGGACAATCCCCTGGCGTGGTGGAGCTACGTCCCGGGCGCGGACTGGCGACACCCCGAGGGCCCCGCCAGCAACCTGGCCGGACGCGAGAAACATCCCGTGGTCCACGTCGCCTATGAAGATGCCGAGGCCTACGCCCGGTGGGCCGGCAAACGACTGCCGACCGAGGCGGAATGGGAATTCGCCGCCCGCGGTGGCCGCGCCGGCGAGCGCTATGCATGGGGCGATGAACTGCAGCCCGGCGGGCAATGGATGGCGAACATCTGGGAAGGCGCCTTTCCGCACCATAACACGGTAGCCGATGGATATGCCCGCACTGCACCGGTCGGTCAGTACCCGCCCAATCCGTACGGCCTCTTTGACATGGCCGGAAACGTCTGGGAATGGTGCAGCGATTGGTATCGGCCCGATGCTTATGCGATCAACCTTCAGGCCGCTGGCGGCGGGGTGGTACGCAACCCCAGGGGCCCCTCGCGCGAGGGCAGTTTTGATCCCCAGGAGCCAGGCCAGACTAAGCGAGCCCAGCGCGGCGGTTCGTTTCTCTGCACCGATCAGTATTGCACCCGCTACATGCTCGGCTCGCGTGGCAAAGGCGCGCCCGACACCGGCAGCAATCATCTGGGTTTTCGCTGTGTGGCCGATCCCCAATGTCTCTGGGTGCCAGGGCTATAAAAAGTCGGCTTCAACTCTCATGGCTAGAAGTCACGGAGCCTTCCCCGAAATCCCGTCACTTCTTCCGCAGGTTCGTTGAAACCGTGAGGTCAGCGCGCTGCTTTGGCCCGCATGAGCACCCGCTGCACTTGCGTCGGATGCCAAGTCTTGCCCGAACGAGACTTGACCGCTCTCGCGTTCAACTGGTCGGCAATAACGACGTAGCTCAAGGCGGACTTCCGATACTCCAAAATCGCATCAACCACCTTGGCTTCCTCGGCGGTGTGGCCGTAGGGCTTCTTGCCTTCGCAGCGACCACCAGCGCGACGAATGCGGAGGCGACTTGCCCGAAGTTTCTGAACCAAGGCGCATTTCTCCCACTCGGCCACTGCGCCGAGGATTTGACGGATGAGCTTACCGCTCGGGTCATCGTTGCCCAGGGTGAGGTCAATCCCTCCATCGGCGCTGATTACCCGAACGCCAATCTTGCGGAACTCCCCGAGGATGATTTCCGAAATCATCAGGTCACGGGCGAGGCGGGTAGCGCTCTCGCAAATCACGGTGCGCACCCCGTTGGCCTTGAGGGCAACGAACAAGTCAGTCAGGCCGACACGGTCCATGGCGTCGGTGGTCCCGCTCACGGCCTCGTCGGAGAACTCCTGCACGATGACGATGCGGTTGGCCTTGGCGTAGCGGTTGACGGCATCGCGTTGGCGCGGGAACCCGTCGTTGCCAATCTGGCCCTTGCCGCTGGTCCGAAGGTAACTGAACGCCTTGGTCTTCTCTTTCATGGCCACAGAATGGGGGCAATTTCCGGACAAAGCAACACGAATTCTTTGGATATAGTGTTGATTTATTGGCATCAAATTGCTTTATAGCTATTTACTAACTTCCAGTGATTTTTGGCAGTACCACCCAGCCCCTTACCCACCGGTTGGCGGTCTGCCCCTGTCCGAGCCATGCTAGCCATGCGTCGGCCTGCTATTGGGCCGCAATGGGGCGGGGAGCGGTCTTCGGTGTCTGCAAAAACCGCACAGTGGCTTCTATTTCAGAGCAAGAAATGCCGCTATTAGCGCGATGATGATACCGAGCACAACGAGCCGCCTATCCAAATTCCATCCAGCCTTTGTCTTTCTCTCCTCAATTTCGCGGAGGACAATATCCGCAGCAACCGCTTCGGGTGCGCGGTCTTTCCAAGTCACACGTTCATACCGAATCGCGGCCTCAGACATGCTGCGAAATCGCTTTATGTTTCGGGCCACTATTTGGTCGGGCGTTTCCATGCTATGAAATCTTGGGCCAATTAGCCCTTCGGCAACGTCGTAGGCGGTTGCCTTGGTTCGCTTTTTCTCATCTCTGCAAGCATTGGCTCAAGTGTGAAATGAAGAATAGTATATGAGTCCTCTGCCCAGCGTGTTCCATACCCATATCTGGCACTTTGCGAAGAATCAGCATGCGCCATAAACTCAGCTACGTCCTTTGAAACTAATCCGTCTTCTACGGCTTTGCGAAGCACAATATCCACATCAGTTGTAGCGCCGCTGAAGATGGTTATTATTTTAGAGAGCGCCCATGCTTCATCAATCTTGGTTCGTCCTTCCGAAGCTAATACCTGAAAAGCCTGGGAAAGCTCACTTAGCATCTGTTTCAATCCACGAGTTAGATATTCTCTGCTTTTAGCCACTCTGAGAATCCTGTTGGTTGAGGCTTCGAACTGTTCCGAATCCCGCAGTCGTTTGGCTGCTTCAAACTCATCATCGAGCCATTTCTGCTCTGCTGGGGACAGTGGCGGGATAATTTCCTGTAGGCGAGAGGTCATCTCTCGGTGTTTATTCACGAGCGACATGCCATACGCATACATGTCCGTCTCAGAAAACACGGAGTTGGTTGAAAGCACAAAAGCAACTAGACCCATGATAATGCTTCGCTCACGGCTGTCCAGTTAAGCGTCTGATTTGATCTTGCAAGTAACAGTTGATTCGTGAGTAGCGAACCGATGCAAGTGTTGCCGATTTGGTTTGGAAAAGTGGATTGCCAACCATTCTGGGTCGGAAATGAATCCCGGCCCG
>CAMTVF010000058.1:0-18485 GCA_947085115.1 uncultured Opitutaceae bacterium | reverse complement strand
GCGCAAGGTGTGCGGGCCGGGCTTGAGGCCGTGCATGCGCCACAGGTCGTTGTCGTGGGTTTTCGGCAGGATGTGGGCGTCGGCGACCAGATCGCTTTTCACCCCGTCGAGGTAAACGTCGGCGCGCCCGCCGTCCTGCGAGAGATCGCCGACGATGGCGATGCCGGTGCCTTCGAACGTGAGGGTCGCCTCGCTGCCCGCGCCTTCGGTCACGCGGATGCGGATCTTGTCGTCCCAGATGTTGCCGTCTTTCTCAATCCAGTTGCCCTGCCAGTTCCACGCCGCGTCCCGGACCCACAGCACCTGCACCGGCACGCCGAAGTTGGCCAGCTCCAGCGGCGGGGCCACCGGCGATTGGAACGGAATCACGACCTCGGTCTCGCTCACTTCGCCGCCGGCCCGGCGGATCACGGCCAGCGCCCGTGCCTCGGTGGATTTCACGATGTCGTTGAAGGAGTAGTCGGTGAAGCTGAACTTCAGGTCGGCGATCGCGGCCAACTCGGCCTGGTGGTGCGCGGGAATTTTGCCGTAGCCGATCATGGCGCCGAGCACGCCGAGGGCGCTGGAGGGATTGCAGTCGGAATCCTGGCCGCAGCGCGTTGCGATCTCCATCGTCTGCTGCCAGTCGTTCCCGCCAAAGAGCAGCCCGATTGCGATGTAGGCGCCGTTGATCTTGGCGTCGATGTTGAAGGCGCGGAAAGCGCCGTCGGGGCAGACGTCGTCCTTGTTCCACTTCTCCTCGACCTTCTGCCAGGTCTTGCGCCAGTCGCCTGGTTCCTCCGCCGACCACGCGAGCACGTCGGCAATGATCTGCCCGTAGGGACTTCCGGCGGGGATGCAGGCGAGGCCGGCTTCGACGACCTTGCGCGGGTCGCTCTCAAAATAGGCGGCGGTATACATGCCGCCGACAAACATGCCGCCATAGAGCCCGTCGCCATAGTTCATGACGCGTCCGACGCGGTCGGCGAAATGGTTGGCTGCTTGCGGCAGGCCGGGGGACATGATGCCGATGAAGTCGGCCTCGATCTGGAAATCGATGTCGTCGGAATGGATGTTGTATTGCGGATGGCCGGACATGGGTGCGGCGATGCCGCGCTGGAGGTTGCGGCGTGCGCCGGCGTTGGCGTGCCAGAGCTCATACTTGGTGTTCTTGAACGCCTCGCCGTAGTCCGCCGTGGTGGCGTCGAGGCCGATGGTGTCCATCACCTGGGCGAAGGTCATCTCCACGTAGAGGTCGTCCTGGCCGACGACAGTGGCCAGCGGGGAGGATGTGATCTCGCCCTCGATGATCTTGCCGAGGGACTTGAATTCCGTGGGTGCGCCGTAAACCACGCCGACCATCTGGCCGGCCCAGGCGCCGCGGATCTTGTCAAGGAGCACTTCGCGAGAGAGACGGCGCGCGGGCTCGGCGTGCGCCAGCGTCGCGCCAACGACAAACGAGGCCAGGAGGAGGATTGGGATTGTTTTCATGGGAGGTGTGCGTAAGGGGCGCCGGTGAAGATGAGTTGCCGGTGCCGTTTGGGTTGTTGTGGGTTCTTGGAAAAATAGTGCGTGAGAGCGGCGCGGTCAGGCGAAGGCCAGCCGCGCCACGACCGGGAAATGGTCGCTGGAGGTGCAACCGTCATCAGTGTCGTTGACGATTTCGATGGAGTCGGCGCGGACGGGGCCGCGCAGCAGGATCCAGTCGATGCGCCGGGCTTCGCGGCGCGGCGGCTGGAAGTCGTTGAAGGTGTCGAGGGCCACATCGCCCCGGCGTTCCGCAGCCGCTTCCCAAGCATCGCGAAAAAATCCGTCACCGGTAAGTTGTGCGTGAGTCGTGCTATGCCCAGCCTCGGCATTGAAATCTCCAGTGACAACAACGGGCAGATTGTCCGGCCAGCGGGCGGCGAACCGGCGCAACAGGTCCGCGCCTTTCGTCCGGGCGGCTTCGCTCTCGTGGTCGAAGTGCGTGTTGGCGACGACGCACTCGCGTCCGGAGAAATTCTCGTGGAAACGCGCCCACGTCACCATGCGACGGTAGCGGTTTCCCCAAGTGGCGGAAGGACGGTCGGGAATATCGCTGAGCCAGAAATTGGAGGACTCAATCAGGGCAAAGCGTTCGGGCCGGTAGAACAGCGCCATATATTCACCGTTTTCCTCCCCATCACGGCCCGTGCCCACCCAGCGATGAGACGGCAGCGCGTCGGCCAGATCGCGAACCTGCGGGCCGAGCGCCTCCTGAGTTCCAAGCAAGTCGGGTGCCGCCTGCCGGATGACTGCGGCGACCTTTGCGCGGCGTGCCGACCACGCCAGCGCAGGTGTGCGCGCGCCCGCATCAACGCGCACGTTGTAAGTCGCGACCGTGAACGGAGTGTCAGGCTGGAGGGACATCAAGTTGGGAACGTGATTTTTCGTAGCGGTCGCATTCCAACTCCATCTGTTTCGGGGACCAATGCAGGATCTCCGCCATCCATTGCGCAACCAGACGGGCGATGGACCGCGCGTCGCGATGATAGTAACTCCATGACGTGCGTCGATCCATGACGTCACCGAGACGGAGACCCCACTCCTCACGAACCAGATATTCCACCAACTCACGCGTCACGGGCGGCGGCACGAGGCCGCTCGCCGGCCCGACGGCACCGGCCGGCAGCAGCGGCTCGTCCGCCGTGCGGCAGGGCGCATGGTTCCCGCCGAGATGCGCGCTGACCTGATCGACGGTTTGCTCCGCCATGAGCCGATAGGTGGTGAGCTTGCCCCCGGCCACATCCCACCACCCCGGCTCGGGCCGGTAGATCTGGTGGGAACGCGAGATGTCGGAAGGTTTTCCCGAACCGTCCTCCAGCAGCGGACGGACGCCCGCCCAGCCGCCGACGATGTCCTCGCGCGCGAGCTTGTGCCGGGGAAAATATCGATTGGCGATGCCAAGCAGGTAATCAACGTCGGCCGGTTCGACCCTCACGCTCTCCGGTGCTCCGAAAAAATCGGTGTCAGTGGTGCCGACGATGGTGCGTTTGCCCCACGGGATGAGAAAGAGAATGCGGCTGCCCTCGGTGACCGCGACCGCGTCCGTCACCGCGAGCCGGGAATGATCGAAGACAAGGTGAACACCCTTGGTGCATCGCATGCGGACGCTGCTGTGGGGCAATGCGGCGGCCCACGGACCGGTCGCGTTGACCACAGCGCGGCAGTTCAGGGAAAACTCGCGTCCGAGTTCGACGTCGCGCAAACGAACACTCCACCCCTTGCCGTCTCGCTGCGCATCAAGGAACTCCGTGTAGTTGGCGACGGTCGCCCCGGCGCGGGAGGCGGAGCGCAGCGTATCGAGCACGAGCCGCGCATCATGGGTGAAGCCGTCGAAATACCTGACGGCGCCCGCAAGCCCGGCTTCGTCCAATCCCGGCACCAACCGCACCGTGTCTGTGGCAGAGTGGCTGGTGGAGCGGGCGAAATTCCCTCCCTGGCACAGCAGATCGTAGATCTTCACTCCCACCCGCAATTGCCAGAGCGGCCAGCCGCGGTCGCGATACGTTGGGAAGACGAACGCCAGCGGCGCCGCGAGGTGGGGGGCGATTTTCTGCACGACACGCTTCTCGATGCTCGCCTCGCGCACGAGCCCGACCCGCCCCTGGGCAAGGTAGCGCATGCCCCCGTGCAAGAGCCGGCTCGAACGGCTGCTCGTGCCAAACGCGAAATCGTGCCGGTCCACCAGCACCGTCCGCAGGCCGCGCATCGCGGCATCGCGCGCGATGCCGGCGCCGACAATGCCGCCACCGACCACGACAAGATCAATCGGCCCGCGTGCCGCGAGGGAAGCCAAAACTTCACTGCTATTTGCGTCGCACATGACTCATTTCCCGAGCGGTCGCAGAATTTCGCGCGTGAGCTTGGGATCGCGCGTGATCACACCGTCGACTCCCATCTCACGCAGCGCCACCAGCCCGGCCTCGTCCTCCACGCCGTAAACCCAGACCTTGAGCCCGCGACCGTGCGCCGCTTCCACGGCGGAGGGTTCCAACCAAGGGCCCCACCAGACCACCACCCGTGCGCCGGTGCGCTGGATCTCATCCAGCCATCTCTCGTCGAGCCATTTTTCACGATCCTCCAGCAGGCGTCCGCCGAGCCGGGCGGGCGGTCCCAGCGCCGCGAGTTTCAATCCGGGCATCAGGCGGTGCAACTCGCGCAAAAACTTCCAGTCGAAAGACTGCACCACCACGTGGTCGATCACGTCGAGACCCTGCAACACTCGCGCAAGGTCGGCGGCGCGGCCGGTCTTGCGCTCGACCAGCGCCACCCCGCCCCGCGCGCGGATCAGCGCCAGGGCCTCGTCCAACCGGGGCAGCTTCGCGCCGGCAAACTGCGGATCGAACCATGCGCCGGCATCCAGTTTTTCCAGTTCGGCGGCCGTGACAGCCGTGACAAGCCACTCACCGGCGCCGAACACCTGCTCCGCATTGGTCGTGCGGCGAAGACTGCGGTCATGGATGACCATGGCAACACCATCGCTGCTGAAATGACAGTCGAGTTCGACCATGTCGGCCCCCGCGCGCATGGCGTGGTCGAATGCGGGGATCGTGTTCTCCGGCGCCATGGAAGAAAAACCGCGATGGGCGATCACCAGCATCTCGCGTGTCTCCCGATTGTCATGACCCGACAGGATTGCGCCGCTCAAGATGAACAAGCCGAGCATCGCCGAGCAGAACGCCGGTTGGACACTCCTGAGCACACGCTGCATCAATGGGCATCGGGCAACTCCTCGTCTCACGGCTGGACCCAGAAGGGGATGTTCTCGGTGGTGCCGCCGCCGTGGCCGTCGCGCACGTAGATGAAGAGCCGGTAGGCGCCGGGCTGGGCGGGCGTGCGGATGACGGCGCTGCCACCATCGGCGCTGACGGTGCACTCGGGAAATGAAGGCGGTATCTTCTCCGCATCGCCACCACTGCGCCGGTCGGTGCTCTCGGCGACGACGGTCCATTCGTAGCTCAGCGGGTCGCCATCGGCGTCGCGCGCCTCGGCGGTGACCGTGAATTCCGCCCCGGCGGGCACGCGTTCGAGGGCGAAGGGCACCTTGAATGCGCGGAGCTGCGGGCTGCGATTCGCGGGCCAGCGGCCGGTGAACTCGTAGGACATCGCATCGACGAGCGGCGTCTTCTCGCCGGTGGCGAGGAACATGCCGAACCACGTGGCGGTGGCCTCCTGTTTCTGCCCCCAGGTGAAGCAGAACGTGCCGAGGCAGCGCTGCTGCGGATCGGCGAGCGAGGCGCGGTGTGCGCCGACGTAGGAGGCGATTTTCTCCCCCATGCGCGGCTCGATGGGTGCGCCCCACGGTGCCTGCAAAATCTCCCATTGCCCGCGCGGGCCGAACTCCGTCAGCATGAACGGTCCGGTCCAACCCGCCTCGTCCAACGAGTGAGTCACCAGGGCGGCGGGGCCGTAGGAATTGATGCCTATGATGTCGATACTCGGGCAGTGCTCGCGGACGGCGCGGATTTTATCCACGGCGGCGCCGGCGAGGATGGTCGTGATCGGGCGATTTGGGTCCTCCTCCTTGATGATGCGGGCGAGGATTTCGATCTCGCGCCAGATGCGGAGCGGATCGCCGGTGCCGACGGTGTGCTCCATCTCGTTGCCGAGACCCCAGACAAGGATGGCCGGGTGATCGCGGTAGCGGCGGATGGCGGCGCGGACCTCGTCGCGCTGGGCCTGCAAGAATACCGGGTCCTCGTAGTTGAAGCCGTGGCGCTCGTGCTGGAGCCAGAGTCCGGCGAGGATGGTGAGGCCGAGTTCGTGCGCGCGATCGGCGAGCGGCTTGCCATCGACCGGCGCTTCGAGCGCGGGAATGCTCCAGGTGCGAATGGTGTTCGCTCCGAGGGACGCGGCAAGGTCGAGGTAGCGGTCGCCGCCGACACCGTTGACGACAAAAGGCCGGCCGTCGCGGAGGAGCTGCCACTTACCGGTGGCATCGCGCGCGGTGGTGACAACAGGGGCGGACAAGAGTGGCAATGAGGAAAGCGACATGAGGAGCAGTCCGGCGAGGATGGGGGCAAGACGGGTGATTACGGGCGGCATGGGAACACGGTGGCACGCACGCCCGACGGTTGCAGGTGCATTTATGTTGGCATCGTTCAACAACCGCGGGGCAGCGCCGCGGCGGAGCGAGCCGCTCCGCCCTGCCCCATTCTGCTGGCCAGCAGAACGCGCTATGGTCCAAAATCAATTGGTAAATGACATCAGTGGGGTGACGGGAGAATCCGCTGTGGCGATGGTTGCAATCGGTTGTCTGGCATCGGGCGAAAAAAGGCCGCCGCAAACACCCCATGGTTGCGGCGGCCGATCACCCGGCGTGAATTCCCCGTGCCGGCTTAGAAGGTAAGCGTGGCGCCCAAGTTGTAGGAGCGCGGTTGCCGATAGGCGAATGCCGTCGGCACCGTGATGCGGTCGGGCCGCCTGATGTCGCCGTTGGGTGCGCGCAGACCGGCTCCGACGTAAATGAGATCATTGTTGCCGAGCAGATTGCCGACCCTGAGGTGGAGGTCGAGGGTCTGCCTGTTTTTGAACTTGTATTGCCAGCCGAGGGTGGCCGTGACGGTGTAGAAGGCATCGCGGTAGATGCGGGTGGTGGCATCCACTGCGGGATCGTCGATGGCCGTGAGCGGGTTGGCCGGGTTGATGATGGTGTCGCCGCCGCGGTTGCCGATGGCGGTGCGGCCGATGTATTGCACGCCGCCGCCGATCCGGATGTTGCGCAAGAACCCGTCGGTGAAGCGGTAGTCGGTGAAGATGTTGGAGGTGAACTTCGGCTGATCGCTGACCGACTCCGCCGTCGGGCTGTTGGTGGCCTTGAATTGCACGATTTGGTTCCAGGCGGTGGCCGCAGCGGAGGCGTCCGGCGAGCGGTTGCCAACGGGGATCGAGGTGTCCACGGTGGCGACGTTGCTGGCGTCGATCAGCACGCCGGCGTCGAGGACGATCTGTCTGAGGGTCGCCTCGTTCTGGGCGAGGTAGGCCCATTCATCCTTGCGGGCGTTCAGGGTCTTGTTGGTGGGAATGCCGGCGTTGGCGGTGAGGCGCCAGTTCTTGGTGACGTTGGCGACGATGTCGATTTCGTAGCCGCTGTTCTGCGAGTCCTGGAAGTCGAATGTAACAGTCGAAAGCTGCGTCAGGCCGCGCCTGTTGAGGCCGGTGGGACTCAGGTCCCCGACCGCATTGGCATCGACGATGGTGGAGTATTTGCGCGTGCTGCCGGTGTTGTCGAAGGCGCTGTCTCGCTGGGTGCCGCCGTATTGGCCGAACGAGGCGTTGATGCGCCCGTCCTTGAAGTTGAAGCGAATGCCGGCGTCCCAGCCGTCGCTGAGCGAGGCGGGCACGGACTGGCCGGTGATGGTGATGCCTGCGGAGGGTGGACGGAAGGATTCGGCGTAGTTGGCGTAGGTGCTCACCCAAGGGAGGACGTGGAGCACGCCGCCATAGCTGAGGGTGGTCGCCTTCACATTCACATGCGGCGCGGAATAGTCGTCGCGGAAGCGGTCGTTGGCATACTGCGGCAGCGGCCTGAAGCTGGCGTCACGCGGCCGCGCGGCGGCGTCGCGCCACACGCCATCAGTAATGTTGCCGCTCGCGTCCTTGAGCTGAAACCTGAGCTTGAAATAGTCGGCCGGGCCGATCGGGCGGTAAAAGATCGTCTGGCCATCCCAGTTGACGGGATAGTCGGCCATGGAGTTGTTGGCATTGTTGCCCGAGTAGTTGTCGGCGTTGACCGTATCCTGGCGGGCGCCGGCGATCAGGTTGAGACGACCGTTGAAGAGCTTCCCGTTGAGCGCACTCTGCAGGTATTTGAAGGTCGTGTCGGCGGCGCGCAGGGTGCCGATGCTGCGCAGGTCGATGACCTTCGACACCGAATAGTTGGTGGTCGTCCCGGCGACCGGGTCAACGAAGTTGATGCTTGTCGGATAGATCAGGGGCTGGGCCTTGTTGTCCCAGTAGAAGCGGTAGGTGAAGTTGTCGTCCACCGAGCGGCGGCGGATGTCGGGGTTGCGGTTCATCACGCTGGTGAAGGCGAAGAGGTTGTTTTGGACGTCGCGGGAACCGGCGATGAAGTTGGCGCGGAAGTCGCCCCAGCGGGTGTTGTCGAAGACCACGGCCATGGCGGCGCGGGCCTCATTGATCTCGTTCCTGTAGCGAAACGAGGAGGAAAGGGCTTCGCTGTAAACCTTCTTGAAGTTGGGGTTGGGCTGGCCGTTCGGCAGGGTCGCATTGATATCGATCACGGCCTGGCCCATGCGGGAGGCCGCCGTCTCGACGTCTTTGTTCGTCAGCGCGTAGCTATACGCGGCCTCGAAGAACAGGTGATCGCCCTGCTGGTGCTCGACGAACGCGGCACCGGTATCGAACGCGTATTTGAGCGTGGGGACGTTCGGCTGGATGACGGTCTCGCGGGTGGGACGGCGGAAGAGCGAGCCGGCCTCCGCCAGTCCGAAAAGCAGATTTGGCGAATAGTAGCTGTTGATCATCGGGCCGAAATTGATGCCCAGGTTCGCCGTGGAGAGGGCGAACTGCCCGCCGACCGGCACGTTCGCGTTGGCGGCGCCGCCCATGGTGCGCCAGGTGTTGGCCCAGTTCATCACCGTGCCGGCGTCGGTGCCGGGAATATAGACGCGGACGGGTGCGGTCAAGGAACCGTCACGAGAGACACCCTTGTTGTCGGAGTTGACCACGGCGGTGGTGCCGGGGGCGGCGATGGTGGTCACACCATCCCAGCCGGAAATGGTCTCCGACATCGTCTCGCGACCCATGATGGTGTCCTGTGAATACGTCTCGTATTCCGCCCGCACCTGCGTCCGCTTGAAGGGCTTCCAGGTGGCCGCGAGGTGGGCACCGCGACGATTGTCGAACTCCATGTCGCGCCAGGTGTTCGCATCCTGCCAGAGGGCGTTCACGCGCACGGCAAGCTTGTCGTTGATGGGCTGGTTGACGTCAATCGAGCCGCGGTATCTTTCCCACGAGCCGATGAGCACGGAAACCTTGTTGATGGCCTTGTCGGTGCGGGCCTGCTTGGTCATGCCGCTGACGACGCCGCCGAGTCCGCTGGTGCCGATCAGAAGGGCGTTCGGGCCGCGCGCAAAGTCAATGCGCTCCTGGCTGTAGGTGTCGGCATTCAGGCCGAGGAGGAAGAAATTGCGCTGCGCCTGGTTGGTTTGCAGGCCGCGTGACATGACGCTGGAGCCGCCTTCACCGTCGTTATACCGGTAGAATTGGCCCGATACGATCGGCATGTAGGAGCCAACCGACCAGGTGAGGGCCTGCTCCTGATCGATGATGCCGAGCGCGTCGATGAAATCGCGGGTGATGACCGAATACGCCACGGGCGTATCCACGAGCGCGGTGTTGAGCCGGCCACCGGCGAGCGAACTGGCGGCGACGAAACCGTCGTCCTTGTCGGTGAAGACCGCGAACGGGGAGAGTTTGACAACTTCATCGCTGGCTTCGAGCGACTTGACGGACGATGTGGCTGGGGGTGTGGCTTCGGTCTTGTTGACCGGGGCTGTCTGGGCCGACAACTGGCCGGCGAGCATGAGTCCGAGCAACGCGGCAATCGCGCTCCTGCGGACCGGGGTGGCGGTTTTCATAGGAATAATGAGTCCTCGAGGGCTTGGGTTTCGAGGCGGCGGTCGTTGGTGGCGCGCCGCAGGGTTCATGTGCGGGGGCAGTATTGGAGGTCGTGCAAGCGCACGCAAAACATAGGTTACTGGCACCGTTCAGCGCGCACGCCTGCGCCGCAGACCGTGGAGAAAGCCAGATATCCCCGGGCAAAATCCACCCTCTTCCGGCAGATATTCTCCGACGCACGGGAACCCATCGAAAATCACACCAGTTGCTGCCGCTCAATCTCGCGACCCGGCGCGGAAGTGCCCGCCTCCCACTTGCCGGCCACCAGGTGCAGCCGACCGCGATCATCCGGACCGAACTCGCAGCGCTCCAGTCTGGCAACCAAGTGCTCGATGGCGATCGCTCCCATGCGGCGATGGTCCTGATAGATGCCGGTGAGATTGCCGCGCGCCGGTTCCTCCAGAGAAAGGCTCACCATGCCGACCTTTGGTGGCAGCGGGTAATGTCCGTGAGGGTTGACCTCGCCCATGATTACCACATCGGGACGCTCTTTCCGATACCACCCGGGTAGCGCCCGAACGATGTCGCTGGTTTTTTCAGGGAGGAGCGACTGCACGCGCTGGGCCGTCGGAATGCTTTGCTGCGCGAGGTGAAACCCGGCCAGCCACCGGTGCTCCAGCCGCTCGCTTAGATTTCGGCTGACCACCAGGCCGATCCGGCGGTAACCCAACGCGCGGCATTGCTCCACCGCGAGCACAGCGGACTGGAAATGGTCGTTCGACACCCGCTCGATCGGCGGCGAGGCCACGCTCATGTCGATGCCCATGACCGCAAAGTTGGTGAAATCCAATTCGATCGTGCGCTCACCCCACGGCAGCGGCGCGATCAACAGGCCAAGGATGCCACGCGAACGCAGAATCTGCGTGAAACGTTCCGGCGTCATCCCCGGGGCGCGAAGCGGCATCTCATCAAGGCGATACCCGAGTTCCTCCGCCCGCCGCTCGGCACCCTCGCGCATCTCCAGGAAAACGCGGTAAGTCCGCCAGGGTGCATCTTCCGGGTCCGTCGTGACGTAGGCCAACACCGTGTGCCGGTGGCTCACGCGCCGCGCGTGCAGCGACGTCATCAGCGCGGAGACGAGCGGGTTGGTCTTGTAGCCGAGTTTTTCCGCCGCCGCGAAAATGCGTCCGCGCGTGGACGGCGGGATGCTGCGGTTATTGCGCAGCGCAAGCGACACGGTGGACCGCGCCACGCCCGCCTCGCGCGCGACATCCTTCATGGTTGGCGGCAATTGATTGGCCACGGTTTCGGACTTGGGAGAATCGGCCATCAGGCGCAAGCGTGAAGACACCGACCTTTGTCAATCGGTCGCTTTGGTTCGCTGATAGGTCTGGATGGCTCGGGCCGGGATCTGGCAACTCAACCGCTCCCCCGCTACTGACAGATCGAAGGCGACCGCGTGTTCGGTGCGGTTCAGGACGATGACGGCCAGGGAGCCATCGGGATTCCGGAAGGCGACGCTTCCCAGTTCGGTCGGGCCGTCCGAGGCGGCAATGCGGACGGCCCCGGGGCGAACGTGGCGGCTGAAATGGGCGATGCAATAAAAGGCCGGAGTGTAGGTGACCTCGCACGTGCGCGTATCGACGAGGACGGGCGCGTCGCAAAAATTGCCGACGTGATTCGGCCCGCCGCGCTGGTCGAGAGCGATGTTCCAATCGATGTAGCCGGCGACCCGGTTATTGAAATCACCGATCATCTGCGCCGCATAGCCTTCGCCGTGTTCCCAAGCGCCGAGGTTCTTCCCGCCCTCCCAACAGCCTTCGGTAAAGAGGATCGGCTTGGCAGGATGGAGCGAGTGGACGCGCGACGAGGCGGCGAAGTCGTTGCTCACATACCAATGCAGGGCGAGGCCCCAGAAATATTTCGCGGCCTCCGGATCGTCAAGCAAGGCCGCCGCGCGCGCCTCGAGCCGGTCGCGATTATGGTCCCAGCCGAGCAGCTTGACTTTGTCCAACAGGCCCGCCCGCCCGAGCGCGGGCCCGAGATGCAGCTTCACGAAGTCGCGCTCCTGCTCGGGGGTGTAGAGGCACGACTCCCACGTCTGGTGCGCCTCGGGTTCGTTCTGCACCGTGAACGCCCACACGGGAAATTTCTCCTCGCGCTCCATCGCCTGCGCGAAGCGCACGTAGAAATTGGCCCAGGCCGGGGCGTATTCGCGGCGGAGCGAGCCGCCGTCGTCCATGCGGTTGTTGGTCTTCATCCACGCGGGCGGGCTCCACGGGGATACCATCAGCTTGAAATTCGCATCGCCGCCCGCAGCCTCGCGTGCGTCGTGCAACAGCGGCATGAGCCAGCGGCGCATCGGCTCGAGCGTGAAGTGGTGCAGATCATAGTCGCCCGGCACCTCGTCGAGCGACCACAGGTTCAGCGAAAAATCGCAGGAGTTGAGGTGGGTGCGCGCGAGCGTGTAACCGATGCCCTCCTGCGGGTGGTAATAGCGGCGGATGACCTCGCGGCGTTTTCCGGGGGTGAGCTGCGCGAGCACCCACGCGGAGGACTCGGTGAGGGCGCCGCCGAAGCCGATGATTTCCTGGAAGCGTTCGCGCGGGTCGAGTTCGAGACAGGGGAAACCGGCGGGTTGCCGGGAAACAAGCGGCGGCGGCAAGGGGGCGAGGCGGTGCCCCAAGTCGCGGGCGGTTTGATGCAGGCTCCAACGGGCGGAGCCGGGAATGGGCGAGGAACTCATGGGAATAAGTCGGAATTAACCACGAAACACACGAAATGATGATCTTGCCGCAAAATCACCGAGGGTCGCTGTATCACTGAACCGTGATAGGGTGTGAGCATTGGGTTCCGTTCCGAAGGTCCGCTTTTCGTGTGTTTAGTGTATTTCGTGGTGACCTCCTATTGCATGGATACGGCTGAGAGGAACGGCGGGCAGGAGGCCAAAGAAAACGCGCACCCACGGGATGGTGGGAGCGCGTCGGAAGGATCAGACTGGCACGACGCTCAGAACGAATATTCGAACTGGACGCGCGCGGTGGTCGGGGCCGAGTAGATCAAGCCGTATTGCTTCTGGTCGTTCAGCACGTTGTAGACGTTGAGCTGCACGCTCGCGTCGCGGTCGGCGAGGCGGAACTTGTAGCGCAGCATGAGATCGACGTTAATGCGCTCCTTGGTGCGGAGCATGACGGGGTTGCCATTCCGGTCGGTGATCTGCTGGCCACCGCCGTGGGTGAGACCGGAGAGGTAGAGGCGGGGCGACTCGTAGATGGCGCCGAGGCCGACGGAGAGACCGTCGAGGGCCCCGGAGTCGAAGATGTAGTTGGCCCAGCCGCTGACCGCATGCTCGGGGGTGTCGTCCATCGGGAGGCCCTGACCCCAGCGGGTGCCGGTCCAGGTCGAGGTGTCGGCGGGATCGCGGTAGGCTTCGGTCAGGCTGGCGCGGGTGAGACCCCAATCGGTGTTAGGGAAATACCAGACTGCCCAGCGGTCCTGCGGGTGGGCGTATTTGGCGAACTGGCCGGCGCTTTCGACGACCCGCTTGGTGTTCGAGTAGGTGAGCACGAGTTGCAGGTTATCGTTCGGCGTGAACATCAACTGGGCGTCCCAACCCTCGGAGCTGTCCGAGCCGAGCACATAGCCGTTGCCGTCGGGGCCGCTCGCGCGGTTGTCCCAGGAGTTGTTGGTGTTGGTGTCCTGATTGTAGAGCCAGCCCGGCCAACTGAAATTATTGGCCTTGGTGAAGTTGAACACCGCGTCGAGGAAGGCGGCGCCCGTGGACTGGGAGGCGTTGGTATACCAGTTGTTGCCGATCTGGTAGATGGAGCCGGCGGCCAAACCGGCGTTCCACTGGGCGAGCGAGGCTTGGCCGGCGTTGTTGTTCCAAGAGGGCCCCCCGAGGCTGCTCGGGCGGAAATCGTTGACCTGATAGACGATCGGCCGGCTGGCATCGAACCGGGTGCGGTTGGCGGTCGGGGCCCACCAGTAGAAGATCGGGGAGTCGGTGCGCTTGATCTTGAAGGCGCTGATCGTGCCCGTGAGCTTGCCCTCGATGAGGTCGATCTTCAGGCCGATCTCCTTGCTCTTGGCCAAGGTCGCCGGAAGCGGCACGCCGTTGACGTCGCGGAAGCCCGTGAAGTTGGGCTGCAATCCCTCGGAACTCAGCGCGTAGGCGGAGACCTCGCGGGTGATCTTGTAGCTGGCGCCGAACTGGCCGGTGGTTTGCTTCTGGGTGGCGCTGCGGGTGGAAGTGGTCTGGGGTGCCCCGAGAAAGCGCTCAGTGTTGACCAGCGTCTCGTTCCGATCGCGGCGGGTGCCGGCGACAATGAGCATGCGGTCGTCCAGCAGGCGGCTTTGCAGGACACCGTAGAGACCCTGGTTCCAACTGGTCGACTTGGTGCCGCGGTTCTTGAGGAAGGGCAGCTCCGGAGTGCCGTTGGCCTGCTGGCCGCCGAACTTCAGGGGCGTCCTGTTGGCCGGGTTGTAGTAATTCGTGACCCAGAAGAAGTTGTTCGCCTGATTCCAAGCCGACTGGAAGGTGGTCACGTCGTTGTCGTGCCGCTGCTCGGAGAAGCCGAGCATCAGCATGTTTTCAAGTCGAAGCCACTTGTTCGCGTTTTCCTCGAAGAGCTTGAAGTTGTAGTTCAGCTCGGCGCGCACCTGCTCGCGATCGCCACGGGTTTCCTCGCCCGTCCAGCGATATGCCAGAGTCGCCCTGGTGCCCGCTGGGCTGCCCAGACCGGTATTGCTGGTGCCCCTGATGGGGTCGAGCGGGATGAAGGGCACCATCGCGAACGCGGAGTCGGGGTTCGTAAACTGATCGGTCCAGCCCTGCAGGTTGCCGATGACGTCGCGCTTGTCGAAGTCGGCGGACGAGCGGTTGTAACCGACGAGGAAGTTGAGGTTGTCACCCAGCCGTTGGGTCAATTGCAGGCGGAGGTTCGATGCGGTGGTGTCGAGCTTCGGATCGGAGCCGCTCCAGCGGAACGTGCGCGGGTTGGTGCCGGGCAGCGTGTAGAAGGCGGCGTGCTCGTTCTGGTCGTTGTTCGGGCCGGGGCCCACTGAGGAACGCACGCGCTGGAAGCCGATTCCCTCTTCCTTGGCCTCGCCATATTCCAGATCCACCACGACATCGGTGGTGGCGGTAGGCTTGAAGGTAAGGATCGGCGCGACAAAAAAACGCGCGTCCTTCCTGAAGTCCGTGTAGTCGTCGTTGCTTTCCCACGCGCCGGTGAGCCGGTAGTTGAAGTCCCAAGTCTTGGTCACGGGGCCGGTGACGTCCAAGGTGGCGCGGGTGTGGCCGTAGGTGCCCATGCCGAAGGCCACGGTGCTGTGCTGCTTGTCCTCGGGCATTTTAGGCAGGTAGTTGACCAAGCCGCCGAAATTTCCCGTGCCATAGAGCAGGGCGGCCGGGCCACGCACCACCTCGACGCGGCTGATGTTGATCGAGTCGGTCGCGTGCTGGCGCAGATAGCCGTCGCGGAGGACCGACTCGGTGACAAAACCGCGGATCTTAAATGAAGACCGGCTCTTGTTGGCCGTTGCGCCCTCGGGATTGTTCACGCCGCCCGGTCCCTGATAAGCGCCGCCCGGAGTGCCGTAATCGTTCTGGCTCTGCAGTTGGATGCCGGCGCTGTAGCGCAGGCTGTCGCGGAGGGTTTTCGATCCGGTGTCGCGCAGAAAGGCCTCGGTGATGACCTCGATGGGCATCGGGATTTCCTTGATCGGCGTATTGAGCCGTGTGCCCGAGATCGAGTTGGTGGCGCGGTAGCCTGTGTCGCCGTCGGTGGTGACTACAAACGGACTGAGGACGATGACATCCTCCTCTTTTTTGGGTGTTTCCTTCGGGGTGGTCGTGGAGGCGTCACCTGCGGTTTGGGCAAGTGCGGCCGGGAGCATGGCCAGAAAGCCAAGCGCCCACAGCTGACGCTGCAGTCGCTGCAAAGCATGGGGGGTCTTCATTGGTGTGGTTTGGGTTGAAGGCGGACTATCCGCCCGCATCAAAGGGTGCGCACCTGCCCTTTCTAACTCAACTCACCTCTCATTCACATCGTTGAACGGACGCGGAGGAGGGCATCAGATCAGCACCTGCCGGTTGCAACCCCGGCCCGGCGCGCTCAACCCTGCCTTCCACTGGCCCGCCACCATGTGGACCCGGCCGCGGTCGTCGGTGCCAAACTCGCAACGCTCCAGCCGGGCGACCAGATGCTCGACCGCGATGGCCCCCATCCGGCGGTTGTCCTGAAAAATTCCCGCGACCCTCCCCAGGCTGTGCTCCTCCAGCGAGAGTCCCACGATCCCCACTTCCGACGGCAACGGATAGGCGGCATTGAAGTCCAATTCACCCGTGACGACCACGTCCGGCTTTTCATGTTTCCACCAAGCCGGCAGGGCGCGGATAATGTCATGCGAGTCTTCGCACAACAGAGGCGCCACCCGGGCGGCATCGGCAACCTGGTTGCACGCGAATTGAAACGCCGCCAGCCAGCGGTTCTCCAGCCGTTCGCTCAATTGGCGGCTCACGGCGAAGCCGATGCGCCGGTAGCCCAGCGCGTGGCATTCCTGCACGGCGAGGAGCGCGGATTGGAAATGGTCGTTGGACACACGCTCAATCGGCGGCGACGCGACGCTCATGTCGGCGCCGACGACCGCGAAATCATCGAACTTCAACTCGATGGTCCGTTCGCTGTGCGGGAGCGGGGCCACAAGCAAGCCGAGGATGCCCCGCGCATGCAGCACCTGGCTGAATCGCCGGGGAGTCATGCCGGGTTCGCGCAACCAAAACTCCTCCAGACGATAACCCAGTTCCTCGGCCCGGTCTTGCGCGCCTTCGTGCATCTCGATGAACATGCCGTATTGCCTCCATGTCGCATCCGGCGGATAGGCGGCCACGTAGGCGAGCACCGTGTGCTTTTGCGTGATCCGGCGCGCGTGCAACGACGCCATGAGCGCCGACACCAGCGGATTCGTCTTGTAGCCGATCTTCTCCGCCGCCGCATAGACCCGGCTGCGCGTCGCGGGTGGGATGCTCCGGGAATTGCGCAAGGCCAGCGATACCGTCGAGCGGGACACGCCGGCGGCCAGGGCGACGTCGTTCATCGTGGGCAGCGGTTGTGGGGACACATCTCCTGTTTGAAAATTTTGCCCGCAGGCGCAAGCGCCAAGCCGCCCACCGCGCCCGAAAAAACACTGCTTCGCAACCGCGTGCTGCTCTCGACCGGTCAAGCCGGCGGCATGCCAAACCCCACATTCGCACTCGTGGTCTGGTTCATGAGCGCCGACGTGCTGGAAAACTTTTCACCGTGACGCGTCACGGCATGCTGTGACGAAAAAGAGCCTCCGCCAATCACGCGCCATCTCCACTGACCCTTGGCGGCACTAGACGATGCCAGTAATTCGGGAGTTGGAAGTCCGTGCGCATGCTGGGTTAGTAAGGTCGGCAACGTGTCGGAAGAATCGACACGCGCTCCTTAAATCGGCACACCCCGCCCATGCCCCAGTTCCAACTCCTGTCCCTCGCCGGGGCGCAGCCCCTTGACGACGGAATCCCTGCTGCCCGACTGCTGCTCATCGCGGCGGCGGTGCTCGCGGTGTTGCTGGTGGCGCTGCCCGGGCCGCGGGCCACCTTGCGCCGCGTGCTCTCGCCCGGCGCGGCCGCCATCGCCGTGCTCGCCTTGGGCGCGAGCCTCGGCGTCTCCCTCCTGCGCACGCCGGTCATCGAGGGCATCCCCTTCTGGGTTTTCTCGCAGTCGCATTTCCTGGTTTACCAGCCCTTGGTCGCGGACTGGAGCCGCCGGCACCCGGCGCAGGCCGTCAACATCTCCCAGCTCACCAACGCCGCCTTGGAACGCAGGATGTTGTCGGGGTTTCTCGCGGGCACGCCCGTGGCCGACATCATCGCGGCCGAGCGGCCGGTCGCGGCCAAGGCCTTCATCGGACCGCTCGACAGCGTCGGGTTTGTGGATGTCACCGACCGCCTGCGCGCTGAAGGCCTGCTCGAAAAAATATCCCCCAGCTCGCTCACGCCCTGGACAAGTCGCGGCCGCATCTTCGGCCTGCCGCTCGATGTGCATCCGGTGCTGCTCGCCTACCGTTCCGATCTGGTGGAGGCCGCCGGCATCGACGTGTCGTCCATCGAAACCTGGGAGGATTATTTCCGCCTGTTGCGGCCGTTGCAGCAGGATTTCGACGGCGACGGCCGGCCCGACCGCTGGCTGCTCAATCTCTGGGACACGAGCACCGATCAGATAATGATGATGCTGGACCAATCCGGCGGCGGGCTCTTCGACCAGCACGATCAGCCGCAACTCAACGCCGCTCGCAACGCCGAGGTCCTGGCGCGTCTGGTGACATGGGTCGCCGGCCCGCAGCGCACCTGCACCGATGTCGACATGTTTTCCGCCTCGGGCCACCGGCAGCGGCTGGACGGAGTGGTGATCGGCACCCTGATGCCCGACTGGATGTGCGGCATGTGGAAACTCGAAATCCCCGGGCTCGCCGGAAAGGTCAAACTCATGCCATTGCCCGCGTGGGAGCGCGGCGGGCGCCGCACGTCTGTCTGGCGCGGCGGCACCATGCTCGGCATCACCAAGCGCGCGTCTGACATCGACGGGGCTTGGGCCTTTGCGCGCCACCTCGCCCTGTCCACCGACCTGGCCGAGGACCTTTTCCGGAAGACCAACATCGTGCCGCCCAACCGCTCCCTCTGGCCCCTGCCTGTCTTCGACGAGCCCGATCCCTACTTCAGCGGCCAGCCCGTCGGGCGGATATTCCTGAGCGTGGCCGACGATGTGCCCGTGCGCTCCTCCTCGCCCTTCGCCATGGCCGCGCAGGGATACCTCGGCAACGCCCTCGTCAACCTCCGGGCCTGGGCCGACTCAACCAAGACCTACGATGTC
>CAMTVF010000057.1:0-8838 GCA_947085115.1 uncultured Opitutaceae bacterium | reverse complement strand
GACGAATCATCGTCCGTTGCATGGTGTTCGGATTGGCTGGTCTGGCGCTGCCGATGGCGTGGTTCCCGCGATGAGACTGCGCCTGCGAACGCGATTGGTTCACGCCTCCCTGACGCGCCTTCCGCTGTCAGCTCAAGTAGCCGCAGGCAGAGCGGGGGCGGGACAATCAAGCGTCGCGGCGATGGCGCGATAGAGCTCGCCTTCTTCGACCGTCACCGTGCCATCCGCGCCGATGATGTGAGTGGCCGCGGCCAGCACGCGTTGCTTGATCGGGAGTGAACTGGCCGCGAGCCGGTCGAGCGCGGCGTCGAGCCGTTCCAACGTGCAGGATCCCGCGTCGAGCAGGATGGGATGATCGAGGAGTTTCACCTGCGCGGCCCCTAAAGCAAAGCCGCGGCGCGCCACCGCCTCGTCGGCAGAGGCGAAACGAGCGAGCGCTGACATGACTACCAAGGTTTCGTTTTCGACGGCTTTGAACGAATGAAACTCAACTGCCTTGCGCGGCTGCCGCATGAGTTCGAGTTGGTGCACGAGCATTTTCTGCAATGCAAATTCGAAGGGCGAGATCTTTGCGTCAGCGTGGACCAACTCGTCGAGAGTGGAGACAAAGAGAGCGAGCCCATCGCGCTCCAACTTGCGCAAGGCCGACAGGGAAAGTTGCACGGCGGGCAGGCGCGCCGCGGGATCAAGTGTCCTCGTGTCGGGATAAAGTGCGCGCACGTTGGCATCGGCGACTTTGCCGGCGTGCTGCTCAATCAGCGCAAACTGCCTGGCGCGGGTTGGCTCAGCCTGATCGAGCAGGAGAGCGTAGACGAGGGCTTCGGCGCGCAGCGGATCGTGTGCCGCCTCGCGCAGGGACGCAGGAATTGTTTCCAGCAGCGATTGCGCGCGGCGAAAGTGCGCGTCAGTCAACGCCCCGATTTCCGCCATGATCGCCAGCGGCACGAAGGGAATCCGAGCGAGTGGATCGGGGTTGTTTGGTGACGGTTTCGGCGCGCCACCGACGCCTGCCGCGGCGAATGATTCACTCGAAACATCGACCAGCTCGGGCGGTTCAAAGAGTTCGCCATTCCAACGAGGTTCGACCGCCCGAATGCGTTCCGCGAGGGGTGGGTGAGTTGCCCAGAGTCCGCCGAAGCTGGAGCGAAAACTTTGGGCGAAGAAGAAATGGCCAATCTCCGCGGCATGCTTGCCGGTCATGCTTGAGCCAAGCGCATAGCCGCCGATCTTCTTGAGCACGCCCGCGACGCCGGTGGGATTGCGCGTGAACTGCACCGCCGAGGCATCGGCCAGAAATTCGCGCTGGCGGGAGACCGCCGCTTGAATGAGTCGGCCGAAAAAATAACCGATATATCCGATGATCAGGAGCGCGATGCCCACGCCGATGATCACAGCGATGCCGCCGCCCTTGTCCTTGCCGCCACCGCGCACGCGCCCCCGGCCGAGCGAAAAGAGGATGCCGCGCCCCAGGAGCCCGATAACCAAGATGCCGAAGACGATGGCGGACAACTTAACGTTGAGCCGCATGTCACCATTGAGGATGTGACTGAATTCATGGGCGACGACACCTTGGAGCTCGTCGCGAGTGAGTTTGTCGAGCGTGCCGCGAGTAACGGCCACGACGGCGTCGGAGGTGGTCAGGCCTGCGGCGAAGGCGTTGATGCCCGGTTCTTGCTCAAGGATATAGACGGCCGGCACCGGCAGACCGGAGGCGATTGCCATTTCTTCGACGACGTTGAGCAGGCGGCGCTCGCGGAGATCGGTGGTTTGAGGATTGATGCGGCGGCCACCGACCAGTTCGGCGACGGCCGAGCCGCCGGCGCGCATTTGCGACCATTTATAGAGCGAGGCCAGGCCGACGACGGCCACCGTGCCACTTGTGACCAACAGGAATAGTTTCGGGTCAAACAGCGACCGGGAAGGGAGCGCCTCAAGGTAAACGCGCCGGCCAGAGCGGTCCCCGGTGTAGCCTTGGTTGGATTCCAGGGTGTCGAAGAGGAACCAACTCGCGGCGTAGCCGGCCAGCACCGTGCCCAGCACGGCGAACACGAAGAGGAAAACGAGCCGGTTGGTCCGTTGCCGGGCGCGTTCCTGGGCCTCGAAGAAGTCCATGATGAGTCAGTTGGCGTTCAAACCGTGGGCGCGGGATCCCAGTTTTTTCTTATATAGGGCCTCGTTGCCGAGAACTTCTTCCCTCGTCAGAGAAGTTGGCAAAGCCCGCAGGATTGAAAACTGGAAAGAGTTGGCAGCGCGCGGATTCTTGGCCAGCAACCCCCGGAGCAACTGGTTGCCGCCATGGCCAGTCCGGGCATACGATTTCCAGCGGCCAAGAATCCCGTCAGCTCCGTGTGCCGAACCCACATACTGAAGTCCGCTGCTCGAGTCGGTGATCAAGTAAACGCCTGCGACGCTGCCTAATGCCCGGTGCCATTCACGGTTCGACGCCGGATTCGCTGCCATTTCACAGAGCTCCTTATAGGACAGCAGCACTTCGTCGAAACCCGGAAACTCTCGCACGTAGCCATGCGGCAGAATTTCAACCACCTCGCGGGGGCTTAGCCACTGAACCCACGAGCGGGTTGATGGACCCCAGTCGGTGACCACGCGTTTTTCCAAGTCAACGAAACCAGGTAATTTTTCGAGGTCATGCCAAAGGCGGCCCGGCGGCATGTGCGGGTAGAGATACCCGGGAGGCCACGGAAGTGGATTGCCTGTATCTTTGGAAACATTTTTCACCCGATACACGCCGAACAAGCGGGCGAGGGAATGCTTTTCGCCCAGAAACGAAACCAAATACTTGCAGTTATTAAATACCGGGCGTCCCTGATTCGATTGATAGAGCTCAAATTGGTCATGTGCCACTAAGCTCTCTATATCCCACTTGCTCGATTGGTGGCGCACCAGCTTGGTCAGCCGGACGTCTTTGGGAAGGCCGCGAGCAAAGAGGAGTTCACTGAGATCGATCATGTTCAGGCGGCTAAACCAACGTGGCTGGCCTTCACGGTTTGGGGATGTCGAGATCCTTGCAGATCTTCCGGGCGAGCAGATCGTTCACCCCGGTGTGTCGCGGGACGGCGGAGCGGCGGTGCTTGACGGGATTACCCCACCAGAAGTGGTTGCCGCCTTCGCGAATCAGGCTGCAGCCATGCTGAGTCAGGTGCTGAATCAGCGCGCGCCGCTTCATCGCTCAGACGGTGACCAGCTCCTTGGAGGAATTGTCTTTCGCGGCTTTGCGGGCCTCATCGCGATTGAATTCGAGGGTTTCTTTCAAGATGACCTTCAGTGAGGCGAGCAGAGCGGTCTTGGTTTTTTCCTGGGCATTGACGCCGGGAACCTCCTCGATCCAGCCGATCCACCAACTGGCGTCTTTCTTGATGATGGCGGTATAGGTTGATTTCATGGTCGGGAGATTAGGCGGCGGAGTGGGGCGCGCAAGTGCGGGTTAGTTGGGTTATCCGGAGGATTCGCCCTGCCAGTTCAGGTGAACTTCACCTGCGGGGCGGCGCGCTCGGCGGCGTTTTCGATCTGGAAGAGCTGCGCCTCGGCGAAGTTGAACATGCCGGCGAGGATGTTGGTCGGGAAGGACTCGCGGCTGGTGTTGTAGCTCATGACGGAGTCGTTGTAGGCCTGCCGGGCGAATGAGATCTTGTTTTCCGTGGTGGTCATCTCCTCGGTGAGTTGCATCATGTTCTGGTTGGCCTTGAGGTCGGGGTATTGTTCGGCGACGACCATCAGGCGCGACAGGGTGCCGGCGAGTCCGGCCTCGGCCCCGAGCAGGCCCTTCATCGCGCCGGCGTCGGCGGGGTTGGCGGCGGCGGCCTGGGAGGCGGCATGGGCCACGTTGCGGGCCTTGATGACGTTTTCGAGCGTGGTGCTCTCGTGCTTCATGTAGCCCTTGGCGACCTCGACCAGATTAGGAATCAGATCGTAGCGTCGCTTCAACTGGACATCGATCTGTGCAAACGCGTTCTTGAAGCGATTGCGCAGGGTGACGAGGGCGTTGTAGGAGCGCGCAACCCAGAGCGACAACACTGCGGCGAGGCCGGCGAGAACAAGCAAGGGGATCATTTTTGTGGAAGAGGGTTGAACCGAACGCGCCGAGTGTTGTCCCAATCAACCGTGATGTGCGAGCAGTTTTCATTTACACGTAGGTGCCGGGTTTGGATGCGGAGCTTGCCAGTGGGCATGGCGCCACGCACGATGCGCCTGCCCATGAGAAAATCGGTGTGCGCTGTTATCTTGATCGGCCTGTTGCCGCTGGCGCTGGCTGCACAGCCAGCAGGTCAGAGCCCATTTACGAATGAGGGAGCGGCGTCGGCCATGGTTCCCGGTGGTTGGCTTGTCGCGGAGGGGCGGGCCAATAGCGCGTTGCAGTCCGGGTTTCCGGCGGTCGCCACGTTGATCTATCAGGGAATATTGGGTGATCCCGCCTTGCCGATCGACGCCCGGCCGCGGGTCACGCTGGCCTTGATCACGGCACTCCTTGATGCGGGAGATGTCGGGCCGGCGGAGCAAGCATTGCAGGCGTTCGCCGGGCCGCGGGATGGCGCCTATCATTTGCGTGCGGGACTGCTCGCCGCGCATGCGCGGCGGCAGCAAACAGCCCGCAACGCGTTGAACGAGATTGCTGCCGAACAGCTGTCGACCGCCGAACGCGGATGGTGGTTTTTTTTGCAGGCGCAGGTGGCGGATATGGAAAACGAGGTGCAGCGCGCGAACGGACTCTATGAACAAGCGGCCCAAGCGGCGACGTCCGAGCAGCAGCGGGCACGCTTCGTATTGGGCCAAGCGCAAGCGTTGCTGCGCAGTGGCAGTCCGACCGAGCAGGATTTGGCCGCGTGGCGAACCAACATGGACCGATTTTCCGGACAGCGGGTCGGCTATGATTCGGCCCGTTACTATGCAGCGGGGTTGGCAAGACTCGGTCGGCAGTCGGAGGCATTGAGCGTGTTGGAGCGCCAGCTTCTGGCGTTGCCGCCGACCGAGCGGAATGTCGTCGACCAGTTTCGCTTGCTGATCGGTTTGATTGCGGGTGAGACCAGTCCGACCGCCCGCCGGGCGTTTCGTGATCTCGTGCGTGAAGGTGTGCGCCCGGAAACCCAGCGCACGGCGCTGTATGCGCTCGCCCGAGGCACGCGTTCGGTGGCGGAGCGGCAACAATTGCGCCGGGACTTGTCGGCTTTGATCAGCGCCCCGCAGCAACATCCGATCATTGAGGATCTCTTGCTCGTGCGGGCCCAGGCCGCGTTGGCGGACAAGCAATCCAACGTGGCGGAAGAAGATGCCCGCGTGTTGCTCGATCGTTTTCCGGGTTCTCCCCTGCGCGCGGCGGCGCTTGGCGTGCGGCTGTCGGTTGCGTGGGATGCGCGGCTTTATCGCACTGCCGCGGATGTCTGCACGCAGTTGCGCGCGGCCTTGCCGCCGGGACGCGAGCGGTCGGAACTGGGCGTATTGCTCGCAGAAACATTTTTTCGCTCGGGCGATTTCAAGAATGCGGCAGACGCTTACGATGCCGCGCTGCGGGAGGCCCCGCAGGTCGTGCCGGCGGGCGGATTGATCTTCCAACGGGTCTTGTCGGATGTGCGCGCGGATCGCTTGACCGAAGCGGCGGCCCTGCTGGACGAAATGGCTGGCAATGCCGCGTTTGATGTCGTGAGCCGCTGGCAGGCGGAATGGAACCTGATGCGCGAAATGCAGGCGCGTGGGCGCACGCGGGACGCGCAGGTGCGGGTGGATAAATTGATAGCCAACCCGTCGACGGCGGTCGTGCCGGACGAATTGCGCATTCGCTTGCTCTGGCTTCGCGCCAAGCTGTCCTTTGACAACGATCAGCCGGAGGCCGCAGCGCGCCAATCGGATGAACTGCTTGCCCGGCTCCCCACGGCGCAACTGGAGGCGGGGCTGCAAGCGGAAGTGGAAAGCACGGTGCAGTTGTTGAAGGCGCAAGCCATGCTCGATCTTGGGCGCGACGCGGAAGCGACGGCGATTCTCGATCAACTGCGGGCGAGCAATTGCGACGCGAAGGTCGCGGTGTATTCCTATATCGTGCAAGCGGCGCGTCAGGCGAAGCGCGGAGAGCTGGCGCTCGCCGAGAAAACCTTGGTCGACATGGTCGATTCGAATGCGGCCAGTGAATACTCGCCCTTTGCGCTCTATGAAGCGGCGGTGTATGCGGAGCGTCAGGGGCTCGATCGCAACTTGCGCGACGCGTATGAGCGACTGGAGCGACTGGTGACACGTTACCCGCGGGATGAACTTGTTTTTTATGCGCGGCTCAAACAGGGCGACCTTCTCCGCAAGCTGAACGATTTCGGCACGGCCCGGCTGGTGTATGAGGACTTGATCAACAATCACGGCCAGCATCCCGATGTCATCCTGGCGCAAATGGCGCTTGGCGACTGCCTGTTCGCGCAGGGCGCGAATAATCCCGGGAACTACGACGCGGCGGCGGCACTCTTCGAGCGGCTGCGCGATTTGCCGACGGCGCCGACCGACTTGCGCGTCGAAGCGGGTCACAAATGGGGCTATGCACAGGTGCGCCGCGGGCAGGGACAGAGCGCGCGCACGATTTATTGGTCGGTGATCGATGCCTTCTTCCTCGATGCGGTCGTGGCAGAACAGCTCGGCGCCACGGGCCGCTACTGGGTCGCGCGCACGCTCCTTGAGCTGGGCCAGTTGCTGGAGGAGGCGGACCGCTGGGATGAAGCTCAGCGTGCCTATCAACTGGTGGTGGATAACCGGCTCGGCGGCTCAGCCCTGGCGCAATCGAAGCTGGATCGCTTCCGCGCGATCAGGGGGACGAAACCGTGAGATCGGATTCAAGTTTACGAAACCTCCCTCTGGCGCATCATGCGCGACACTTTTCATGACGGCATTTAATTACAGTCTCTTTGCCCAGGGCGGGCCCGTGATGTGGCTGCTCTTGGCGGTCGGTTTTGTGGCGCTGGCAATTTTTATCGAACGTGCGCTCTATTTGCATCGGGGACAGATACGTTCCACGGAGTTCCTGAACGGCATCAAGAACCTGCTGCAAAAGGACCGCCTGATGGAGGCGCTGACTTTGTGCGAGGAAACGCCCGGACCGGTGGCCGCGGTGGTCAAGGCGGGGCTGCGGCACGCGAGTGATGATGAGCAAGGCATGCGTTTCGCGGTGCAGGAAGCAGCATTGACGGAAATCCCGACCCTCGAACGACGCATTGGCGCATTGGCCGCGATCGCGCAGATCGCCCCGCTCCTTGGGTTGCTCGGAACCTTGCTGGGCATGATCAAGACATTCTGGCTGTTCAACCAGTCGGGCAATTACGCGACCCCCGCAGTGCTTTCCGGCGGAGTTTGGGAAGCATTGCTCACGGCGGCGGCGGGGATAGCGATCGCGATCCCGGTTCATCTGGCGCGGCATTTTCTCAATGGGCGCGTGCGTGCCCTCGTCCATGACATGGAGTGGGTGGGGAACGAGTTGATGCGTTACTTGCTGCGCGAACATCGAAACGGAGCTGGAGCCGGGGGAAAATGATCACTCGTCCGCTTGATCTCAGGGCCAAATTGGCGACACCGCCGCGCGATTTCGACGTCGTGTTCTGGGTGAATGTCGGAGCGATCGGTTTGTTTTTCACGCTGCTCGGTTCGCGATTTATTCTGGCACCCGGTTTGCCCGTCGGAATTAGCACCACCGCAGAGCTGGAATTGCCGCGCCTCGAATCCGCCACGCACGCCACGACCTCGGTGGTGGTGAGTTTTCGCCGCGACAACATGATTCTGTTCGAGGGAGGGATCTACGAGCTCGCCAATTTCAAGGTGGTGCTGCAGCGCTATGCCAAGGAACATCCGGGCGCGTCCATGCTGGTGCGAATCGACAAGCAGGTGTCGATGCAGGGCTTTCTCAAATTATGTGATCTGGCGCGCGAGGCGGGCTTTGCGCGCGTGCTGGTTGCGGCTGATCAGGCCGAGTCAACCGCTTCACAATTTGTGCCGACGGGTCGCTGAGGGACACCCATGGCCGCGCAAGCTTCTCGATCCAAGCGCCGCGTCTTAGTGGGACTTTCACTGATGGTCTTGGTAACGGCAGCGTGGTGGCTCTGGTCCGGGCGCGACTCCGCCCGAGAGCAAGCGGACGTGACGCGGGGTCCGGAACCCTTTGTCCGTATCGCGGGGGCGGGAGCGGATCAAGCGGATGTCGTTTTGCGCGAGCGCGCGGAGTTTTTTGATCCGGCGCCACTCTTCATTCCCACGTCGCGAAACTACGGGCAGGGGCAACTGCCTGTTCGCTTGGTAAAGCAACCCGGGCAGGTGTTCACCAGTTTTGGTTCGAAGTTGATCTTCGCCGATGGAGGTCTATCCAACTACGGGACCGAAAACCTCGCGACCACGGAGAGCGTGATCGATATCTTGGGTCGGACCAATGGGGCGCCGTTTGCCGGGATGGGGGAGGCCGGAATAGTCCGCGAACTGGTGTATGAAAGGATGGCGTTTATGCAGATTAAGCGATTGGGGGACGGGGAGTTGAGAAATATTACGCTTTCGGACGTGTTGTTGCCGCGCGCCGATTTTGCGCCTCTGGAATTTATCGTCGCGGTGGGTCCGGCAGGGATCACGGGTGGGCCGCTCCTCTCGCTCGGTTCAGGGCGCGACGAGATTGACATATTCTTTCGGGATTACCTTGCGAAGACCTACCGGATTGGGTCTGTTCTCGCACCCGGCCGTTATCGCATAACGATCGGGCCGTAGATTTTTGGCAGAAGCACAAGAATACAGTTGACGGCGATTTTTGGGAATCATTCTCTAGTCGTTCTCTTTGTTTTTTGCCTATGCCTTGGTCTGCCCAGATAGCTCAGTTGGCAG